>JBFMFQ010000034.1:0-21336 GCA_040752075.1 Candidatus Zixiibacteriota bacterium | reverse complement strand
CGACGCGGACTGAACTCCCCCACAGTCATTGCGAGGAGGGAGTCCCGCGCAGCGGGACGACCGACGAAGCAATCCCGTTTCCCTATTGCGAGGGGTGACAATGACTCTCACTCTGGCCCCGCTCTCTGAGAGTCAGAACTGTTTGAACCACCTTTGGTATCTGAGTATATTCTGTCAGCGGAGCGGATTGCTCGGCAATTGTGTCTAAGGGACCGTTGTGCGAGGAGGAACGCCTTGGCAGGCGCGACGATTAAGATCTTTCTAGTGAACGGCGATCCCAAGCGGCTCAGGACCGCTGAGATTTCAAACTGGTCGGGCCAAGCTCTGGCCGGTCCAAGAAGTGAGTTCGAAAACTTGCTGTCTCGAGAGGAAACTGAAAAGTCCGGCGTCTACTTCCTTACGGGAGTGGATCCAGATTCGGGCCGAGCCGCTGTGTACATTGGAGAAGCGGAGAGCATCAGAGGGAGAGTGAAATCTCATCTCGAGAGGGATTTTTGGAATCAGATCGTATTCTTCGTCAGTAAGGATGAGAACCTAACGAAGTCCCACATCCGTTATCTGGAGGGTCGGTTGATTGGAATTGCCCGGGACGCCGGCCGCGCGCTGGTCGTGAACGGGAACAGTAGTAGTTCACGGCTTCCGGAATCGGATCGTGAGGACATGGAGGTTTTCCTTGAAAAGATGCTACAACTCCTGCCTGTGTTAGGCGTGGAGCACCTAGTTCCGTCCTCAGGTGCGCTGCAGATTGACGAACGAGACGAACTCCTGATCTGCGAAATCAAAGGAATTCAGGCGCAAGGTCATCTGACACCGAGTGGATTTCTCGTGCGCAAGGGAAGTCTGGCAGTTCTCGAAGATAGACCCTCTTCTCAAAAGTGGCCATGGGCAAGAAAGCTCCGAGATTCGTTGCGGGAGAACGGCTTGCTGATCGAAAAGGGGACGTCTTTGGTGTTCACCCGGGACGTCGAATTCTCGAGTCCGAGCGCTGCCGCGGCAGTCGTGCACGGCGGGCATGCCAATGGACTAATCTCCTGGAAGGACCGCCAAGGGAGGACACTCAAGGAGATCGAGCACACCTTAGACAGGGGGCATTCGGCAAATGGTCACCAAGAATAAAATCATTAGTGAGATTGAACGAACCGCCAAACTGAATGGAGGAGCCCCGCTGGGGATAGCCCGCTTTGAGAAGGAAACCGGCATTAGTCGAGCGGATTGGGAGGGAAAGCTGTGGGCACGATGGGGAGATGCGTTAAGCGAAGCCGGTTACGCGCCAAACCCACTCCAGGGGAAGTTGGATGAGGATGTGCCTCTGGATGCACTTGTTGCACTCGCACGAGAAGTAGGTCGATTCCCAGTGACAAGAGAAGTAAAGATGAAGGCACGATCAGCACCCGGGTTTCCATGGGACAGTACCTTTAGGCGGTTTGGCGGAAAGCGTGAACTCGCATCCCGTCTCAGGTCCTTTGCGGAGGCACACGGGCACATGGACGTTGCAGACATGTGTGACCAGGTTTTGGCACGGATTGGTCGCCCGAAAGTGACTTCCATTGAAGGCACCACTGAATTCCGGGAGCCTGAAGACGGCTCCGTGTATCTCCTCAAATTAAGTCGCTACTACAAGATCGGTCGCTCCAACGCGGTCGGCAGACGAGAACGAGAATTGGCTATTCAGCTACCGGAGAAATCGCGTGTCATTCACACAATTAGGACGGATGATCCGGTTGGGATTGAGAGGTATTGGCACCTTCGATTCGCGGACAAACGCAGAAACGGCGAGTGGTTTGAGCTCCGAGCAGAAGATGTACGTGCGTTTAGGCGCCGGAAGTTCATGTGATGGCGGGGCCGCTACGTCAGGTGAGACTGCTGACGCTTTTGTGTGCTGTGTAGAGAACTGATCAAATCGGCAATCTAACTCCGCCCCCTGCCACCCAACTCCTCCCGATACCACCCCACAATCTCCTCCCACGGAGGCAGCCCACGCGGCAGCCGGGCCGGATGGACAATCGGGTTCTCCGGGTCGTAGGAGAGGACAACGAGATCCTCGAAGAACTTCTGCTTTTCCTGGCTGGAAAGGATGGTCTGGCGGGTTGCTTTCAGGTATGTCGCCGCGACCGCCTCGTAGACACGCAACTCCCGCTCAATCTGGGAATCGGCCTCGAATCCGGCGATCCACTCCTCCAGGCTGACCGGGTTGGCCTCGGCCAGCACCGTGTGCAGGTGACAGATCCGCTGAAACTGCGCCGGGGTCAATTGCCGCATTTGCCGCAGCCGCGGGTCCCCGCCCGGGTCCGGATGCCGCTCCGCACCGGCATCCGTTGGTTCGCGTCTCCGTGATCTCACCACAAAGTAGATGACCCCGGCCAGCGCCAGCACACCGGCCACGAGGGATGCTATCAGGAATGGATACTCAACCACGGTCGGTCGCCCCCCGCATGGTGAGTAACGTGCGGCAGGGCGGGGGAGAAGGGAACCGGAATCGGGGCCTGGGTTGCGGCCGGGGTCGCAACCCCTTGCCCCAAATCCACTTCCCGCCGCTCTCTTTGACAGCCGACGCCCAAAACGGGGTTGACTCAATCCACATGCCCCGCGATACTGGCACCTCCGATCAGGCGGAGTCAGCATTCACTCCGGCCGTCGGCAAATTCTTGTGAATTAGTTCTCTTGGGGCATGATGGATCAGTTCATCTTCTGGGTGGCGGCAATCGTGGCGGTGATCGCTGCCTTCCGCGTGGTCTTCCTGCGCAATGCCATCGTGTCGGTTCTGCATTTGATCGTCACGCTCATCTGCCTCGCGGTCATCTTCCTGCAACTCTCGGCCGAATTCCTCGCGGCACTCCAGGTCATCGTCTATGGCGGCGCGATCATGGTCCTTTTTCTCTTCATCGTGATGATGCTGAATCTGCGCAAAGATGAGTTCGGTCCCGATCAACTCCCCGGTGTGCGTTTCCTCGGCGCGCTGGCCGCCGGTGCGCTTCTGGGTGAGTTGTTTATCGTCTTCGCGGGCGATGGCTCGGCCGCGGTGCGGGTCCCCGACACTTTCGGCGGAGTCAAAGACATCGGCCATGCGCTCTTCGGGGCGTATCTGTTCCCCTTCGAACTAACTTCTATTCTGCTTTTGGCGGCGGTCATCGCCGCGGTGGTCCTTGCCAAGCGACCGCCGGCGACGGAAACGGCCGCTGATTCCGCCGGGGAGACCGCATGAGCACGCTTCCCGTCCCGATGGAGTATTACCTGGGCCTGGCGTCGATCCTCTTTGTCCTTGGTGTTCTCGGCGTGATGCTCGCCCGCAACGCGATCGTGATTCTCATGGGCGTGGAACTGATGCTCAATGCCGCCAACCTCGCGCTCATACTCTTCGCCCGTGTTCACGGCGATCTCGGCGGCCAGATGATGGTCTTTTTCGTGCTGGTGGTGGCCGCGGCGGAAGCGGCCGTGGGCCTCTCGCTTCTGGTCGCCATCTACCGGCGCAAAGGCTCGGTCGATGTCGACCGTCTCAATATCCTGAAGGGATAACCCAAAACAGTACTTCGCCGACACGCGATGCTATCCCTCCTCTGGACAATCCCCCTCTGGCCGCTTCTCGGCTTTCTCCTCAACGGGTTCTTTGGACGCCGCTGGGGACGAAGCGTCACAACCACCGTCGCCTGCGGCAGCGTGCTCGTTTCGTTTATCATCTCGCTCGGTTCGTTCTTTGCGTTGCTCGGCCTCGATCCAAGACAGGTGATCGTTCGCCCCCTCCAGTGGATTCAGGTCGGCGGCTTCGACGTCTCATTCGGATTCCTTCTCGATCCGCTATCGGCGGTCATGATCCTGGTCGTCACCGGGGTCGGCTTCCTCATTCACGTTTACTCCGCCGGATACATGGCGCATGATCCCGACCAGCCGCGCTACTTCGCTTTCCTGAATCTGTTCGTCTTTTTCATGCTGATGCTGGTTCTGGGAGATAACTTCCTGACCCTGTACATCGGCTGGGAAGGCGTGGGGCTCTGCTCGTATCTCTTGATCGGATTCTGGTTCCGGAAGCCGTCGGCGGCGCGCGCCGGAATGAAGGCGTTTGTCGTCAACCGCATCGGCGATTTCGGATTCGCCATTGCGATTTTCCTCATCTTCTGGCAGTTCGGCAGCGTTGATTACCTGACCGTCTTCGAACGCGCCCCGGGCGCCGTGGCCGCCGCAGGCGGGATTCTGACCGCGATCGGACTGCTCTTGTTCCTCGGCGCAACCGGCAAGTCGGCGCAGATTCCCCTCTACATCTGGCTTCCCGATGCCATGGAAGGTCCGACACCGGTCTCGGCGCTCATCCATGCGGCCACCATGGTCACCGCCGGTGTCTACATGGTCGCCCGCTGCTCGACCATCTTTGCGCTGGCTCCCGTGACCCTCACGGTTGTCGCCATCATCGGCGCCGCCACCGCCCTTATGGCGGCCACCATGGCGCTGGTCCAAAACGACATCAAAAAAGTTCTCGCCTATTCGACCATCAGCCAATTGGGCTACATGTTCCTCGCCCTCGGTGTCGGCGCCTTCTCGGCGGGCATCTTCCACCTGATGACCCATGCCTTCTTCAAGGCGCTGCTTTTCCTCGGCGCGGGAAGCGTGATTCACGCGCTCGCCAACGAACAGGACATCCGCAGGATGGGCGGGCTGAAATCCAAACTGCCCACCACCTACTGGACCTTTGCGGTCGCGGCGCTCGCCATCGCGGGAATTCCTCCGCTGGCGGGATTCGTGTCGAAGGACGAAATCCTCTGGTACTCATTCTCCTCGCCGATCGGCCATTGGGGACTCTGGCTCGTGGGCACGATCACCGCCGGCTTGACCGCCTTTTACATGTTCCGCCTTGTCTTCCTGACATTCCATGGCCAGTCACGTGTCGCCCCCGATGTGCACCCGCATGAATCGCCGGGCTCGATGGCGCGTCCGCTCATGGCGCTCGGTGTCCTCTCGATCATCGGCGGCTGGATCGGCTGGCCCCACATCCTTGGGGGAGGGGCCTGGTTCGAGGAATTCCTAAGCCCCGTCTTCGCGCATGCCGATCACACGCTGGCTTTGCATGAGGCGCATCACTCCGCGGCTCTCGAGTATGGCCTCATGGGTGTGTCCGTGTTGGTGGCCGTGCTTGGCATCGCGCTGGCGCACCGCTGGTACATCCGCTCGCCGCAGAGTGTCGAAAACCTGCGGTTGCGTTTTGTCGGGGTCTACAATCTCCTGCTCAACAAGTACTGGGTGGATGAAATCTACCAGGCGCTGATCGTCAATCCGCTCATCCGCGGCTCCCGCGCCATTTACAAGCATTTCGATCTGGGTGTCATCGATGGCGCCGCCAATGGACTGGCCACACTCGCGCAGAATGTCGCGGCGGCCGGTGTGCGGTCTTCAACAGGACGTTTCCGCGTCGGCGCGGCGACATTCGCCCTTGGATCGGCGATCGCCTTGGGCTGGGCGATCATCACCTTCCTCCAGAGGATGAACTAGCGCATGGGAATCCTGAGCTTTCTCATCTTCTGGCCGGTGGTCCTCGGGTTGTTCCTGCTCGTCCGTCCGGGCAGCCCGCGCGGGGTGGCGACCTTCGCCGCTTTGGGGGCGGCGGTCGAGTTCATCGCCTCGCTTTGGCTCTGGAATGGGTTTGCCCCGGGGACAGGGTTTCAATTCGTCGAGTCGGTGGACTGGATACCGAGTCTCGGCATCGGGTACCGTGTCGGCATCGATGGCATCTCGCTTTTGCTCGTCTTGCTCACCACATTCCTGACCGTCATAGCGGTGGTCTCGTCATTCTCCGCGATTACGGACCGCCAGCGTGGCTACTACGCCTCCCTCTTGTTTCTCGAAGCCGGCGTCATCGGCGCCTTTGTGGCGACCGATGTGTTCCTCTTCTATGTCTTCTGGGAAGTCATGCTGATCCCGATGTACTTCCTGATCGGGATCTGGGGCGGCAAACGGCGCATCTATGCCACCGTCAAGTTCGTGCTCTACACCATGGCCGGCTCGCTATTGATGCTGGTAGCCATTCTCTGGACCTACCATTACACCGGCGGCTACTCTGGAACCGGCACATTCAACCTGCTGGACTGGTACGGGCTCAAAATCCCCGCGCACATTCAAGTCTGGCTGTTCGCGGCCTTCGCGCTTGCCTTCGCCATCAAGGTGCCGATGTTCCCGTTTCACACCTGGCTGCCCGATGCGCATGTCGAGGCGCCCGCGGCCGGATCGATCATGCTGGCCGGTGTGCTTTTGAAACTCGGAACCTACGGATTCATTCGTTTCGCGATTCCGATCTTCCCCGAGGGCTTCGAGTTTTTCGACACCGCCATTCTGGTCTTGTCCGTCATTGGGATTGTCTATGGCGCCAAGATGACCCTGATCCAGGATGACATGAAAAGCCTGGTGGCCTATTCGTCGGTCAGCCACCTCGGCTTTGTCATGCTCGGACTCTCGGCCATGAACCTGATCGGGGTCACCGGATCGCTCCTCCAGCAGATCAATCATGGGATCTCCACCGGCGCTCTGTTCCTTCTGATCGGGATCATCTATGAACGCCGTCACACCCGGATGATCGCCGATTACGGCGGCGTGTTCGCCATCGCGCCGGTCTTCACGATCGCGTTTCTGATCGTGGGACTCTCGTCGATTGGGCTTCCCGGCACCAATGGATTCGTCGGCGAATTCCTGATTCTTCTGGGCGCGTTCGCGACATCGCCCTTCTGGGCGATTATTGGC
Source organism: Candidatus Zixiibacteriota bacterium (assembly GCA_040752075.1). Lineage (GTDB taxonomy): Bacteria > Zixibacteria > MSB-5A5 > WJJR01 > WJJR01 > JBFMFQ01. Next base: position 14,619 of record JBFMFQ010000034.1, on the reverse strand, counting down.
ACTGTGGGCATCGTGCTCGCCGCGGGTTACATCCTCTGGATGGTCATGCGCGTGTTCTTCGGTCCCATCACGAACGCGGTCAACGAATCGATCCGCGATCTGACCGGCCGCGAACTGGCCACCGTCGTTCCCATGGTGATCCTGATCTTCTGGATTGGCATCTACCCGTCGCCTTTCCTGAAGCGGGTCGAGCCGGATCTCAAGAAGTGGCTTGAACAGGCGAGACCCTCGCGTTTGATCGACATGCCCGATCCCGAGCGGCCGTGTTATGTGCTGATTGATGCGCCGGGAGCGGCAGGGGAGGAGACGCGATGAACCTCGCCGCGATCACCCCCGAGATCATCCTCACCGCCGGGGCGTTGTTCCTAATGGTTGCGGAGGTCGCGACCAAGGGAAAGCGCAACCTCGGATGGATGACCGCGCTCATCATTGCCCTGGCGGGCTGGAGCGTGATCGCGCAGTTCGGGCACATCGAGGCGGCCTTCGGCGGGATGATCCTCTCCGACCGGTTCGCGCAGTTCTTCCGCATCATCCTGCTCACCGGCTCTCTGTTGGCGACCCTGACCGCCGCGGCGGCATGGCAGGGAGGAAAGGGCATCTTCGGCGCGGCCTACTTCCCGCTTCTGTTGATTTCGATCGTCGGCATGGATCTCCTCGTGTCTGGGGCAAACCTGATTGTGATCTTCCTCGGCCTGGAAATCCTCTCCCTGCCCCTCTATGCCATGGCCGCCGGACGCACCTCCTCCGACGAGTCGGTCGAGGCCGGCGCTAAGTACTTCCTCACCGGCGCCTTCGCGTCGGGTTTCCTGCTTTTTGGGATCGCTCTGGTCTATGGCGCGACCGGGACATTCTCACTGGAGGGAATCGGGCAGGAGATTTCCGCCGGCGCACGGTTTCTCCCGTTTTTGTGGGTTGGCGCGATCCTGATTCTGATCGGATTTCTCTTCAAGATCGCCGCGGTGCCGTTCCATGCCTGGGCGCCCGATGTCTACACCGGGGCGCCGACCACCACCGTGGCCTTCTTCGCCGCCGCTCCCAAGGCCGCCGCGATCGGGTTGTTGCTGCGCCTGACTCTGACCGCGTTGGTCGATGTTCCGCTGGAGACTGTCATGTGGGCCGCCGCATGGCTCTCCATGCTTGTTGGAAACATCTGGGCGCTACGCCAGCGCGACTTAAAGCGGCTTTTGGCCTACAGCGGCATCGCCCACGTCGGCTATCTCCTTGTCGGATTGACCGCCAAGGGCGCCGGCTCGGTGGGCGCAATCGGGTTCTATCTTCTGGGCTATGCCGCGATGAGTGTCGGCGCCTTCGCCGTGGTGGCCGCCGTGGAAACCGGGAAGGGACCGACCACGCTTGAGTCCATCGCCGGTCTCGGCCGGCGGCGTCCCGGAATTTCCGCCGCGCTCTCAATCTTCATGTTCGCGCTCGTCGGCATCCCGCCGACCGTGGGATTCGCGGGCAAGTTCGTCCTCTTCTCCGAAGCCCTCAAAGCCGGCTATCTCGGACTTGTCATCTGGGCGGTGATCTTCAGCGCCGTGTCAGTCTACTACTACCTCAGGGTGGTGGTCGCCCTCTGGATGTGGCCCGAACCGGAGGGTGTCCCAACTTCCGACCCGGACCGCGGTGGTCCGTATTGGCCGGTGTTGGGGTTGGCGTCCCTGATTACATTGCTTCTCGGGATTCTGCCGCAGCCATTTCTGAAGTTGGCGGCCGAATCGCTCTTCTGGCTTCTCTAATTCCGTCCGATTTGCTCCGCATTCCGGCGGCGAAATATCGCCTTCGCACTCGCTGTAGATTGCGCGTATAATCTAAGCGAGTTTCAATCCACAGGCGGACTCGGCCGCATGCCACGTGTCGAAGTCTACATAGAAGATTACACCAAAGGTGGAGTGGTCGCCCATGCGCCCGATCTCTGGGGGTGTCACCTGCATGCCGAGGACCGGTTTGATGTCGTTCGTTCGATCCCGGAGACGGTGAAGGAATACATTGATTGGCGACGCGATGTGCAATTGCCCGTGACACTTGGGCGCGGCAAACGGCACTTCACCATCGCCGAGGAACTCCCTTGTTGCGAGGGGGGGATGGAGCACGGTGACGCCGCCTTTCTCCGCTGGGATGCCCGTCCCATGACCCACGCCGAACTGGATTCGTCGCTGGCCGTGCATGCCGCGCTGCGTGGCCAGGTCGAGGCCCTGATCAGGGATCTCGATCCGATGGTGATGCAATGGCACTCCCGCCGCGCCGGTACATCGGTCTATGACCTGATCAGCAAGCGGCTGTACTGGGGAACCCCGTTCCTGTCCCGCCTGGGATGGGATCCCTACGTCCTGCCCAGCGGCGGCCTCCAATGCGACCGCCTCGAGGAACTCCGGCGCGAAATCGCCTTCTTCCTGCGCGACCTCGACACTTTTCGCCTGGAGGAGGTGATCGAACTGAGGTCCCCGACCTGCCGCAGCAATTGGACCGTGCGTAAGTTCATCCGGCGCCTCTGCGAACTCGAGATCAACACCCTCGACACCATCCGCCTCATCATCCGCGACTACCAGACCTCCCCGCACATCCCCGAAGAGCGCTGGCCGTCCGTCTGAGATTTGGTCTCCCGTTTGCGAATTCGAATTATCGCTGTACCTGCCGCGAGGGCGTCTTTGGAGTTTGTGGCCACAAGAGGTTGACGCTCGCAATCACCGCTGACGTCGCCAACCCGGGGAATATCGGCTCCACGCCCCAGGGATACGCGCCCATCGCGGCGCGCAGCCCGATCCAGAATGCGGCGACCACGGCGGGCACGAGCATCCACGCCACAACCCGCCCGGGAGGGACACGAGTCTGCGATTGCCTGAATGTGCCGAGTACGGGCAATAACAACGCCGGCACTCCAATCGACCCTAGGTCACGCCACAACCCGATCACCGATTGCGACATCAGAGCCAGCGTCACCGCCAAGACCGCCGAGGCGAGAAGCGCCCAGCGTGTCGCGATGTTGACCAGACGGTCGGTGGCCGTGCGCAAACGGCAGATCACATCCCGTCCCAGCGAGATCGCCGAGAGAAACATGTAAGAGTCCACCGTGGAGATCACCGTGGCGAGCATCCCAATCAGGAAGATCCCCATGAGACCGGGGGGAAGTATCCTCGCCGCCAGCGCGGGAAACGACTCCTGACCATCGGTGAGTCCGGGCAGCGCCGCACGGGCGTACAGCCCAGCGGTGGTGGTCATGAAATCGAAAACGATCCAAAACAACACCGACACGAAAATCCCCCGTTTCGCGACCGACTCGGACTTGGCGGCATAACAGCGCTGGTAGAACGCCGGTTCCACCAGCGTTGCCGCCGCAATGAAGTACCAGGAGAGGATGTACCACCCGCTGTTGCCGCCGTGCCAGGTCAGGTGTGTTGCGGGAAGATTGCCCTTCAGAAAAGTCCAGCCCCCAAAATCAACAAAGCACAGGGGAATGATGACCGCAAAGCCGGCGAACATCGCGATGAACTGGATCTTGTCGGTGCGCAATAGCGATTGGAACCCGCCGAGGAAGACGTAAGCAATGGACACGGCCGTCCCGAGTACAATCCCGGCCCAAAGGGGCCAGCCCAAAAGCAACTTCCCCAGCGTCCCAAGCATCAGCACATAGGCCGCCGGAACCGTCATCACAAACACAATGATCCCGCCGGCGATGGCGGGACCGTTGCCGTACGCGTTCTGAAGGTGATCCGGGATGGAAAAGAAAAGTGTGCGTCGCGCGCGTCGTGCCAGAAACAACGCAAAGACAACGGCCCAGAGGTAATAGGGAACTCCAAACACCAGCCAGTTGGACACACCATACTGGTAGGAATACTCCCCGACTCCCAGGATGCCGCCATACCAAGTCGACACCAGGGTCATGACAAAGGCGGGGAGAGTCAGTTGACGCCCGCCAAGCAGGAATTCCGCCGCGTCGTTACGCACCCCGCGGCGGCGCAGCAACCGGAACCCGATCCAGGTCTGAAAGATCAGGAACGCGCCCAGAATCGCGACATCGAGCGCATGTAGATGGTCTATCACCGGCAACCCACCCCGATGATCCGATCACGCGACCATGAATCCGATCCGCTGTTACTGATTATCATCCCCCACCGACTTCCCCAAGACCGACTTCACAATCCCGCCCGCATCCCAACATAGAAGTTCCGCTTGGCCGCAGGGAGAAATAAGGGATAGGCGTCGATGTACCCGCCGGTTTCATACTCCTCATCCAGCACGTTGTTCACATGGACAACGAACATCAGATCCGGCCAGTTCGCCAGTTCGCCGAGCCGCACTTCGCCACGCAGGTTGAGCACCGTGTACGGGTCAATCGACGCATCGTCCGATTCCGAATTGTCGATGTACAGGCGCCCGGCGCTGAACACATGCCCGCCGATGGTCACCGGCCCCTGTTGCCAATTGAGAAACAGATTCGCCAGGTGCCGGGGAGATCCCGAAATCGTGTTCCCCGCGCGGTCTACCGTGTCGATTGGCAGTGTCTCTCCCCAGTTCGCCCAATCCGGCACGTACTCGATGAATTCATCAAAGGTGTTGTCGTTCACCGAGAGATTGCCCCGCGCCGAAAATCCCCGGCCCAGCCGTGCCTGCCCGGCGATCTCAATCCCCTGGTGGATCGAGGTGGGCGCATTGGCACGCAGCGGCACCCCGTCATCGTTGAGCAGGCCGTTGTACACGATCTCATCATGAAAACGCATGTGAAACAGGTTCGCCACCACGGAGACCCGGTCGGTCTGATACGAACCGCCGAGTTCAAAATCCACCAGGCGCTCCGGCTTCATGATCGGGTCCGAACCGACACCGGTCGCCGGATCATACGATTCGAAAAAGTCCGCCGCATTGCTGTACACATCCTGCGGATCAAAGATCTCGTCGTTGGTTGGTTCCTGTTCATTGTAACTCACGCTGCCGAATACCGTGACACGGTCTGCCGGACGAACCGTGACTCCCGCGCGCGGCGAGATGAAATTGTAGGTGGTCGTGTGCGTCACCTTTTGCCCCATCAGGTTTGCGAAGCGGTTATCGAACAGGCGGTACTCCTTAAACGAGTATTGCAGCGCGCCCGTCAGCGTCACCGCCGGTGTCAGGCTGTACACTTCCTGCGCGAACCCGGAGACCACGACTTTGCGGCCCTCGTAGTCGTAGTAGCGCTGTCCCGGCCGAAATCCCTCCCCGACCGGCGTGACCGACTGCAATTCCGCCCAGTGGTCGCCGTGGTGACGCTGGAATTCACCGCCGACTGTGAGTGTTCCCCTGCCGTGACGCCGGGTGGCCTTGGGCACAATCCCCCAGAAGTCGTTGTCGACCCACCGCCGCCGCCAGAGTTGATCGGCCTCGTCGACTTCGACCTCCACAACTCCCGTGTCGGTCTCCACCAACTGAGTAAACGGTGTCAGATGGTACTCGCTGAAACTCTCGCCGAAGCGCAACTGATCGTAGTAACCGTCGCCTTTGATGTAGAACAAGGTGTTCTCGAAGAGCCAGTTCGAATCGGGCCGGAATTCCGAAAGCCACTGGTACTGCGGCTGGTTGAAGTTGTCCGTTTCCCCATTCCATTCGAACGGGTTGTACCGGCGGTCCGCATCGGGGTCACCCGTGGGCCGCCGACCGTTGTATTCGAATGTCGTATCGCCCTCGATGAACCGGCGGGGGATTCCCTCGTACGCCAGATGGGTCTCTTCAGGTCCGCCGAAGACATTGATCCGGTTCGTCCACTTCTCATCGTACCGTGCGCCGGAGAAGTAGTACGACCACAAGTCGGTCCAGGCGTTTTGTCGGTAACCATCGGAGACCACTCGAGAAAACCGCCCGTACAGCGTGTAACGGTCGTCGATCAGCCCCGAATTCCCCTCGAAGGAAAACCGCCGCGTGTCGTAGGACCCGAATCCCGAGGAAAACGTCATATCGCGAACCGGCGAATACCGGTCCGTGCGCACATTGATCGTCCCGCCGATCGAGTTGGCGCCGTAGAGGGTCGTTCCCACCCCGCGCTGGATCTGAACATCTTCAATGCTCTCGGCGAGATCGGGCAGATCGATCCAATACACCTCGTGCGACTCGGGATCGTTCAGAGGAACGCCGTTGACCAGGACCGAGACACGCCGCTGCGTGAATCCGCGAATTGACAGGTAGGAATACCCGATGCCGTTGCCGTTGTCGGAAAACGCATACACCCCCGGCGCCTGTGTCAGAAGCATCGGCACATCCTGCGCCTGGTAGGTCGAGCGGATCTCCTCCCCGCTCAGATTCTCGAAGGCGACCGGTGATTCCCCGCGCTTGGCGCGTGTGGTGGTCACGACAATGTCCTGCCCCGGCAGAAGCACCGGATCGAGGCGCACCAGCAAATCGCCCCCGGGCTGAACCGAACGCCGCCACAACCGGTAGGCAATGTGCGCAACGACCAGCCGGTCGCCTTCCTCCGGAAAGTCGTCCAGTGTGAAGACCCCGTTTGAATCGGCGATCACCCCGGTGCCACGACCCTCCAGTTTGACCGTGGCCGCCGCCACCGGCTCCCCGGTTTCCGCGTCGATGATCCTTCCGGACAGCACCGCCGCGCCTGCCGCGCTCGCCCAGAAGACGAACGCAGCCACGGCCACGGCGACAGCGACTCCCGGCACGACGCCAGACTTCCTCATCGCAAACCAACCTTCCTGGGGACCCGAAAAGACAAAAGCCGCTTCCGGTCCACTGGAAACGGCGCTTCTTTCGAGCCGGCAATTGTCTCCTTGCACGGCCGCCCGGTCCGTTTCCCTACGCCGGTATTACCCGGATCAGGTTCGAGGGGTATGATCTCAGGCCCCGTTAAGGAACCATCCCCACGAACTCAGGCTCACACATGCTACGCTAGTCCCCCCGGTCGTTCAAGTGGTTTTCCCGGGCGCCGGTCAAATCCGTGCGACCCCTCCCGAAAGGTCGTATATTGGCTGCCCGATGCTGCGATTCTGGCGCACATTCCGACGCTTTGCCTGGGACGTTCAGGAGCTCACGAAGTATTCCATTCGCCTGTTCGGCCGGCTCTTCGGACGACCCTTCTACTTCATGGAGACCGTCGAGCAGATGTACTTCCTCGGCATCGGGTCGCTTTTTCTCGTGGTCCTGACCGGGGTGTTCGCGGGTCAGGGCATGGCGCTGCAGTTCTCGATCGAACTGGCTGACTTCGGTTCGAAGAACTACCTCGGCCGGGTGATGGTCATCGCCATCGTCCGGGAACTCGGACCGGTGCTCGCCGGGCTCATGGTCGCCGCGCGCGTCGCCTCCGGAATCGCCGCCGAGATCGGCTCGATGAAGAGCACCGAGCAGATCGATGCCCTCACCGCCTTCGGCGTGGACCCGATTCGCAAACTCGCGGTGCCGCGCTTTTGGGCGCTTTTGGTCATGCTCCCGGTCCTGACCATCATTTGCGATTTCGTCGCCATCTACGGCGGCTACATCATCGCGGTCTACATCGCGCACATCTCCGGTACCGCGTACTGGACGAACGTCATCGCCAAGCTCAACCTCGGCAATCTCATCATCGGCCTGTCGAAACCATTTCTCTTCGCCGTGATCATCGCCACCATCTCCACCTACATCGGGTTCGGAACCACCGGCGGCACACGCGGCGTGGGCCGATCGACCACCGATTCGGTCGTGGCCTGCTCGATCACAATCCTGTTCATCAATTTCCTGTTCACCCGTCTCATTGTCCCGCACCTGAAGGGCCTCTTATAAACGAGCGGAATCATGATCCGATTCGAGAATGTCTCGTTTTCCTACGGCAAGGAGCCGGTTCTCCGCGACGTCTCATTCCATGTGAAGCCGGGGGAGACCGTCGTCATCCTGGGTGTTTCGGGATCGGGCAAGAGCACGGTGCTCAAGCTCGTCTCCGGGCTGGTGCGTCCCGCCAGCGGTAGAATCTATATCAATGGCCGCGACATGACCGATGCCCCCGAATCCGTCTGGAGCGAACTGCGCCCGAAGATCGGATTGGTCTTCCAGGGTGGAGCCCTCTTCGATTCGATGACCGTGGGCGAGAACATCGGCTTCACCCTCCTCGAACACACCCGCCGTTCCCTCGAAGAAGTCGAAGCGACGGTAAAGGAAACCCTGCGCTTTCTGAACCTCTCCGAAGACCTCATCGACGTTCTCCCCGACGAACTCTCCGGGGGAATGCAACGGCGTGTGGCCATCGGACGCGCCGTCGCGGCCGTGGAACCCCTGATCATGCTCTACGACGAGCCGACCACCGGGCTTGATCCCATCTCGACACGCGCCATCACCGACATGATCGTAAAACTCCAGCAGGTCAAACGGGTCTCCTCGATCGTAGTCACACACCAGATCGCCGATGCCTTCGAAGTCACCGACCACTTCATCGTCCTCCACAACGGGCTCATGGCCTTCGACGGTCCCGGGCAGGACCTGATCCAGAGCACCAACCCGCATGTCCGGGAGTTCCTCGCGCCCTTCCTCGAATCAGTCCGCGCCATCCCCGGCCACTCCGCCTGACGGCGCCCCCGTTGTGTGGCACGCTTCCGGCGCCGTCGGCGGAATGTCCACCGTTACCGTCATTGCGAACCCCGCTGTCCGCCTTTGGCGGACAGCGGGGCGAAGCAATCCCGTGCCCACGCCGACACCCCCCTTGCGCAACCCCCGATTATTCCGTTTGTTTAGCTGCTGGTCTGAGTGCAACCCGGCCGGCGGAGACTGCCCCTTGGGACGCTGCTGCAGCGCCATCGATGCCCTCGCCATCCAATACGTCCGCGAAATCGCGGTGGTTCTCCGGACACGCGACCTCGACCGGATCAAGGCCTTCTACCGCGATTGGCAGACGGTCATGGACATGGACCCGATGCCCGATGACGCCCAACTCGAAATCGACATGCACAAGATGATCATCGAGTTGCCGGCCCTGGAGGACATGCACGAGGAATCACTTGCCTGGCTGAAGGAACACGGAGAGGCCTGGGACGTGCGCGGCAACAACTGCTCCCATGGCTGCGATCCGGGCGGCTGCGGACGCAAAGCCGTCGGCGATGGCCCGGTCGGCGAGCATGACGACGACGATCACCACGAAGACCCCAAGCAGGAAACCAACCACTTCGAGCCCGTCGCCATCGCCGGCTATGATCCCGAAACCGGCGAGTGGTACGGCCTCTAACCGGCTCCTCAACCCGAATCGTGCAGGATTCCCGCCTAGCTCACCCTAATGTCATTCCCGCGAAAGCGGGTGTTAACACCAATGTCATTCCCGCGAAAGCGGGAATCCATTTAGGTTTTGCACTGAACGCCACCTATCACGGGTCGTCCGGTTCCGGGGCGAGACACCATGCGTCGTAGCAACCGTGTCGCCTGGGGCGAAGTCCGCATCGGGATGGCGATCATCTTCGCCTTCACCGTCCTCATGTGGGCGGCCTTCAATGGCAGCGGCTTCACCTTCTTCAAGAAGTCCAACTCGCTGGTCGCCTACTTCGATGACATCGCGGGCCTGGCGACCGGCTCCCCGGTCTGGCTCGGCGGCATCGAAGTGGGGCATGTCTCGGAAATCCGGTTCGTCGAGGGCGACGAACGCGGCAGCATCAGGGTGACCATCCAGATCAAAACCGACGCCTGGAACCTGGTCTCCAACGAATCCACCGCCTCCATTGGCACCGTCGGACTCATGGGCGACAAGTACGTCGCCGTGTCCCTCCGCCAGCCTGGTCAGCCGCCCGCCATCGACGGCGCGGTGATCCAGACCGATGTCGCCGGCGACCTGACCACCGCATTCTCCAGCGCCCCGGAGATGATGGACAACCTCTCAACGACCATCTCGCACCTGAACGCCGTCCTGGAACGGATCGAAAAGGGAGAAGGCTACCTCGGACGCCTCACATCCCAGAGCCGTTCCTCCGATGAACTCGACTCCCTCGTCGTCGCCTCACGCGACATGATGCGCGAACTCACCAAAACACAGAAGCGCCTGGTCGCCTCGGTCGAGAATGCCGGCGGCGCCCTCGATTCGCTGGCCACCGCCATCCGCACCGGCGGCGGCTCCCTCTCGCAACTGATCTACGACACCACCCTCTACGCCAACCTAGCCTCGCTCACCGCCCGCACCGATCGACTCGTGGCACAGTGGGAGCACGGCGACGGCACCGTCGGCAAGCTGATGTCCGACTCCTCGATGTACGTCGAAGTCCGCGAACTGGTCACCGACACCCGCTGGCTCTTGGACGACATCATGGCCAACCCGAAAAAGTACTTCAAATTCAGCGTCTTCTAGACCCTCGCCAGACAACCAACAACAGAGTCATCCTGAGGAGCAGCCTGCCCCGCCTAAGCGGGGAAGCGACGAAGGACCTGCTTTTGCTCTAAAGGGCCGCTTGCTACAAACAGCCCGGCCCGCGAGAACCCCGGATCCCCGCGGGCCGTTGTGTCAGCCACCTGGGAAGTTGCTGACGAGCATGACTCAAAGCCACATCGCGTCGGGATCTCCGGCCCCGGGACTATGAACTAATTGAATCGGGAAGCCCTGGGCTCCCCTATTCGCACGGATCCGCTGGACCGGGGCCTCCGAAAAAGACATGGTCAATCATGATAGCAAGGTCGACTGCATCCGACAATCCACCGTTGTCGAAATCCGCGCGCGCGTAAGGGCACTGAGGGTCCTGGATCTCTGGCGAACCGAAGAAGATAATGTCGATAGCGATTGCCAGGTCCACAGCATCAATCAATCCGCTTCCGTCCGGGTCGCCCGGATAGGGACACGCGAGTGACGGGGCGCAATTGATCAAAGTGTATATCTTGGACCCAAAGTAGGTGACGATGTCTCGCGTTCCATTCCCGTCAATGTCAACGACTACATAGCGCCAGGCCGAGACACCGGAGTAATAGACTGGTGATCCGAACCCCCCACTCCCGTCATTGAATCTCAAACCAACAAGCGGGGAGCTGGCCGAACCGGCAATGAGATCCCGGTCACAGTCGCCGTCAATGTCTGCAGCCACGATCGGCCCCGTGTTGTTGCCGTGAAACGTGTAATGTACGGGTGCTGCGAATGTCCCGTCCCCGAGGTTATTGAGTATCGTCGCCCTCACGCCTGTATCGTTCGAGCTGATTAATTCTGGTGCGTTGTCACCGCCAAGATCGGCCGCCCTTACGAATGTCGGCCTGTAAGTCGTGCTGTACAGTAATGGAGCCCCAAACGTCCCGTCACCATTGTTCATCCGAACCGCAATTTTGTTACTCGTTGAGTTCCCGTAAGCCAAGTCCAAGTCGCCGTCTCCATCGAGGTCAGCAAGGCTGGGGGAGGAAGGGATCGTGGAAACAAAGAAGCCAGCGGACGTGTAAGTGCCACTGCCATCGTTTAGGTAGATGGCCTGACCACCATTCGTCCCGGACGTGACGAGATCGATGTCACCGTCGCCATCTAAATCGTCACCAGTGACGTAAATGCTTGGGGCAATTGACTGCCCAAAGGACCAGGAGAAATTCCCGTCACCATCATTCCAATACACTGTCAACGCGCCACTAGAGACACCAACAATGTCGCGATCCCCATCTGCGTCGACGTCGGCAATGACGATACCATTCGAGCTGCTCGGGTACACTTCGGGGGAGCCGAACATCCCACTCCCGTCGTTTCTCTGAACCGCGAGATTCTGCCCCCCTTCTGCCAGATCTTGGTCACCATCACCGTCAAGGTCGCTGGCCACGAAGGCTCCCCCCATAGCATCATAAGTCGGCGCATTTGAGAGCCCCGACCCTTGGTTTAACAGAATCGTCACGTCTGTTGATGCACCGTTTGCAACGGCAACGTCGTTGCTCCCATCGGCATTCCAGTCTCCACTGACCACGGTGCTCGGGCCTGCGCCAACCCTATAGGCGGACGCTGCCCCAAAGACCGCCCCCCCGAGGTTAGGCAGCACCAGTGCCATCGAATTGGGGCTGTCGGTTGTGACAATCTCGACAAGTCCGTCACCGTCGAGATCCACCGGCTCCATGTCCCCGGGCGCCGTTCCCGCCGGGTAATTGACGCCTGCGGCGAACGTGCCATCCGAGTTGTTCCTGAGGAAAAGCACAGAGGAGAAATTGTTGCATGCCAGATCGTTGTCGCCGTCGCCGTCCAGATCGTCGGCCGTCAGCCACCCCACACCAATACCCGGCGCCCAATTCACGGCAGAACCAAAGGTACCACTTCCACCGTTCTTGAGAACCGTCACTCCAGCTCCACCACGAATCGCAACGTCGATGTCAGAGTCCGCATCGAAGTTGGCCGCAACGATTTCCATGATGTTTCCGCCCGGATCGTAAGATGTTGGGCCGCTAAACGTGCCATCCCCGTTGTTAGTCAGGATGTAAAGCCAGTAATCCCCCACCCCCGCCGTGTTTCCGGTCACAGCTAAATCGGAGTACCCATCGCCGTTGAAGTCGGCCGTCGCTATCGACCACTGGTTGGCCCCCCACGCGTAATCGGGGCCCGTAGTAAACGACGCATTGCCTTGGTTCCAAAACATGATCACGGCGCCGATCCCAAAGCCGAAATTCGCGTCGGCAAGCGCGAAATCAATGTCACCGTCCCCGTCATAGTCGGCCGCCGCGAACCCAGTCAGATCCGGGTTGGTCGTGCCGGCCACAGATTGTGCAAATGTCCCGTCCCCATTGTTGATGAGGAGATCGATCTTCTCGCTCAGTGAGGCTATGTCGAGGTCACCGTCCCCATCGAGGTCGGCCGAGATTGCAGACTGAGATCCGGCGACTCCCACAAATGATCGGTTAGCTTCGAAGCAGTAGTCTTGCGCCCGTGTCGGTCGCGGCGTGTTGGCGAGCGTCACCGACACAACTGACACGCCGAGGAGCATCCATCCGACGTTTCGCATACATACCTCCTCATGATTGCTTTCTAAACCCGGTGCGAGATCCGACATGCCCGCCGATCGTTCGGACATGGATCCCCGTGTGGGCCCGCGAGAACCCCGGATCCCCGCGGGCCGTTGTGTGTCAGCCACCTGGGAAGTTGCTGACGAGCATGACAGACAATGCCCTTCGGTACTAATGGCAGGGGGCATCACCCGCGAAGAAGACATGATCAATCAGAACCGCCAGATCCACCGCATCCGGAACGCCGTCGCAGTTGATGTCACCGAGCGCCCGAGGATTTGGCTCAGTTCCTGCGAAGAATACAATGTCAATCAGAAGTGCCAAATCGACGGCATCGAGGAGTCGGTTACCGTCCAGGTCACCACGCGGCGTCGCCGAGACTTGGTAGGCGAACACGGCCTCCGTCCCCTCAGCAGGCAGCGGGTTTGCGATCGGGTTTGGTGAAAGGGATCCGCTTACGCCCGCATACACCTCGTTTGTGCCATCCACCCGGATTCCCATGAAGTACCCGTTGCCCGATGCACCAGGATTTGCCTTCACCTTGATCGTGTATGTACCGCCCTGGACATTCGTGATGATGACACGGTCATCCGGCTCCCCTTCAACCCCATTCGGCCCGATACCCCAGTCTGTTACCGCGTCGTACGATGCAGTCGGACCGATCGTGTTGAATGTCGACCCGATTGAATCCGAACTGTCCGGTTCAATGACGATGATGGTCACCGGCGAGTACGCCGTGAAGATGAGCGAATCGGGTATTACTGGCCGGTTGGGCGAGAACTCGGACGAGTTACCGCCGGTGTCGGTGGCGACGGCGCTGACCCACGACCAGTTCCTGACTCGAACCGAATCACATGTGAAGTGACCGGCAGGATCCGCGGTCGCAGTGTCCAGAATGAGCCAGCCCTCACCGTGACCGGACGCATCCCCAATCGTGTCCGCTCCCAGGTAGAGATCAGCAAGGTACAACTGGACAAAAGACGAGGGCGGCGCGACCCCGGCAATGTAAAAGGTGTCCGTCGCGATCAGGAAGACCGTGTCGATCGTGGGGTAGTTAACAAGAGTGTTCGGTCCCGAGTCGGCATCCCCGGCATCGTTTAATGTCGGTCCATCGTTTCCCACATCAATTGCGAGCGCACCGTTGTCTCTAAAGGCGCATTGTGCGATGGTGTTGCTTACCCCGGAGACGATGGCTATGCCGTTTGCCATGAAGTCCCTGATTTCCAGTCCGCAAATTCTATTAAACGAGGAAGCCACTTCGATCCCGTGACCCATTCCTGCAGCCGCCCCCGCGATCGTAACTCGACCAGGCGCCGTAACCCCGTCGATGACAATTCCGCCCGTTGGATCTGAAATGACAGGGAGAGGTGTTGCGAGATATATCGTTCCGGCGGTCAGGAAAGTGATTGAGTCCCTTCCGGGCATCGAGTTCGCCAGGACCATTGCATCCCTGAGCGAACCTGGTCCGGAGTCATCGAGAGTCGTCACGATCTGGTGGCCTGCGAATAAAACCGTCCCAGGTTGCCCGGGCGCCCCACCCCCGCCACCCGAGGCCGAAGCGTTTCCCTGGGGAAAGCTATTGAACATGTAATAGACAGCAATCCGCCCCCCGCCTCCTCCTCCCGCGCATCCCGATGAACAGAATCCAGTACCTCCGTTGGCTTGGATTACTCCAGTGCCGGATAGATCACCAACGTCAAGTCTGATGCCACCGCCTGAACCTCCCCCTGGCACCCCATTGGGAGTCGTACTCGGTCCTCC
>JBFMFQ010000339.1:0-1832 GCA_040752075.1 Candidatus Zixiibacteriota bacterium | reverse complement strand
GGTCTCCTTGTTCGATGGGTCTGCTTCCTCTCCCGCCCGCATCCAGCGCGCACTGAGTGATCACCCCACTTCGTCGAAGCGGGCCGTCTGACCTTACAGCCTAATCGCTAGCAATTTTCTCTGTGGGGGCGCGCTTGGCGCAGCCAGAAAGCAGTCCCCATAATCCGTCTGGTGACCGTCTTTCTATGGCAGATCAACAACTTACGACGCGGAGATGGCCCAATCCGGCGTGGTCTCTCCAAAAGAACCCCCGCTCTCATCGCTAAGAGCGGGGGTTCGACTGATGCGGGAGTTTGTGATCTCGGTCAACTCGCGGCGCGCCAGGCGGGGAGGGTGGTCATCAGACGATCCACTTCCGTCTCCGCTTTGGGCCTGGGCAAGTCTTCCGATTTCATCACATAGTGAATCATTCCTTCCCGGATTTCGTCCCGGGGCTTCAAGTTACCCGCCAAGTCGGTGCAGTAGATGCAGTACGGATACGACGGGTCGGAATTGCCGTGCTGTGACGCATGCGTCATCAGCATTCCGCACGCCCCGCACCTCGGGCTGGCGTTCATGCGTCCCTCCTTTGAGGGCATGATCTATGGTTAACCCCTCAGGGATCGGCCGCGGCCGACCGCCGGTGAGGGTGTGTCGCGAAAGGGTGGTCATTTGCAGACCTCCTCAGAACGTAATACTGCGAATGCCCGTTTCCGGTTGGGGGTGAATCTTGACAAGCGCTCCGCACGAACACCAAATCGCCATCCCCCAACATCTTATGGCAAAGACGGGGAGGGGCCCCGGCCGGGCCATCGGGCATACGGCGGCTTTAGGATTCCGCCCGGTTGGCTGTCCGCTCCGCCAGATCACGGCGGTAAAACTGAACAAAGGCGAAGACCAGCATGGCGACCGGCGGCACAATCGCCCAAAACATTGTCCAGAAAGGCATTACAGGCCCCCTTTGGTTGGATCAGGTGTTTGGTCCCGATTCCTGTGGGTCAACCCGCACGTTGACGCACGTCTTTCACCGATTCTTACAACTTTATACAGATCTGTCACTTCCGAAGCTCTAGTTCGGCTCGGACGGGCGGAATTTATGGCATCGAAACAGCCCCGCAAGAGAAAATTCGAGGAAATCGTCCGATCACTCCTTTTTTTCATCTCACCCGCCCCATCAGTCGGCGCCAAGCCAGTCCCGCCAGTGTGTTTCTACTAGTGGAATTCGGATTCGATTGGGGGAAAATTGAGTGAAACCACGAGGGAGCGCGACATGAGCATAACTTTTTCCGCGATCACGGTCACACCCGTCGGCCGGGTCCGCAACGCGGCCACCGGCACGGTCGATACCGGCTGGGGATCGGTCGAATCCCGCATCGAACTGGCCCCGGCCTGGTCGGGCGGACTCGATGGACTATGGGAGTTCTCCCATGTGATCGTCGTGACCCACCTGCACCGCGTTGCAACGGAAGAACCCGCAGTCCCCGCGAAGCGACGCCCCCGCAACCGGCCCGACATGCCACTTCTGGGTGTCTTCTCCCAGCGGGCACGGGTCCGCCCCAATCACATCGGCATCACCACCTGCGAGGTGGTGCGTGTGTCGGATAGTGAACTGGTGGTGCGCGGGCTGGATGCGATCGACGGGACACCGGTTCTGGACATCAAGCCCTATGTCCCGCTCTTCGACCGGGTCGAGTCGCCGCGTGTTCCGGCCTGGGTGGATGAGCTCCTGAGAGATTATCTCTGATCAGCATGCGGGCTGGTGTCCGACGGTGAAGGACAGGGCGAGCCACCGGCTCGCCCCTACAGCACCGGATCGAGAATTCGTAGGGGCGACCCCTTGGGGCGCCCCCACC
>JBFMFQ010000338.1:0-1904 GCA_040752075.1 Candidatus Zixiibacteriota bacterium | reverse complement strand
ATCCGCCGGTACAAGAACCGACAAACCGCGTTGTCCTGAGCGAAGCGAATGACCCGTAACTTGCCCGTTCCGGCAAGGCCTCACCCGCGCTCGGTCAGGACAACCCCGAGGATAATCATAATGCCGCCCGCAATCAACCGCGGGCCGACCTGCTCACCCAGAAGGAAATAGGACAAAACAGCGGTGATAATCGGCTGCAGGTTATTGAACACCGCCACCTTGGTCGCCTCAAGCCGCCCCAGGGCCCAAAACCAGACCGTGTAGGCGACCACCGATGTCCCGATGGCAATGTACAGAAGCGACCACCACCCGCGTGCGGTGATCACCGCCGGCTCGAATCCCCCCAGGGTGAAGATGCCGACCGGGACGAACATGAGCGTCCCGGACACCAGCGACACGGCCGTGACATGAACCGCGCCGTACTTTTTCACCAGCGGTTTTCCCAGCACCGTGTAAAGCGCCCAGGCCAGGACCGCCAGGAGAATGAGCACGTCGCCTTTCCACGACGATCCCGACCAGTCGATGCCGCTGCGCGAGACAATCACACCGACACCCGCGAATGTGACCACCACGCCGGCGAATTTCTTCACGCTGCGCCGTTCGCCGATCATGGCAATGGCGAACAGGTACACGAAGACCGGTGTCGCGCCGTAAAGCAGCGCCGCATGGGTCGGGGTGGTGAATTTGAGCCCGTAAAGGAAGAATCCCTGGTTGATCACCACCGCCAGAAGCCCCAGAAGGGCGATTTTGCCGTAGTCGGAACGCTCGATCGGGCGACGTCCGGGCCACACCCGCCGCACCAGATACAAACCGGCGGCGGCGATGATGAAACGGAGGAACGCCAGCGTCAACGGGGGAAAGTCAATCAATGCCCACTTGGCGGCAAGGAATGTCCCCGAGGCCAGAACCTGCTCCAGCACGATGATGACATAAACCCAACCCAACGACATGGTGCTCCCCGGGTGGGTGCTTGAACCCACACCATTACGAGCGCCGTATATGCCCACCACGCGCATTCAAAACCACGGGTTTCTTGCGGTTCGGATGCCGCTGGAATTATAGTCTTCGGCACGGTCATCGTAGGGGAGGGTCTCAGACCCGCCCCGACGGAAGTCTGCTCATCGCCGGGGCCGGGACCCGGCGTCTTCCGTCCCGCTGGACACCCGACAACCAAATGAGGACATTAGGTGCCATGGGTCTTCAGACCCGTGGGCTTTTGGGGGAGGGGAACCGACACATGAAAATCGACTTCACCGGCAAAGTGGCCTTGATCACCGGCGGCTCACGCGGCATCGGCCGCTCCGCGGCGTTGCTCTTTGCCGAGCACAACGCCCATGTCGCCATCAACTACCGCGAGAACAACGAAGCCGCCGACTCGCTCCTCGACGAGCTCAAGCGATTTCGCATCACCGCCCGCGCCTACCGGGCCGATGTCGCCGATCCCATGGCGGTCGATGCCATGATCGCGGCGATCATCCGCGACTTCGGGCGTCTCGACATCCTGGTCAACAACGCCGGCATCTGGAAGGAAGCGCCGATCCGCACCATCACCGATGCGCAGTTGGATGAGATGCTCGACATCAACCTCAAGAGTCTCTTCTACTGCGCGCGGGCGGCGGTCCCGCATATTATGAGGCAGGAGGGCTCGATCATCAACATCGCCTCGACCGCGGGCCAGCGCGGCGAGGCCTTCCATTCGCACTACGCCGCCACCAAGGGCGCGACCATCTCGTTCACCAAATCGCTGGCGACCGAACTGGTGCGCGAGAATGTGCGCGTGAACTGTGTCGCCCCCGGCTGGGTCGCCACCGACATGTCCAACGACGCCCTCGCCTCTCCCGATGCCCCGCGCTACCTCGCCGAAATCCCCATGCGCCGCGCCGCCGACCCCGATGAACTGGCAG
>JBFMFQ010000337.1:0-1935 GCA_040752075.1 Candidatus Zixiibacteriota bacterium | reverse complement strand
GCAGGGTGTTTTTCCCGTTTCCATCGGGGAAAAACGGCTGGCCGGGAACATAGGCGACCTTTTCCTCGATGGCCTTCGGGAGTATCTCTTTGGCGTCGATTCCTTCGGGCAGTTTCACCCAGAGGAAAAGCCCGCCGTCGGGCTTGGTCCAGGTGATGCTCTCGGGCCAGAATTCTTTCATGGCGCGCAGCATGGCATCGCGCCGCTCGTGATAGGCCACTTTGAGGCGTTCGATGTGCCGGTCGAGGGCCCCATTCTGGACATACTCGTAGATCAGGTACTGGGAGAACTGGTTGGTGTGCAGGTCGGTGCTCTGCTTGACCCGCTCGAAAATGCCCATCAACTGCCTCGAGGCCGCCACCCAGCCGATCCGCAGACCCGGGGATACGGTCTTTGAAAATGTCCCGAGTTGGATGACCGCCTGGCCGCCGATTGACTTGATGGATGGCACCGGGGTGCCCGAGTACCGAAGTTCGCCGTAGGGGTTATCGTCGATGATCGGGATGCCGTACTTCTGCGCCTTCTGAACCAGCAACCGGCGCCGCTCTTCACTCAACGTGATCCCGGTGGGGTTCTGGAAATTCGGCACCACGTACATGACTCTTGGACGGTACTTCTCGATCACCGGGTCGGCGGTTTCGACCATCATCCCGTGGCTGTCCATGTCCACCAGGGCGTAGCGCGCGCTGTAGAAATTGAACGCTTGGAGCGCGCCGAGGTACGTTGGCCGCTCGCAGAGGACATAGTCGCCGCGATTGAGAAACACACGGCCCACCAAGTCGAGTCCCTGCTGGGAGCCGCCGGTGATGAGGATGTTATTCGCGGTCAGTTGTGTCCCGCCGCTCACCGACAACCGTTCTGCGATGTACTCCCTCAGCGGTGCATACCCCATGGAGAGTCCGTACTGCAGGGCCTGGGTCCCGTAACGGGTCAGAACACGGTCTGCCGCCTCCCGGATTTCTTCGACCGGGAAAAGCTCCGGTGCGGGCAGCCCGCCGGCGAATGAAATCACCCCCGGCTGATTGGAGAACTTGAGAATATCACGAATGATGGAGGATTCGAGGTTGTACGCCGCCTCGGCAAAGTGGCTCTGCTCGTACTTGAATGGCGCCGGTGGGGCCATGATTGTGGTCTCGTCGGTCATCATTGCGGCCTCAAAGTAGGATTAGGAGTCCGATTGTCAAGTTTAAGCTAACCCGCCGCCACTCACTGGCCCGTGGCAGGCGCTTTCGTCCCGACCATTATACGATTGCACCGCCCGCTCATCCCCCATTGATCATGATTTTGTGACGATTCAAACGCCGGAATTGACATCTCCGGGAATGTGTCCGGGCCGTCTCAATCGGCGAGGTCGCCTACCGGGCCCGCAGGTCGCTGAGAGCGCGTGACATCGCCCCATCGCCATACTTGGCACGGATTGAATCCCAGACTCGTTCCAGGCGCCGGTCCCTGCACTCCGTGTGCCCGGGATGGAAGAGGTCGCCCTGGCTGAATCCGGAGTCGACGGTCCGCAACTGGGACACCGATACGCCAATGAGCCTGACCGGCCGCGGATCTGACAGGGCGGTCCGGAGCAGGCGTCGGGTGATCAGAAAGAACTGACGGGAGCGGTCGGTCAATTCGGGAAGGGTCGCCTGACGGGAGTGTGTTTCGAAATCGGCAAACCTGACCCGTAACGTGACTTGCCGTCCCACGAAATGGTGATCACGCAGGCGGCGCGCCACCCGGTCGCATAGTGTGCTGAGCATGGACTCGAGACCGACCGGATCGCGCGTGTTCCGGCTGAGCGTGATTTCGTGACCCATCGACTTTTCCAGGGGTTGCTCATCGAGCGGGAGCACCGGGGTCCCCTCGGCCCCCCACAGGATGTTCTGCAACCGGCGGCCCCGATCGCGAAATACCCGCCCCAGCCGGTCGGGATCCGCCGAGGCCAGT
>JBFMFQ010000336.1:0-1978 GCA_040752075.1 Candidatus Zixiibacteriota bacterium | reverse complement strand
ACATGCCCATTGCACCCCCATCCGCGAAGGTAACAGCTGAAGCCGTGACTACAAGCGCACCGACATTTCGGCCAGCATTCGTAGTAACGACTTCAGTCGTTACACTCTCGCGCCTAAGGTGACAATCGCCGCACGGTTCCGTGCCGCGTGGAAGCACTCCTACCCCAGCGCCGCAATCACCGCCTCCGCAAACTCCATCGTCGATGATCGTCCACCCAAATCCGGTGTGCGCACTTCGCCGCGCTCGAGTACATGAAACGCCGCATTCTTGATCCGGTCGGCGATATCATCCTTGCCCATTCGGCGCAGCATCAAAATGCCGGAGAACAGGATGGCCAGCGGATTGGCGATTCCCTTGCCCGCGATGTCGGGCGCGCTGCCGTGCACTGCCTCGAAGACCGCGCAACCTTCCCCCAGGTTGGCGCCCGGGACGACACCCAGTCCCCCCACCAATCCGGCGGCGAGATCCGAAACGATGTCGCCGTAGAGATTGGACAGCAACAAGACGTCGAACTGGTTGGGATTAAGCACCATCTTCATGCACAGCGCGTCGACGATACAATCATCGAACTGAATGTCCGGATACTCCTTCGCCACCTTGCGCGCCGATTCCAGAAACAGCCCGTCGGAGATCTTCATGATGTTCGCCTTGTGCACCGCGGTGACCCTCTTGCGGCCCCGCCGGCGCGAATACTCGAAGGCGAAGCGCGCGATGCGTTCGGAGGCCAGTGCGGTGATCACTTTGATCGACGCGGTCACCCCCGGCGCGACCACATGTTCGATGCCGGCATACAGGTCTTCCGTGTTCTCGCGCACAATGATGATGTCGATGTCGTGGTAGCGCGACTTGATCCCGCTCAGCGACCGGACCGGGCGCAGATTGGCGTACAAATCCAATTCTTTGCGCAACGTGACATTGGCCGATGCGAAGCCGCTGCCCACAATGGTCGTGAGCGGCCCCTTTAAGGCGAGCTTGTTCTTCTTGATCGAGGCGAGCAGCGAATCCGGCAGGGGTTTGCCATGCTCGGCAAAAACCTTCATGCCGGCATCATGACGCTCCCATTCGATGTCCGCGCCGGCCGCATCAAGCACCCGCACCGCCGCATCGGTGATCTCCGGCCCGATGCCGTCGCCGGGGATCAGGGTGACACGCGTAGCCATGGCTGAACGAATTCCTCCGAGTCGTGTTGGGATTTACCGTTTGGATGACGCTTCTCGAACGCCTAACTTCCGCCACCTTCCCGCCGGTGCGGAAGGTGATAAGATAATGGCTGCGCGGCATACGACGGCAGGTTTTTGGAGAGAAACACTCTGGGCAGTCAATTCTCTGAAAAGAGTCGAATCCCACGGACGGACGAGATGAACACGGGTGACTCTCCGGATAGCTCGGCAATCGGCCGGCGGAATCCGTTGCATCGTCTTTACGCTTGGATGCTCTCCTGGGCGGACCGGCCCTCCGGTCCAACCGCTCTCGTGGCGCTCGGCGTGGCGGAATCCTCCGTCTTTCCGATTCCCCCCGATCCGCTTCTCATGGCGCTTTGCCTGGGCCGGCCATCGCGCAGCTTCCGGTTTGCGACCATGCTCTCAATCGCCTCCGTGATCGGTGGTATCATCGGGTACGGCATTGGGGCATTCATGTGGGACAACTGGGGCGCGTGGTTCATGTCCCACGTTCCCGGCCTCACGCAGTCGGGGTTCGACCGGGTGGGGAATCTGTATCGAACCTATGACTTCTGGGCGGTGTTCGCCGCCGGCTTCTCTCCCATCCCCTACAAGCTGTTCACCATTGCCGGCGGCATCTTTCAGATCAACTTTGCCGTCTTCGTGCTGGCGTCGATCCTGAGCCGCTCGGCGCGGTTCTTTCTGATCGCCTGGTTGCTGCGCAGATATGGGGCGCCGATCCGCCTCTTCATCGATCAACACCTGGGCTGGCTGTCGCTTGCGTTTGTCATCCTGCTGTTCGGCGGCTTCCTGCTAT
>JBFMFQ010000335.1:0-1983 GCA_040752075.1 Candidatus Zixiibacteriota bacterium | reverse complement strand
GTACGCGCTACGCGCGTGCATGGGTCTAAAGGACCCGTGGCACCCCAGTGCAAAGCACCGGTCGCACGGCAAGCCGTGCGACTACGCGGGTGCACGGGCCTGAAGACCCGTGGCGCCAGCGGGTGCACGGGCCTGAAGACCCGTGGCGCCTAGGGAAACCGGGACTGAGAATGGTGACGCTGACATTCGCGCGGTGGGGCGGGTCTCAGACCCGCCCCTACGGGGAAGCAAGGGTCCGGGGTGCGACAGCCAACTGGGCCATCAGGGGCAGTCTACGGGGTAAACGGTGCAGGCGCACGGGTCGCACGGTCCCGGGCCGCCGAAGTAGATGATGTCGATGAGATGCGCGAGATCGGTTGCATCGTCGAAACCATCGCAGTCGATGTCACCACGGTCAACATGAGGGCATGTGAAATCGGTAACGGGCTGGGCGTCGCCGAAGAACACGTGGTCGATGAGCGCGGCGAGATCCAGATTGTCTATAGCGCCATCATCCCCGGCGATGTCACCGTGGGATGCGCAATCGCACGGCACGATTGTGCCGGTGGGTACGGAGAAGGAATAGGAAACCAATTGGCTGTTGGTGTAGGTGAGCCCCTGCCAGAGGACATGCAGCCAGGCGCCGCCGGAATCGCTGACGGTCATCAGGCCGAACCGTCCGCCGCCGGGGTAGGCGCCTTCGCTGTAGGGTCCGCCCTTGGTGCTGCCGCTGCGGTCGAGCGCCGCGGCATGGAAGACCGGAAATCCGGCGCCGCCGCCGGTGGCGTAATCGCTGTTGGTGCCATCGTCAATCGCGATCATGTGGGCATCGCCGGAGAGCATGCAGATGTTGCTGATGCCGTTGTCCTTGAGAAAGTCGGCGATCTCGCGCCGCTCGGTCGTGTAGAGATACCAGCCGTCGTCGCCGGTTGTGCCGATCCAGGGCAGTGTGTTCACCCAGACAATCAACGGGTATGTGTCGCGGGAGTTCAGCAATTCCTGCTTGAACCATGCCTTCTGAGTGGCACCGAGCATGGTCTTGGCGGCATTGTCGGTCGCCGTGTAGGGGCTGCGGGCGGAACGCGAGTCGGTCAAGATGAAGCGGACTCGGCCGATGTCGAAGGCCTGGTAGATCGGGACATCGCCGGTGCCCGCCGGCAGTGGATAATACGGGACGTACTCCTGATAGGTCAGGCGCGATGCGGTGCGTCCCGGCGCGGTGGAGTCGGAGTTGTTCGGGCCGTAATCGTGATCGTCCCAGATGTACGCGATCGGCACCGAGCGGTAAAGCGCGCTCTGGGTCGCCGACGCAAGGACCGATTCGTACGCCGCACGGAACACATTCGGGTCGTTGACCCCAATGTTCTCGTAGTGGAAATCCCCCGTGTGCAAGAAGAGCAATGGATCGTGAT
The DNA here is from genome assembly GCA_040752075.1 of Candidatus Zixiibacteriota bacterium. GTDB lineage: Bacteria > Zixibacteria > MSB-5A5 > WJJR01 > WJJR01 > JBFMFQ01. The sequence continues at coordinate 592 of JBFMFQ010000335.1, read as the reverse complement.
CTTTGATTGTCGTGAAGACTGTATGCGCCGACGCCGTCTGCGCGCACGAGCCAAGCGCGATCGTAAACGATGTTGGGGAATCCGGGAATGTCCGGAACCAGCCGGTGAGCGAGGTGTCGAGATTCCCATCAACTTCCAGGGCGTACCGGTAACGGGTGTCGGGTGAGAGTCCGGTGATGGGCAAATCCACGACTCGGTTGTTGACTGCGGTCAGTGCCGTATCGGGGCTGGAGTACATCGGATCTGAGAAATCAGTCGAAGCGCTGACGATCAGCCGGGCGACCGCGCCGTCGGGTGATATTCTGGCCTTGACCCGTGCGGACGATGGGGTAACCGCGCCGGACCAGAGGAACTGAGTCGCCGCGGAGGCGACGTTGGTTGTTACGACCAAGGCAATACCGATCAGGGCGGCGGAGCGGGCAAGGCGGCCGTTCATGACGGGAAGATACAGACTTGCGGGGAATTTCCAATGGCTGCGGGTGGGAGTTGTGTGTATGGAGCGGGATTGCTTCGTCGCTCCGTCCCGCCCTTGGCGGGACTTCGCTCCTCGCAACGACTTGGAGTTGCTGGTCATCGCGAGCGAAGCGAAGCA
>JBFMFQ010000334.1:0-1988 GCA_040752075.1 Candidatus Zixiibacteriota bacterium | reverse complement strand
TGATGCCGGTGTTGCGGCTGGTCTTTTGAATCGCCTCACGAAGGGCCCGCCGCCGTGTCGGGGACAGTCCATCGATATCGCCGGTGGCGATCAGCCGCACGTTTTTATCGCCCATCTCCCGCAGTTCCTTTTTCGTCGTTTCGTACAGGAGGCGCATAATGGCGGTGATTTCCCGTTTGGGACGACGCCAGTTCTCGACCGAAAAGGCAAAGAGAGTGAGCGCCTGCACGTGCGCTTCCGAGGCGGCCGTGACGACGCGTTTGACCGCGGCCACCCCGGCCTTGTGGCCGGCTGTCCGGGGAAGACCCTGGCGTTCGGCCCAGCGGCCGTTGCCATCCATGATAATGGCGATATGCCGTGGCACCGGCGGACCGGCGAGGACGCGCCGGAGCAGTTCGCCAGAACCGACATCGTCCGGGGATTCACGGGATGGGAGAATGGTGGCGCTCTTCATCGGGCGGTGTCAGACTTCCATGACCTCCGCCTCTTTGGCGGTCACGAGATGGTCGATCTCGGTGATGTAACTGTCGGTCATCTTCTGTATCTCATCAACGGTGCGATGATGCTCATCCTCGGAGATCTTCTTTTCCTTGTCCGCCTTCTTCAGGTGGTCATTGGCATCCCGGCGGATGTTGCGGATGGCCACGCGCCCTTCCTCGGCGAGTTTCTTGACCAGCTTGACGAGCTCGCGGCGTCGTTCCTCATTGAGCGGCGGGATGGGAATCCGAATGAGGTTCCCCTCGGGCACAGGGTTAAGTCCGAGTTCACTTTTCTGCAGGGCCTTGGTGATTTCCTGCATCATGTTCTTTTCCCACGGCTGGATCGTGATCAGGCGCGGTTCGGGAACGCCGATGGTCGCGGCCTGGTTGATCGGCACCATGTTGCCGTAGTAGCTGACCCGAATCCCATCAAGGAGCGCGGTCGTCGCCTTGCCAGTGCGAATCTTGGCGAGCTCGTGGCTGGTCGCGGCCACGGCTTTGTGCATCCGGTCGGTGACGTCGGCTTTGATCTGCGCAATCATTCGGAACTCCTTTTTCGACTCCTCCGCAAGGGAACCGTCCGACCCATACGAACCAAACTGTGAATAGATGCGTGTAGTGCGCGTTGGGGTCAAGGACAAACGCCGATTCCGCGTGCGCGCAACCCCCGTAAGGCATTGATTCACAAATACATCCCCTCCGCCCAGAGCGCAACGGCCGGGTGCCGACGCCTCCCTCGCTTATACACGGAAGTGCCGGGCGATTTCAATGCGGTCTAGCGAGACGCGACCAGTGTGCCGATGGGCTCCCCAGTCGCGACCCGGAGGAGGTTGCCGTCGGTGGCCAGTTTGAAGACAATGATCGGGATGTCGTTGTCCATGCAAAGGGAGGTGGCGGTGGCATCCATGACTTTGAGGCCGCGTTGCAAGACTTCCATGTAAGTCAGCTTGTCGAATCTCTCCGCCGACGGGTCCAGTTTCGGATCGGCCGTGTAGACTCCGTCCACCTTCGTCGCCTTAAGGATGACGTCGGCTCCGATTTCGAGTGCGCGCAAGGCGGCCGCCGTGTCCGTTGAGAAGTACGGATGGCCTGTTCCGGCAGCCAGGATGATGGCCCTTCCCTTTTCCAAGTGACGCACCGCGCGGCGGCGGATGTAGGGCTCCGCCACAGAAGCCATGGGAATGGCGGTGAGCACCCGGGTGTGCAAGTCGAGCTTTTCCAGGGCATCCTGCATGGCCACCGCGTTGATTATTGTGCCGAGCATGCCCATCTGGTCGGCGGCCACCCGGTCCATGCCCCGTGCGGCCTCGGCCACCCCGCGGAAGATGTTTCCGCCACCGAGCACGAGGGCGGTCTGGATGCCGCGTTCGTTAACGGCTTTGACCTGCGCGGCGACCGACTCCATGACGCCAAAGTCTATCCCCCACCCTCTCTCCCCGGCCAGCGCTTCGCCGGAAATCTTGATGAGGATGCGGGAGTACGGTTGGCGGGTTGAGTCATTCATCGGGG
>JBFMFQ010000333.1:0-2050 GCA_040752075.1 Candidatus Zixiibacteriota bacterium | reverse complement strand
CGGCGCCCCCGGTCGGCGAGCCCGCCGATCGAAGTCATGGCGTCACCCTGGATCACGGTCGCTTCCATATCGACCCCGACCATCGTGATGTTGTCGCGTGTCCGGTTGATGGAACGGCGCGCGGAGTCGACAAACGTCGCATGCGCCGCGCCGCGTGAGAGCGCCTCCAGCCCCAGGGTCCCCGCCCCGCAGAAAAGATCGAGCACCTCGGTATCGGCGACATCGGCGGCGAGAATGTTAAACAGCGATTCCTTCACCCGGTCGCCGGTCGAGCGCACCGAGGGATCGTCCACCGGGCGCAGCCGCCGTCCCTTAAACCGCCCGGTGATGATCCTCATTCGTCCGCCTCCCCCGCCACGGCCTCCGGCCCGATCTCCCCGAAGCGCACCCACCCGCCCAGCATGGCCGCCTTCTTCGGTCCGATCCCGAAGACCCGCTGCAGGTCGCGCAGACTGCGAAACGGCCCGTCCTTCTCGCGCGAGGCGATGATCCGGTCCGCCAGCACCTCCCCGATTCCCGGCAGGCGCATCAACTGGTTACGGTTCGCATTGTTGACATCCGTGCGATGGTCGTACTCGATTTCCGCCGTCGCGGACACATCAATGGGCGAATCGTTCCCCAATCGCGACTCCCCCGACGGCGCGGTGGTCAATTCCACCACCGTGGCCGGCGGGGCCACCGGTTGCGCCCGGTCCGCCCAGGATTGAACCCCGGCAATCACCGCGACCGTGGCCGCGAGCGCCAACAGCCCGCGCGTTTCGAGCGGAGAAAACCCGAACGCGCCGCCCGCGCGTGAACTTCTCTTCTGGACAGGTGCCGAGTCGCCCATGACTCTCAATGTTCGAAAATCGCCTGCAGCACGACCCGGCCGACAGTGCGCAGCGATGCCGCCGAGCACTTGTCCGGCGTGTCGGAAACCGTGTGCCAGTACGGATAGCGCAGATCGATGATGTCCACGGCCGGTATCCCGCGCGTCAGGAAGGGGAGATGATCGTCGATGATCTGCCCCTCGACCTCCGGACGGAATGCCGTCTCGCCCAGAAGCTGCGCGATGCGCCAGATGCGGTCCTGCAGCGAACGCGCGTACTGGTACGAGTACCCTTCGCGGTACAGATTCAAATCGGAATCGCCGACCATGTCGACAATGATCACATATTCATAGCGGGTGTTCATGTGCGCGGCGAAGTACCGCGCCCCCTGCGACCACTCCGTATCGTGCGAGTACCGCCCGGCGTCCTCTCCGTCGAAGAACACCACGTCCACCCCGATCGGCGGCAACGTACCGCTGTCGCGCGAAATCAACCGCGCGATTTCCAGGAGCACCGCCACCCCCGAGCCGCCGTCGTTGGCGCCGGGCACCGGCTCGTCGTGCCTGGCGGTGTCGGGGTCGCGGTCCGCATACGGACGCGTGTCCCAGTGTGCGCCGATCAGGATTCGCCCCGCACGGTCCGCGCCGAAACGCCCCACGATATTCACCATCGCGACACTGTCGGTGATCCCCGGCAAATTGCCGACAAAGGTCTGCTCCCAAGTCGAATCGGCCAGCGCCCGCATCTGCGAGGCCAGCCAATCCGCGCAGGCCGCGTGCCCGTCGGACCCCGGAATACGCGGGCCGAATTCGACCTGCGTCACCAGGTCCGCAAACGCCCGCTCGCCGTCAAACTCGGGGACTTCATTTAAGTGCGAGTTGCTCTTCGAGCACGACACAGTGCCGACGGCCAGCGGCAGCATCACCGAAGCGGCAATCAGGAATATCGCGCGACGCCCCAGGCCCGGAATCTGCATGGGCGGAATCTACAAGCTCGGCACCCACGGTGCCAGCCCTCTCCGCGCAAAACCTGCGAACGACGCGGCCTTCCCCCTCTCCCAGCGAGAAGGCCGCGGGGAGAGGGAGCCTTTCTCCCTCTCCTGAGTTGCGGCTTCTTGCAACTCAGGAGAGGGTCGAGGTGAGGAGTCGTTGGATTCCCGCTACTGGTCGAAGTCAAAGACTCCTCACCCTCCCGCTTCGCGGGATCTCCGACCCGCCCTCTCCCGGCAAAGAACGCCGGGA
>JBFMFQ010000332.1:0-2063 GCA_040752075.1 Candidatus Zixiibacteriota bacterium | reverse complement strand
GTTAGCGCCAAAGTAAAAATGACCCCCCTAGCCGAAGTAAAACTGACCCCCTGACGGGTGGGTAAGCTGGGGTCCCTTTGGACGGGGCGCCATGCACAGCTTGGAGATGGTGGTGGAGATACGCGTGTTGGCACGGCAGGGGAAGTCGATCAAGGAGATCACCCGGGAGACGGGGCTCTCCCGGAACACGGTCCGGAAGTACCTGAGAACGGCGATGGCGCCGGTGTATGGCCCGCGGGGACCGCGGCCGACCAAGCTGGATCCCTACAAGGGGTATCTGAGGGAGCGGATCGAGGCCGCGAAGCCGGATTGGATCCCGGCGACCGTGCTGATCCGGGAGATCCAAGCCCAAGGCTATCCCGGCGGGGTCAGCCAGCTGAAGGCGTACCTCCGGGAGCTGAAGCCGACATCGGTTGCGGAGCCGCTGGTCCGCTTCGAGACGGAACCGGGCAAACAGATGCAGGTAGACTTCGTGGTCATCCGCCGCGGCCGGGACCGGCTCTCCGCCTTCGTCGCCACCCTCGGCTACAGCCGGCAGACGTTCGTCTACTTTGTCACCGACGAGCGCATCGAGACCGTGCTGGCCTGCCTGCGCCGCACCTTTGAGGCCTTCGATGGCGTGCCCAAGCACGTGCTCTTCGACAACATGAAGACCGTGGTGCTCGGGCGCGATGCCTATGGTGACGGCCAGCATCGCTTCCATCCGCAGCTGCTGCAGCTGGCGAAGGACTGCGGCTTCTCCATCCGGCTGTGCCGGCCCTACCGGGCCAAGACCAAGGGCAAGGTCGAGCGCTTCAACCGTTATGGAACCTCTGATTAATCCGCCACATCGGCGATAATAATGCTTGTCGATCCCACTGCATGGAGCGGTCCGCGATGCGCCAGAAGACGTTTGCCGGTGAAGGCTTTGAGAAGTACCGCAAGGCGACCCGACGGGAACGTTTTCTGGAGGAGATGGACCGCCTGATTCCCTGGGCGGAGCTCAGCGCGGTGATCGAGCCGTTTTATCCCCACCCCAAGGGCGCCGGCCGCCGCCCGATCGGGATCGAGCGGATGCTGCGGATTCACTTTCTCCAGCACTGGTTCAACCTCTCGGACCCGGCGGTGGAAGAGGCGTTGTACGACTCGCGGTCGATGCGCCGGTTCGCGGGCATTGATCTTGGGCGCGAGCCGGTGCCGGACGAGACCACGATCTGCAAGTTCCGCCACCTGCTCGAAGCCCACAACCTGGGCGCCCGGCTGTTCGAACTGATCGGGGAATACCTGGCGGAGAACGGGTTGAAGGTGAGTACCGGGACGATCGTGGATGCCTCGATCATCAATGCGCCGAGTTCGACGAAGAATCGGCAAGGCCAGCGGGACCCGGAGATGCACCAGACCCGCAAGGGCAACCAGTGGTACTTCGGCATGAAGGCGCATATCGGGGTGGACAGCCGGAGCAAGTTGATCCACTCGGTGGTGGCCACCGCGGCCAATGTCCATGACGCAACGGTGATGGGGGAGTTGCTCCACGGTGACGAGACCCGGGTGTGGGGCGATTCGGCCTATGCAGGCCAGAAGGCGCGGCTGCAAGAAGCGGCGCCGAGGGCAAAGGACTTCACCCAGCGACGCAACCACCGTCATCGCCCGCTGAGCGAGCGCGAGCGGGAGAGCAACCGCGTGAAATCCAGGGTACGGGCGAAGGTGGAGCATCCATTTCACGTCATCAAACGGGTTTTCGGATTCGCCAAAGTTCGCTACCGAGGCATTCACAAGAACGCCACGAGGTTGTTTGTGGCCTGCGCTCTGGCGAATCTGTACAGGGTCCGAAGACAGTTGTTGCGAACCACATAGGAGAGGTGCGTCCGGAGTTCGCGAAACACCGCCGTCCGGCGGAGATTGAGGGCTCCCGGGCGCCTCGGCGACCCACCATGAGAAGATTTCTCAACCACTGAACGGATTCCGGAGGTCGTTCATGTTCGCAAGCTCCCGACCAGTTCGCGGCGCGGATTGTTCAGACCTTCCTTAGGGTCCACGTGCCGGGTCCACTTCAATCGGCGTTGCCACGTCGCGCCACTTCCCAG
>JBFMFQ010000331.1:0-2074 GCA_040752075.1 Candidatus Zixiibacteriota bacterium | reverse complement strand
CGGGCTCCCACCACGCACCAGAGTTGCCCAGACACCCGGTTCGACGGAAGCCCCGAAAGATCCATGCTCAGGGCGGATCCATCAAGATGCTCGATCAGATCATCCGTGAGTGCAAAGGCTCGTTCAAGTCTTGCTTTCAAGAGCAGGCACATTGACAACCACCTTTCGTCGACGCGGGCTTTGTCCGTGCCGGGTACGCGTGTCAGCCAAGGAGCCAATCCGAGGCCAGATGAAAACGCACACCGTCCGGCAGTCTGATTTTGCCTGACCGTGACAGCGAGATCAAGATCAGATCGGCTCGCTTGTGCTCCCCTGCTGCCTCCATTAGCGCCCGGAGCTCCCGCTCTGCTATCCCTGGTGTTTCGAGGTCAGAACAGACCTGGATCAGTTCTCGGCGGCCCCCAGCGTACCGCGCGAGGAAGTCGACTTCTTTGTCCTTCTTACAAGGACAATACCGCACAAAATTGTCCTTTTCAAAAGGACAATTTGTCACTCTGCAGGCCCCGGGTGCGGGTGACCCGTTGACCCACAATTAATGCAGGTCTGGATTCGGCCACGAACGTGGGCGGACGGCTGCTATTGGGGCGGCTGAGCGTCCCAAGGCCGAACTCAGTTGCCAAGCAGAAGCCGGGTGCATTGGATACCGGCCCGGAGGACTCCGGACACCTTCGGAGAGACCGCCAGCGTAATCATCCGGCGATCATCAACTGGACAGTCACGAGCAGCCCACCCTCCAGCCCCAACACAATAAACGGGTTGCAAATCTCGATCCGTTCAACCGCCCGGTTCAGCACACGCGGCGCGAGACATTCGAGGTAAACCTGATGTCGGGGAGTTCGGGAATGGGGGGTATGGGCGAAGGGACGGAGGGAAACAAGGAGGGCGAGCAGGGTGCCCCCTCCGCCTGGGGCGTGTTGAACGGCCCCTCGCTGGCGGTTGCTAACTGTCCCGCCTGTAGGGGCGAGGTTCCCTCGCCCCTTGTTCCAGTGGGAGTTGCACCGACTGTCAGGGGCGCGGAGTCCGCACCCCTACTCCCCGAATGTTTTTTTTCAACATGCCCCAAATGGAGGGATACCCGGCTCGACGAGTGAGAACCTGTCGCCGCACGCAGAGATGTGGTATATTCGTTATGAAGTTCGTGCTTGATCGTGTCGATGAAAGAATCACCCCGAATTCATTTGCAGGAGGTCTCAGTGACAGGCAGGCTTGCGTGTCTCCTCGCTCTAATCCTGTTGATTCCCGGTTCGGCGCGCGCGGGCGTGCCATCGGTGATTACCATCCAAGGTAAACTCACCGACTCCAATGGCGTTGCGCCGCCCCCCGGTGGCAAGTCATTCACCTTTCGCATCTACGACGACTCTGTTGCCGGCGCGCAGGTCTGGCCCCAGGTGGGCGGAGAAGTGCAGACCATCACAACCTCGATCGAAGGACTCTGGACCGGATTGGTCGGTGCGCTCAACCCGCTCACAAGTGACGTGTTCGGAGATACCCTCCGCTGGCTCGAGATCATCGTGGATGGAACCACCCTGCCGCGTGTTCGCCTGGCGACCGGCCCCTATGCGCATCGCGTGGCGACCGTGGACGGGGCGACGGGAGGCAACATCACAACGCCGGTGTCCATCGGTCCGGGACACACCGCCAGCGGTGCGTATGCGTTTGTCGCGGGCGAGCAGAACACCGCCCTGGGTGACGATGCCGTCATCGCGGGCGGGGCCTCGCATGTTGTAACCGGTGACTACGCGACCATCGGCGGCGGATTCGCGGATTCCGCCAAGGGTGCCTACTCCACGGTCGGCGGCGGACAGGAGAACGTCGCCTCCGGCGTCAGAGCCACTGTCGGCGGCGGGTTTTCAAATGAGACGCGAAATTCCTATGCGACTATTGCCGGTGGGTTCAATAATACGGCATCCGGCGGCAGTTCGGCGGTCGGCGGCGGCTCCACCAACAGGGCGTCCGGGATTTACGCGACTGTCCCCGGCGGCTTCGATAACGAAGCGAGCGGGTTTTCGTCGCTGGCCGCGGGGCGTCGCGCGCACGCCGTCCACGGCGGCACGTTTGTCTGGGCGGACAGTAT
>JBFMFQ010000330.1:0-2120 GCA_040752075.1 Candidatus Zixiibacteriota bacterium | reverse complement strand
TAGATCAACGCGATTCGATGTCTTTTTGCGAATCCTGTCCCTGCCGCGCGAGGGCTCGGCAGGAGCCTCGCCCTCCCGGCAGCGCCTTCCCGGCCATGGCCTCACGATATCGCGCCGCGCTTTACCGGCCGGGGATCAGCCACTTGCGCTGCGGCTCGGGACGCACCGGATTGTCGCAGTCGAAATCGCCCAGACGGGTGAGTGTGAAGCGTGTCTTGGTCGGGATCGTCTGGCCACAGCCGGTGATCTGGAATGTGGAGATCAGTTGATAATAGTCGCGTGCCGGGGGAAAGCCGGTCTCACGTGAGGAAATGATCTGCGTGAAGCCGCAGACTGTGCTGTCCTCAAAGGTGATCGTTCCCTCCAGGACGACGTGATAGAGCGTATCGGAGACAACTCCCTCGACACTGGTAATGGTGAAACCCGAGGCCGTGTCGGCCTCGAAGGAGAACATGTTGCCGCAGATGGCCACATCGGCGGCATCGACACTGTCCCAGGTGCAATTGAATACCCCGCAGTTCCAGAATTCCAGGAGCAGGTGGTAGAAGCCGTCCGCCTCCTCCGGCCACTCATCCACCAGCGCCGGCCCGGGCTGCGGATTGGTCGATTTCTTGCTCTTGCCGCAACCTCCGGCCAGTGAAATCGTCACAGCGGCCAGGGAAACCAGCGCCAGCCGAGCCATCCAGTCCATGCGTTTCATATTGTATCCCTCCCGATGTGGGGAAAATACACATGAGCGGGAATATTATTCCATCGCTTTTCGAAGCACGGCAAGCCGTGATTCTACGCCCTGTGTTCCTCCACGGTGGAGGTGATGCGGCCTTTGGCCAGGGTGGTCTCGAGCCTTTGTCCGGGCTGGGCGTTGGCCGCATCCCGGAGCGGTTGATCCGACCCGGCCAGCCGGGTGATCGAGTAGCCGCGCTGGAGGACCGACTCGGGGGAAAGCGCATTGAGACGGCCGGTCAGGGCCTCGAGACGGTGCCGCCAATCGGAGCGCTGCTTGGCGGAGGCGCGGCTGAGTTTCTCGGCGGTTTCATCGAGGCGTTGGGACCACAAGCGCAAAAGGTCACCCGGACGACGCAGGGCATGCGAGGTCGATAGCGCCCGCCACTGCTGGCGATACCAGGTAATCCGTCCGATTACTCCGCGGTGGAGGCGGTTGGTCAATACCGGGAGTTCGTGACCCACCCTCACCCAGCCATCGGTGACCCGTTCGGCGGCGCCGGTCGGGGTCGGGGCGCGGAAATCGGCGGCGAAGTCGGCGATGGTGAAGTCAACCTCGTGACCGACCGCCGAAATCACCGGAATGCGCGACGTGACAATCGCGCGCGCGACCATTTCCTCGTTGAAGGGCCACAGGTCCTCCAGCGATCCGCCGCCGCGTCCGACAATCAGCACATCGACATCCTGCCGCCTGTTGAACGATTCAATGGCGGCGACAATCTCCTCACGCGCCCCTTCGCCCTGGACACGCACCGGGGCGAGCACCACCCGGACGAACGGTGCACGCTGGCCGATGGTGCGGGTGATGTCCACAAACGCCGCGCCGGTCGGGCTGGTCACCACGCCGACCGTGTGCGGGAAGACCGGAATGGGGCGTTTGCGGGCGGTGTCGAATAATCCCTCTTTCTGGAGTTTCTCCTTCAGTTTCTGGAAGGCAACCTCCAGCGGGCCGATACCGGCATCGAGAAGTTGCGTGACCGAGAGCTGGTAACTGCCCTGCGGCGGATAGACCGACAGCGAGCCGAACGCCCGCACCCGCTGGCCGTCTTTGGGCTCGAAGGCGAGACGTGCGCCGGCACTGCGCCAGAGGGTGCATTTCAGTGTCGCCGACTCGTCTTTCAGCGAGAAGTAGCGGTGGCCGGAGGAGGCAAGTTTGTAATTGGAGATTTCCCCCTCGACCCAGACCGCGCCGAAGGAAGTCTCGATCACGTCCTTGATCAGGTTGGTGATCTCGGCAATGGTGAAGACTTTGTCGGGGTTGGGCGCTTTCATTCGGTCCTCGCGCGGTGATGGAATGAATGTCATTCACGGGGTCGGGGAAACCGGTTTTCGGAGGCACATTCGGGAATCTGATCCCGCTTCCAACCACTCCGTCATTGCGAGGAGCGAAGCGACGA
>JBFMFQ010000033.1:0-21604 GCA_040752075.1 Candidatus Zixiibacteriota bacterium | reverse complement strand
CTCCTGTTGCTGTTTATTGCCTATACCATGACTGCGCTCATCGGCAGGGAATTGGGGGGTCCCGCGGTGGGCCTGCTCACGCTCGGGATACTCTGCCTGCTCTGGCCGCTAGACGATCTCGCGGCCCAGCCGATTTCTGAGCCGGCGTTTTTGGCTTTCGCGGCCGCCGGGGTGTGGGCATCGATTCGTGCGCTCGAGAGAGATTCTCGGATGTTGGCGGTGACCGCCGGTGCTGCGTTTGCCGCTGCGACCTATATGAGGCCGATCACGCTTCTCTTTCCGATCTTCCTGACCGCTGGCATGTTGGTCTTTCGACGCCGTGCCTGGCGCATGGCGCTGACGCTGGCCGTTATTCACACGCTGCTGGTTCTCCCCTGGATTGCACGGAATCATTCGGTCTGCGGAAAGATTGTGCCAATGGTCGCCAACTGGGGACCCGCGTTCTTCCTGACAAGCGAGGAGTCCTGGCAGACTTACTACTTTGAGGGTTCGGGCAAGAGCCGTGAGAGCACCGAGTTTCTCGCCATCACCGGGAATGAGTCGGAGTTCAATTGCGGTCCGGCTGAGCGGATACGGCAGGAAACACTGAAACGAATCGCAGCAGCGCCCGGGGCATACCTCTGGCGTGGAGTGCGACAAACCGCCTACGCATGGTCGTATCTGCCGGGTTTTCGATCCGCCCGCAACCCGCGCAGTCCGGAGTTCTGGTTTGTGCGGATTCCAATGCTGGCCTTCTATCTCGCATTCGGGTACGGCGCGTTTCGCCTTTTCCGGCGACGGCCGATGGCGCCGTTGGTGATTGCCGCGTTTGTTGTGTTTACCGCGATCATTCACCTGCCGGTTTGCATCCAGGCGCGCTACCTGGTTCCCGCCTATATCGTCATGTTGCCGCTCGCGATTATTGGCATTCACCACGCGTTTCGGGATTTCAGAGGTGACGGCCCGTCCGATCCCGTGGGGCAACTGAGACGGTGAGCTTGTGGAGTCCGGCGCCGGCTCCGGTACTGGACCGCGCGTCCGGTTCAGTCGGCCACCTCGCTCCCCAAAGAGGAGTGAACGCTCCGTTCGTGGGGAGCGGAGCGTTCGGTGTTGCGGGTATGGAGGATGGTGCTATGAAGTCGCTTGTGAGTTATCGCAGGCCGAGTTCCCTCGCGGCCTGTTCGAATTCCTCTTCGATCTGCAATTCCTGACGGGTGGGGATGCGCCGTCGGCTCGCCTGCGCGACTGTTTCCCGAACGATGGCCCGCCGCCTCGCGCTGTGACGGGGGAGGGCCGGACGGCCGCGTCCACCGGATAGTTTCAGCGCGCTGTTGCGCTTGCGTCTCAATTCGGCTGTTCGGGCGTGCAGACGACGCAGTGAATGTCTTTTCTTCGTCTGGGTAATCACCGTAACCCCCTTCAGGTTCCCTCTTGCCTGACCGACGCCTTTCAATTCTTTCTACGCACAGGAGCGGTGGCGGTTTCACAACTTCGGAGTTAATCGGCGAGCGCGGGAATCATATGGCACCGCCCAGCTCGTAATGGAATTGTCATCGTTGTCCGTGGCGCGTGAGCCGGGGAGCCGGCGCGAGGGGAGAGGCAATTGGGTGATTTCATTCTGGCTGTGCACTTTGCCTGGGCCGCTTGGATGATCGCGGGTGTCGTACTTGCCGTGGCGGGGTTTGTCTGGCCACGGGTTTGGCGATGGCGGGTGTTCAGAATCCTGCACCTGGCGGGAATCGCCGCGACCGCCACCGTGCCGCTGTGGGCGGGCGGAGTCTGCCCCCTGACGCGCTGGGAGGCAGACGCGCTGGGCAACGGAGCCGCGCCGGAGCCCTTCCTAATCTCATGGATGAGGCGCTTGCTCTACTGGGACGTTTCGCCTGTTGTCCTGTCTTTGCTGGTCGCGGCCGGCGCGGCGATAACACTGGCGGTGTTCATCGCCCGCCCGCCGAAACGCGGCGCGGGGCGGCCGTGATCAGCTGACCCGCACGGGCAAGACCACCAGGGTGAGGCCGTTGGTGTGCAGCCGCCGCTGCACGGTGTAGGCGGTTTCGTTGTGCAGCAGTCGGTGGAACCACTTCTCGCGGGTAAACAGGAGTTTTCCGGCAAAGAAGGTCGTGATGGGGAATTCCTCGGCCACTCTCAGCGCCAAAGTCTCGATTTCGTCGACCGCATCCGTTCCGATGGCCACCCGGTAGGATGCGGACAAGCCGAGTGCGTTGGCCAGGGAAACGTAATTCTCAAGGTCTTCCTCCGTGCGGCGGCGCAGCGCATCCATCTCCCCGGAGCCCTTGAAGGCGTCGGAATCCACCACGCCCACCGAGAGGAAGACGATGTTGCGGAAGTGTCCCTTGAAGGTCTCATGGACACCGAGCGTGGTCCGGATGCCCAACCCCCCGTAAGAAGACACCAGGATCGCCGCCGTTGCCTTGGAGGGGTCAGGTTCGGGCATGGCCCGCATGGGTTCCGGCGGCATGTCCAGAAGGTCCATGTCGAGACGGCCGACCTCGGTGATGACCGAGCGGTAGTGCCGGTGGATCAGAAAACACAAGGCGACGAGCGTACCGGTCACCACGATGGTCACCCATCCGCCGGCGTCGAACTTCTCGAACGTCGTTACGGCGAGAATGGTCGTGCAGAGCACGAATCCGACGGAGAACAGGGTGATGCGTCCCCGGCGCTTGCCGGGATCTTCCTCTTTCGCCCCCAGCCAGTGGCGGAGCATCCCCAAGGTGGACAGCGAGAAAGTCAGGAACACGTTGATACTGTACATGACGACCAGGTGCCGGACATCCCCCTTGGTGTAGAGGAGTGCCAGGAGGGATCCCGCGCCCATCAGTATGATGCCGTTTTGCGTGGTCAAGCGGTCCGAGAGAGCGGCGAACGATCGGGGAAGCCACCAATCGAGCGCCAGACTCGCCAGAACCCGCGGACCGCCAAGGAAACCGGTCTGCGCCGCGACGATGAGAAGCGCTCCCTCCGCCAGGAGGGTCGCGATGATGAATGCCCCCCCAAATGTTGAGCCGCCGAACAGCGACTCGACCAGGGCCGCGTTGTAGGTCTTTCCGGGGACATGCCGTAGTTCCACGAGCAGATAACAAAGCAAGAGTCCGCAGGCCGTGAAGATCAGCGAGGCCGCCATGTAGGCCATGGTGCGCTTGCCGTTGGCCACACGCGGCTCGCGCATCACCGACAGGCCGTTCGACACCGCCTCAATCCCCGTGAATGTCCCGCCCCCCAACGAGTACGCGTGGAGGAGCAACAACAGCATCCCGCCCAGGCCAAGGGTTGAGAGCCCATTCTCAAAACCGGTGCGAAGATTGTCGGTCACCACCGGGAGATCGGGAATGTGCTGACCGATTCCGGCGATGATCAGCCAGGTATGGGTGATGACGAAGAGAATGAAGATGGGCGTCAGAACAAGGATCGACTCGCGCACACCGCGAATGTTGAGAACGGTGAGAATGGCGATGAGTCCAATCTCGAAGGGGAGCTTGAACACATGGGCCTCGGGAGGCACAAAACTGAACAGCGCATCCCCGGCGGCGGCGATGGAGACCGTGATCGTGAGCACATAGTCGATGACCAAGGCGCCGCCCGCCACGACACCGCTTTTCGGACCGAGCAGCTTGCTGGCCACCACGTAGCCGCCGCCTCCGGCCGGGAACTGCTCAATGATCCGGGAGTAGGCCAGCGAAATGACCGCGACGGTCCCCGCCATCGCGACGACAATCGCCAGCGCCAGATAGGTGTGTTCGCCCAGGGTCCGGAAGGCCTCCTCAGGACCGTAAGCCGATGAAGACAATCCGTCGGACCCCAAGCCAACCCAGGCCAGAATCGGGATCAGCGCCAGCCGGTGAAAAATCGAGCGGTCCCGAAGGTCCCGGGGCGCCCCGAGGATAAAGCGGCGGATTCGTTCCCAAAGACCGCCCGGGGGGCGCGACGAGGCCGGGATGTCTGGTGATTGATTGTCCATTCTCAGGAAGGAACCTTCAGGAATTGGTCCGGGGATGTGAGTCAACTCGGATGGACGACCGTCACCCCCTGGCTTCACGAGTTAGGCGGCGGGGGCCGCACGGCGGGTGGACACTGCCCAGTCCGCCTTGGGATCGTCGATCGGCAGGGGCTTGATCCCGCCCGGGAATCGCGCCTGAAGGATGTCGTATTGGGCCGCCACTGCGGCCTCCGGGTGCCGCCAGTCGTGCAGATAGTAGACCGTGTGGATGCCGGCTTGGAGCAGTTCCTTGGTGCAACCGAAACACGGACGCATCGTGCTGTAGAGCGTCGCCCCCGCTACCGCGACACCGAAGCGCGCCGCCGACAACAGGGCGTTTTGCTCGGCGTGAACGCAGATGCAGAGGTCGTATCCCTCCCCGGGGCCGTACTTCTCCCGGTTGGCGCATCGCTCGCAGCCGCCCTCGTCGCAATTGCGGCACTTGGAGGGTGTCCCGTTGTATCCGGTGGACACGATGCGGTTGTCGACAACCAGGACGGCGCCCACCTTGTTGCCGAGGCAGTTGGCGCGTTCACGCACCGCCAGGGCAATCTGCATGAAGTAGGTGTCCATGTCGGGGCGTCGGTGAGGTACGGGGTTGGTCACAGCTCATCTCTCCTTATGGCAATTGCCGTCCAATCTCAGGGTCCCAAAGCAACGCAACAGGTCCGCCCGGAACAAGGGGAGATACGGAGATACTGCTCGGATCGACGAGGGACTCGATCAAGATTGCCGGAGCCGGTGATCCAGGTCGGGATGAAGCCCGTTGCCGGCGCCCCACAGACGGTCCAGCAGTCCCCGGTTTCTCTCGAACGCCAGCGCCTGTTCCTCGACCAGCTCCTCTGCCTGCCGCGAGTTCATGTCGCGGGTGCGGTTGACGAACGAGGCGATCCGGGCGTTGTACAGCGGTGTGGCGAGCTCAAGCAGCTTGTATCGATGGGCGGGCCATTGGTGAAAGGTGGCCGCGAGTTCATAGAGGATCGACACCCAGGAGTCAATGTCCAGGACCAGTTCGTCATCCGGCAGGGCCACGGCCTTCTTGATGGAGGCATACGACTCCGGGCTGAAGATGTTCTCCCAGAAGAAACCGAACTGTCCAAAGCCATGCCGGAATGTCCGGCAGAGCGCCGCTTTGTTGACATTGACAGGCTCGGGTTCCTCACCGTTGTCCCGGCCGAAGATTTCGGTCGGTTCCGAACCGGCGATGGCGCGCCAGAAGGGTTCGTACTGCTCCATGAGGGAAAAAAGCGTGAATACCACCTGGCGAAACATGGGCGCCAGATGGGCGGCGGGGTCCTTCGCGTCATGGACCTTCACCCCGAGCTGCGCCTGGCAGATCCGGTACTTGCGCACGATCGCGGTGGTGGTCATCCAGATGTCGATGCCGAAGCGGGCGATGTCGGAGTTCCAGACATCCTGCTCCATGTAATCCCGCGCCAGTTCGACCGAGAAGGCGAAGTCCCCGCCGATGGGCTGACGGATCCGCTTGCCGTACATGGCGCGCGTCAAGTTGTAGACAATGTTGTTTGTGATCGTGCCGTCGTACTTGTAGCGGGTGTAGATCGGGGCGACGAAATCAAACCCCCCACTCAAGACGGGGTTGAGCAATTGATGCACCCAGTCGCCGGTGATCGACCGGAGATCCGAGTCCACGACCATGGTGGCCCTGGCGTCCAGACGTTCGGCGATCTCAAAGATGCTTCGCAGCGCCGAACCCTTCCCCGCGATGCCCCGGTAGATGGAAACGAGGAGTTCCTGCCAGGGTTTGACCTCGACGTCCCGGGCGACTTCGCGTGTGTCATCGGTGGAACCGCCATCCGAGACCACGATCACCGCCCGCAGATCGCGGAAGTGGGAGTACACGCCCTCGCTGACCATCCGGATCACATGGCCAATGGTCTCCTGGTTGTTGTAGCAGGGCACGCCGACGACAATGTCGGCCCGTTCGATCTGCTCCACCCGGCGGGCAACCGGCGGGCGAAGCGAGGTTTCATAGCGCATGACCGAGTCCTTACTGACTGTCCATCCGAACGGCTTCCAAGAGGCGCTGATCGAAATCCGGGACCGCCGCAAAGACCCGGTTCCAGCTTGGTATATACGGGGCTCCCCGCGGATCGGCCTCGATCATGTCCCCAGCCAGGCGGATCGCATGGGTGAACACCTCGACCGCGGTCCCCTCCTCGTGACGGTCGTACTCGAGTCCGTTGAGCATGGCATCCCCGTGATAATTGACCGTGAGATCCTGGGCGATGCGCCGGTAACTCGCGCAGAGTGACCGGAAAAACCCGGGCGAATAGACCACCCCCTCGCCGGCCAGCGTCCCGAGCAGGGAGCGGGCAATGTCGATTGCCATCTTGTTCAGCCCGGTTGAGGCATCCGAGGCGGAAAGTGTCTGGTGCTTGTGCTCGTAATTGTCGCACAGTTCGACCTGGCAGACACGTTTTGGGGAGCAATTGCGGTAGATCTCCGCCAGCACCCCGACCTCGAGACCCCAGTCGGCCGGAATGCGGTTGAGCCGCGCGAGGTTTGTCATCATGGCGAACTCGCCGGCCAGGGGGTAGCGGAAGCTGTCACAGTATTGCAGGATCGGCCGCGGCCCGACCATGTGGATCAGGGCGCGAATCAGGGGTGTCACAAAAAGGCGCGTGACCCGCCCGTGCATCCTTGTGGTCACACGGCCGTAGTAGCCCTTGCAGAACTCAAAGTCCAGTTGCGTGGACACGACCGGGTAGACAAGACGTCCCAGCATCTCCCGTGAGTAGGTCACAATGTCGCAGTCATGCAGGGCGATGACCTCGCTGCCGCGCTCGGCGATGATGTAGCCATAAGCCACCCAGGCGCCGCGTCCCTTGCCGTTCGGGCCCGTCTCCAGGCCCTTGGTGCGCAAAAGTTCCAACAGCGCGGTGATGCGCGGGCCACAGGTCCAGAGGAGAGTTGTCTTCTGCGGCAAAACCGAGAAGAACTCCCGGGCGTAATCGAATTCCTCACGGGAGCAGGGGCCCAGCGAGACCACGACCTCGCGAATGTAGGGAACATGGCGAAGCTGATCGAGGATGCCCCGGAGGGGCGGGTTCTCCAGTTCCGAGAACAGGGATGGCAGCACGAGGGAAATCCCGCGTGTCCCGGCCAGCCGGGTCAGTTCGCTTTCCAGCCGCTCGAGGTTCATTTCACCCAACTGGTGAAATGTCGCGATCATGCCGTTCTGGAAGAAATCACTCATCGTGGCCTCCAAGACTCGGGAACAACCCGCACGCGAATCGTTCGCAACAGTATACGAAAAAAATCCGCCCGCGCAAAGTACCACCCGGTACCGGCTGCACCGGCGCTGCGTGCGAAGGCCATCGTCGTAGAGCGATCACAAAAGAAAACCGCTTCCCGCGGCAGGCGGGAAGCGGTGTGACTTCGGTGCTGCGGGAAAGAATCAGGCAGCCTTGAGGTGCTTGGAGACCAGCTTGGTCATCTCAAACATCGAGACCTGGCCCTTGCCGCCGAAGATCGCCTTGAGCTTGTCATCGGCGTTGATCATGGTGCGCTTCTTGGCGTCCTGCAGTCCGTTCTTCTTGATGTACGCCCAAAGCTTCTTGGTGACCTCGGTGCGCGGAACCGCCTTCTCGCCGATCACGGCGCCGAGGGCGGAGGAGGGCTGCATGGGCTTCATGAACGCCGCGTTTGGTTTGCGCTTCGTTTTGGGCTTCGCCGCTTTCTTCACGGCTTTCTTCTTCGGCGCCGCCTTCTTGGCGGGCTTCTTCGCCGCTTTCTTCTTGGCCGGCGCTTTCTTCTTCGCGGGCTTCTTCGCCGCTTTCTTCTTCGCCGGTTTCTTCTTCATTGGCATGGTTGCCTCCCGAGTGTAGAAGGTTTGTGACCCACTGCTTCCTTCCTGCAACAAGTCACGTTAACTAAGAACAGAACTATCGAGTCTGTTGAGAACCGGGCGCACCGAACGGAAACGGAAACGATTGACTCGGACTCGCCGATGCGGCGACGGCTCCTGCAACATCATCCCCGTTGGTTTCGTCAGTGATCGCCGGTGTCGTTTCGGCGTCGCCGCCATCCCCCACCGGGGGATGGCCACCCCCTTTCGAGGGGAAGCATGGATTGCGCCCTGTATCCCCGCAAGGGAAAACAGCGCTTTTTACTGGGGGAATCGCAATTTTTCCATAGGGAGCCAAGGGGGAGATTGGCCCAAGGGTGATGCCCCGGACCCCGGCTTTCCCTCTGACGGGGGAGTCCGTCCGAGTGGGGAAAAGGCGTTGGGAGCCTGGTTGACGGTGACAAAACCCCACCTTTCCGCCTTGTGTTTCGAGGGCGGCGACCCTTGCCTTCCCTCGCGGAGTCGCCGATGGATGCCGGTCCCCCCCAGGAGAGCCCAGGTTTGCCCACCCCTGCCCGGGGGGAGCGGGGTGCGGTCGAGCCCGAGGGCAGGATTCGGCGCAGCCTGCGGTATTCGGTTTACGATGCGTTAGCCCACGCCGCGATGCTGGGTCTGGGGGAATCGTACTTCGTCGCCTTCGCGGTTTCCATCGGGGCCAGCGCGGTCGAGATCGGCTACCTGACCACCGGCCCCCTCCTGATCGGATCGCTTCTCCAGTTGCTGTCCCCGGCGGTGGTGGCCCGTGTCGGCTCCCGCCGCCGGGTGGTGGTATCGCTCGCCTTCCTGCAGGCCCTCATGTACCTCCCGCTCGTGGGGCTGGCGTGGACCGCGGGCCGTGGTCCGGCCAGCCCCGTGCTGATTCTGATTGGGGTCGCGACGGTCTACCACTCGGCTTTGCTTTTCATCAACCCAGTCTGGCAGTCCTGGATGGGTGACCTGCTGGCGGCATCGATTAAGGGACGATACCTCGGGTTTCGCAACCTGGCCGCCGGCGCGGTCCACCTGCTGATCTTCCTGGGGTCGGGAGTCTATCTCAACCTCTCCGCGTCCGAGGGACGCGGCCGCACCACCGCCTTCGCGGTCATGTTCATGCTGGCCTTTGTGGCCCGGGGTATCTCGGTTCTCTACCTGCGGCGGCAGCATGAGCCCCGGATGGCAGCGGATCCCGTGCCGGCGGAGCGGGTCACCCTGCGGCGACTCCTCTTTCGCCGCGGCGAGTTCAATTCCGCCGCCCTCATCTTCTACCTGGCCGCGATGAACTTCTCGGTCTACATCGCGGTGCCATTCTTCAGCCCGCTCATGTTTCGGGGGCTCCGCTTTACGTACCTCGAGTACACGCTGGTCAGCGCCTCGGCCATCCTGGCGAAGTTTGCCATGATGCCCTTTTGGGGCCGGATGTGCGACCGTCACGGGGCGAGGCGTATCCTGCTCTTCTCCGGGATTTCGGTGGCGATGATCCCTTTCTACTGGTGTTTCCTCGATGTCCCCTGGCTTTTGGGAGTGGCCGAACTCTTCTCGGGCGCATCCTGGGCGGCTTTCGAGTTGGCGTCCTTCTACTTTCTCCTCGACACCATTTCTCCTGAAAGGCGTTCACGGCTTTTGTCCCTGTCGCAAGCCCTGACCGGGGTGTCCGTTTTTGCCGGGATGAACGTCGGGGCTTTTCTGGCCTCGGTCGGAACCTTTCAGGGGTCTTCCCTGCTGTTGCCCATCTTCGCCTCGGGTGTGGCACGGCTCGTGGTGGGGGCGCTCTTCTGGCGGCGAATCAGGGAGGTCCGCAGCGTGGTGCCGATCCGTTACGACCAACTTCTGTTTCGCATGCTGACTTGGTACCCGACCACGGGATTGACCTACTCCATCGGTTGGCTCCGGCGCACCCTGCAACGTCCGGGAAAAGCGCCGGGCCCGCGCGACTCGACTTCGGCTGATTGATTGGGAGGTCGATCCGTTCTTGCCAGCCCTCAAGTCGGGATCATTGACCCTTTCCGGGCCCTGACTTAGGTTGAACAGGGGATTTAGTGTGTGACAGCGACCCATTGCCGAAAGGACGCGGGCTAAGACCCATGATCAAAATCGCTCCTTCCGTTCTCTCCTGCGACTTCTCCAACCTGGAGGCGGATGTCCGTGCCGTGGTCGATGCCGGCGCCGACTGGCTCCACCTCGACATCATGGATGGGCACTTCGTACCGAACATCTCATTTGGTCCGGACATTGCCGGCCACTTTAACCGCGCCACCGATACCTTTCTCGATGTCCACCTGATGCTCTCCGACCCGGGGCGGTATGCCGAGGCCTTTGTCCGCAACGGCGCCGACTCGATCACGTTTCACATCGAGGCCGTGCCGGAACCGCTTCCCCTGATCGAGCGGCTGCGCGGTCTTGGGGTGGGGGTCGGCCTGACTCTGAACCCCGACACATCCCTCGAACTCGTGTACCCATACCTGGGTGCGGTCGACCTTGTCTTGATCATGTCCGTGTTCCCCGGTTTCGGCGGACAGAAGTACATCCCGGCGAGCACCGGGCGCATTCGTGCGCTGCGCGAGCACATCGAGGCCGGCGGGCACCGGTGTCTCATCGAGGTCGATGGGGGTATCAACAAGGTGACCTGCCGGGAGGCCGTCAATGCCGGGGCGGATGTCCTGGTTGCCGGTTCGGCCATATTTGGCAGCGCGGATTATGCCGACACAATAAGAGCGTTACGCTGTTTATGAAAGGTGAGGGGGTTGCAAGATGCGATTGGCAATGATCGGACTGGGCCGGATGGGGATGAACATGACCCGCCGGCTTCTTGGGGGGGGACACGAGGTTGTCGCGTTCAACAAGACGGCGGATGCCGTCGAAGTGGCCGTCGGACATGGGGCAATCGGTGCTCAATCGATCGACGATGTAATCGCCAAACTGACCCCGCCCCGGGTTGTCTGGCTCATGGTCCCCTCCGGTGGACCGACCGAGCAGTCCGTCGTAGACTACTGCGAACGCCTCAGCCCCGGCGATTTGCTCATTGATGGCGGCAATTCCCGCTGGACCGATTCGGTTCGGCGTCACGACCATGCCGCCGCGAGGAAGATTCACTACATGGATATCGGTACGTCAGGCGGCATCTGGGGACTGAAGGTCGGCTACTGCCTCATGGCCGGGGGCTCGCCGGAGGCGTTCCGGATGGTCGAGCCGGCGTTGAAGACACTGGCGCCGCCCAACGGATACCGTCATGTCGGCCCGGCCGGCGCCGGTCATTTCTCGAAGATGATTCATAACGGCATCGAGTATGGCATGATGCAGGCCTACGCGGAAGGATTCGAACTTCTGAGAGCGTCCGGATTCAACTACGACCTGGCCGATCTGGCCACGCTATGGAATCAGGGAAGCGTGGTGCGTTCCTGGCTTTTGGAATTGGCGGCCTCGGCATTCCAGAAGGATGGAGATCTTTCCTCTCTGCGCGGCTATGTCGATGATTCGGGCGAGGGGCGCTGGACGGTCATCGAAGCGGTCGAGCGGGCAGTGCCCGCCCCTGTTCTCACCGCCGCGCTCTACACACGATTCGCCTCCCGCCAGGATAACTCCTTTGGCGCGAGGGTTCTTGCCGCCTTGCGCAATGAGTTCGGCGGGCATGCGGTCAAGACATCGGACAAGCATGGTTGACACACTGGTTCATTCGATGGCCAAGGCCGCGCATCCCTTGATGGAAGGGCTCGGGGAGACACGCGACATTGATCCGTGCGTGATGGTGATCTTCGGCGCCACCGGCGATCTGACCCATCGCAAGCTGATCGACGCCCTCTACAACCTCGCCCTGGACAACCTGTTGCCCGAGTCGTTTGCGGTGGTGGGGGTGGCACGGCGCCAAAAGAGCGACGCGCAATTCGCCGCCGAACTCAAAGAATCGGTCAGCCGCTTCTCCCGGCGCCAGCCGATCGTCGATGCAGCCTGGGACCGTCTGGCACGTCACATCCACTACCACTGTTCCGAGTTCCACGATGCCGCAGGATATGCCTCGCTGGCCGACCGGCTGGGCGAGATCGATGAGATGGCGGGAACACGCGGGAACCGGCTCTTTTACCTCGCGACCCCGCCCGACCAGTTTCCGGTGATCATTGGGCAATTGCGCACGGCCGGACTCTCGGCTTCCGCATCGGGGTCTGCGGGCTGGGCGCGGATCATCATCGAAAAGCCGTTCGGGCGAGATTTGGTGTCCGCCCGGGCCCTTGACCGCACCGTGCACAGCGCCTTCGACGAGCACCAGGTCTACCGCATCGATCATTACCTCGGCAAGGAAACGGTGCAGAACATCCTCGTGTTCCGGCTGGGCAATGGGTTTTTCGAGCCGCTCTGGAACAGCCGTTATGTCGATCATGTGCAGATGACCGTGGCCGAGTCGGTCGGTGTCGAGGGACGCGCCGCCTATTACGAAAGCGCCGGGGTCGCGCGCGACATGCTGCAAAGCCACATCCTGCAACTGTTCACCCTCCTGGCGATGGAGCCGCCGGCCTCGCTGGCGGCCAATGCGGTTCGCGATGAGAAGGTCAAGGTCCTGCGGTCGCTGCGTTCTCTCGATGGGGCCGATGTCCGCCGGTTCACCGTGCGCGGGCAGTACACCGCCGGCGCGGTCGGCGGGGCGCGGGTCCCGGGGTATCGCGAAGAACCGGGTGTCGCACCCGACTCGACCACCGCGACTTACCTCGCGCTCAAGATGGAACTCGACAACTGGCGCTGGGCGGGAACCCCTTTCTACCTGCGGGTCGGAAAGCGGTTGCCGCGTCGTGCGACCGAAGTCGCCATTACATTCAAGGCTCCACCTCTCTCGCTCTTCAAGAAGGCCAATGTCGCCCATGCCGGGCCGAATGTGCTGGGCATCAAGATTCAACCGGACGAAGGCATTTACCTCGCGTTCTCCGCGAAAGCGCCGGGAAACCGGATGCACCTCGATTCGGTGCGCATGGACTTCCACTACGCAACGTCATTCGGAGTTTCCACCCCCGAGGCCTACGAACGCCTGATCCTGGATGCCATCGCCGGAGATGCCACTCTGTTTGCCCGTACCGATGAGGTCGAGTTGTCGTGGGAGTGGGTGGACCGGATCCTCAATGTCTGGGAAAACGATCCGCACATGCCCTTGTCGCTTCATCCCGCCGGAACCGAAGGGCCGATCGAGTCGGATGTTCTCCTGCAACGGGATGGGCGCCGCTGGCGGAGCATTTGATGGCGATTGCCGAAGCCAGAATCATCGATCCGTTTGCGCTTTTGGATTCCGGGGGCACGATTGCTCTCGGCGCCGATGCCGGGGGAACCGAACGCATCGAGCGCACATTGACCGGGCTTTGGTCACGCGCGATGCACGGCGAAAGCGACTGTCAGTCGGTCTACCGTCTCTCCTTGTCGAACCTGATGGTCCTCGGCCAGGCGGGAGATGAACCCGCGCTTGATGCGATGGCATCGTCCATTGCCAGTCAGCATCCGAGCCGGGTGCTCCTGGCGCTGGCGGATCCGGGCGCACGGGAATTGACCGCCACCCTTTCCGCCTCCTGCCGCAAGAACCCGACCGGTTCCGGGGTCATCTGCTGGGAGAAGATCACCCTGCGCTTTCCTCCGGATGAGGAGGAGCGCCTCGGCAGCGCGTTGCGCGCCCTCATGATCGGGCGCATCGCCACGATTGTGGTTTTTGCCCTGCCGACCGACCGGCACCGGGCGCTGTTGCGCCGCATCCGCCGTTGGGCAGACCTGCTGGTGACACAAAGCGACGAACTCGGTGCGGTGCCGGACCTGTTGTTTTGGGATTCGAACGGCAATCGCAAGGCGCGTTGCCACTGGCTGGACCGCCGCTGGGAGAGCACGAACGATGTGCGCACCGGGTGGGCGGCGCGATTACGGGAGCCGGATGCCGCATCCCTGCTGGAACAGGCGGATTCGATTGTCTGCGCCGGGCCGGATGCGACCACGATCCGGCTGTTGCTCGGGTGGATTCACACGCGCATGAGCTGGAATGTGATTTCCAGCCCGGACAGCGGTGTCGTCCGCATCCGGCGGCACGACGGCAGCCGCTGCCGCCTGCGTTTTGAAATCGCCGATACCTTTTCGCTGACCCTGTCGGCCACTGACTCTCCGCCCCTCGTTCTAGATGCGACCGATACGGGGCCGACGGCCGTGGGCGCATGGGATGACCCCGTCTGGGTCGACCGGATGCTGGGTGCGATCCACGAGGACGCTCCGGCGGAGGTGTTCCTCACCGCCGCGGGGGCCGCCTACCGTTTGTCCGAGGCCGCCGCGGGGCATTTGCGTCTTCCCCGTCTGGCGGTTTCCCCGGATTCCGATGCGCTGGCCGCACGTGCCGCGGCACGCTTCGCCGAACTGGCCGAGGAGGCGGTGGCCGCACACGGAGTGTTTCGAGTTGCCCTAGCCGGCGGACGCACACCCGAGGCGATGTACCGCGAGTTGGCGCAGCCGGAGTACCGTGCGCGCATTCCCTGGGACAAGATTGACTGGTTCTGGGGAGATGAGCGCTGGGTGCCGCATCATCACTCGGATTCCAATTATCTAATGGCGCGTCAGGCGCTTCTGGATCATGTCCCGGTCGACCAAAGCCGTGTTCATCCCATCCCGACCGACCGAAACTCCCCGGCCGAGGCCGCGGAAGACTACGAACTGGTCATCCGTCAACTCTGGGGCGAGCGGGTCTGGCACACGCCCGCGTTCGACCTCATCCTGCTCGGTATCGGAGAGGATGGCCACACCGCCTCATGGTTTCCCGGCCTGGAACTCGATTCCAGCGATTACCGTTTCGCCTGGGGCGGCTATGTCCCGGCCATCGATGCCAACCGGGTCACCCTGACACCGCGACTCATCAACGGCGCCCGTCATGTTCTGCTTCTGGCCGAAGGATCACGCAAGGCCGGCATCGTGGCCCAAACCCTCTACCCCAACTGGGAACACCGGCACCCGGCGGCACGCATCGAGCCGCGGGAAGGCTATCTGGAGTGGTATCTGGATCGTGACGCGGCGGCGGGGGTGGACGAGCGGGACTTCGCGGGGGGCAGGTGAACCAGATAACACAAAGTGATTGAACCGGGTTCGAAAAGGGACATATTGATTCTCAATGCGAACCACGGATTCGAATGCCAATCTGACATTGGTCCCCCCTGATGCGGGCCGGAGTAAGTCGCCGGCATCGCGCCCACGAGGAGTGGGCAGGGCGAACGGTGACGCAAACAAGTTGAACTCTGCTGATCGCCCGGCGCATGACTGGTACCGGTTCGTATTGTCTTACCCGCCACATCTTGTTCGTGAGTATCTGGATCGGTTCAAGATACGGCCCGGTCAAGTGGTCCTTGACCCGTTCTGCGGGACCGGCACGACGCTTGTGGAAGCAAAAAAAAGGGGGATCTCCAGTGTCGGTCTGGAAGCCAACCCCATAGCGCATCTTGCGTCTACTGTCAAAACGGATTGGTCCCCTGATCCAAAGGTACTTGAAGCCACGGCGTCGACTGTCGCGGAGGCAGTTCGAGGGCGTCTCAAGGCGGATGGCATCCCCGAACTTGATCTCCCACTGTTTGCAACGAACTCGTCAGGTGCCGCAAAGGGGAGAATGCTGTCTCTCCCCCCTGAATCGGCGAAACTCCTGTTGGCAGACTCAATAAGTCCCCTGCCACTCCACCGATGCTTGCGTCTCATTGAAGCCATTGATTCGGGTGGGGATCTTCGCATCCGCGATCACATGCGGCTGGCCCTGGCCAGGGAACTGGTCAACGGAATAAGTAATCTTCGGTTCGGGCCGGAGGTCGGCTTGGGGCAGATCCGGCAGGACTCACCGGTCGTGAATCCCTGGTTGCGAACCGTGAGGGAAATGTCGGAAGACATCGGGGTCCTTCGCTCCGACCAGGTTACACCGACTGAGGTGCATTTGGCTGACTCGCGCGACATGTGCCGGATTATCCCGCCCGACTCGATCGATGCGGTGATCACGAGCCCCCCCTATCCGAATGAAAAGGACTATACAAGAACCACCCGGTTGGAATCCGTCCTCCTCGGCTTCATTCGCAACAAAGAAGACCTTCGGAATCTGAAGAAGCATCTGATCCGCTCGAACACGCGGAATGTGTACGTTGGCGACAACGACGACTCGTGGGTTGACTCGAACTCACGAATTCACAAGATCGCCGCGGACATTGAAGACCGAAGGATCGCGCTCGGCAAGACGTCGGGGTTTGAGCGTCTTTATGGACGGGTGGCCATGCTTTACTTCGGAGGCATGGCCCGGCACCTTGCGTCGCTTCGTTCCTTGCTCCGGCCGGGAGCCAGACTTGCCTACGTGGTCGGTGATCAGGCCTCATACCTTAGAATCATGATCAGAACGGGCCAGATCCTCGGGGAGGTTGCCGAATCACTCGGCTACCACGTTTCGGGAATTGACCTGTTTCGCACCCGAATGGCCACAGCGACCAAGGAGGAACTCCGCGAGGAGGTTCTGCTCTTGGAATGGCGGGGCTGAGTTACTTCAAGGATTGATGCCAGCCTTTTGTACCAGCAAGGCAAAAGGACAAGATGGCAACGCTGAGCAACTACGAGAGGATTATTGAACGGGTATTCGCGGAGCGCTTCCATCGTGGCGATTCCGAAATCTTGTTTGATCGGGACGATATCATTCGGGTCGCGCAGGAACTCGGAATCGGCCGCCCGAAAAACGTTGGTGATGTCGTCTACGCCTTCAGGTACCGGCAACCTCTGCCGAAGTCGGTGAGGGCTCGAGCCCCGAGGGGAAGGGAGTGGGTCATTCGCCCGGCAGGTCCGTCGCAGTACAAATTCTGCGCGGTTAGGATGGCTTGGGTGTCCCCGGCGGCAAAGTACGCGGAGACAAAAGTCCCGGATTCCACTCCCGGTGTGATCTCGCGCTACGCGCTCAGCGACGAACAAGCGTTGCTTGCCAAGCTCCGTTACAAGCGGCTTATCGACATCTTCACCGGAGTCACGTGTTATTCTCTCCAGAATCACCTGCGGACAGCCGTGCGATCGCTCGGGCAAGTCGAGACCGATGAGCTCTATGTGGGGATCGACAAGCGAGGTGCTCAATACGTCATTCCGGTGCAGGCGAAGGGCGGCAGGGATTCCATCAGCATCGTCCAGATCGAACAGGATATGGCGGTCTGCAAGGAGAAGTTTCCCGATCTCATCTGTCGCCCTGTCGGCGCCCAGTTTATGCGCAGTGACCTGATTGCACTCTTCGAATTCGAGGACTCAGGTGATGAACTGCGGGTGAGCTCGGAGAAGCACTACCGCCTTGTTTCCCCGAAGGGACTCACCGCACGAGACCTCCAAGCTTACAGGCTCCGCCAAGAGTAGGATTCTACAGATATTTGCTGCAGCACTTTGGGTGGTCACACGCTCGGGCCTTTGACTGTGAGCCCCGATGCGTGGGGCGTATCGAGATTCCCGCCGGATCAAAGTCCATCACCAAACAGCGGTGAAAGGTAACACCGTTACTTCGACCGACTCGTGGGCGCACCTCCGACCGGGAGTGTACCGAGAAGCGTCATCCACTGGTCAATCCGGTCGCGCTGCGCGAAGTGCGCCCGTGCATGCTCAAGTCCCAGTTGGCCCTGCTGGCGCCAATACGCCGGGCGGCTCGCGAAATCGGTGAGAGTCCGCACCAGAGATTCGCGGTCGGCGGCGTCACAGGCGCGGCCGTTGCCGATCTGCGAGACCACCAAACCCGCCTGGCTTTTGCCTGACACGATGATCGGCTTTCCCGCCGCGCAGTATTCGAGGAATTTCGTGCCCAGGGCCGCATCGGAATCATCGCGAAATGAGCAAAGCAGGAGATCCGCCTGCGCCAAAACCGCCGGGACCTCCCCGGGATCGACCGAGGGGAGAATGCGGATGTGGTCCGGATGTTGGCGTTGCAGGAACTGCTCGCACACGCCACGGTGCTGACCGTCGCCGGCAAAGACAAAGTCGAATGGGAGGGCCGCAATACGTGGATCGGCCAACGATTCCATAAGCGCCGGGAGCCCGTGGACGAGGCCGAATGTCCCGGCATACACCACGAGATGCCTCCCGGTCCTCCGTGGGATTGATGGTCCGGGTGCAGTGTCCGCCGCGCTCGACCACCTCTCGACATCGATTCCATGGCCGATCACGGTGATGCGCGGCTCCGGAATTCCCCACCGCAGAAGCACGGCGCGTTCGTTCTCGTGGACCGCGATCACATGCGCGGCAAGGCGATAAATCCAGTGAAACGCGCGCAGGAGCAGCCGTCCGCGCCGCTTGTGCGCCAAGCCCCGGAGTGTCAGCGCACGCAGCGGCTCAATGTCCCGCAGCAGCGCCAGATATCGGCGGCGGTGAACAATTCCCGAGAGCAACCCGAGGATCGCCACGGTGGCCGGCGGGATCGAGGCGATGACGGCGTCCTGACGCTTCATGACACAAATCCAGGGCAGGGCCGACAGCATGTAAGTCAGAAAGCCGAGCATGCGCCGAACCGGCTGGGAATTGGAACCCATGACCAGCGGGACCCGGATGACACGCACCCCTTGTTCATCCCGGACAACCGGTTTCCAGCGCCCGAACCCGGGATATGGCCGACCCATCGGGAAGTGCGGCATTTCGGCGATGACCGTGACTTCATGGCCGCGCGCGCTTAACCCATGCGCGAGGTCATGCGCATAGCGGACCGAGCCGCGCTCGGGCGGGTAGTAGTGCGACAGGATAAGAACACGCATGATGCAAAGCGGGGGATGGGACCTGCGCCGATAGGCCTCAAGCGGGCGGGGTGATTTCCAGACGGGCGACCCACTGCAACGGGAGTTCCTCGATGTCGACCGCGGCGGCGGCCGGTCGCAGCAGAGATTCGAGGGGCGCACGTCTCGTGGAGTGATACACCACCCCATGGGCGCGCAGCCAGACGGACCGCGCACGCGAGCGGCATGTTCCGGATTTCGGGAAGTCGGCGATCAGCCACCGTCGCGAACGGCTAAGAAGACACGTGAGCATTCCCGGCCAGTCCACTTCGTAATCGAAGAGCCCGAAGGCCAAGACCGCATCATAGCGCGCCCGGTCGGGCGATGTGCGCACATCGGTTGAGACCGCTTCGACATGGTCGGCGGTGTCCTGATGTCTTTCCCGCGCCATTTCGGTCCACTTCCGGACACAGTCTTCAAGACGCAGCCGCGCCGGACGGCCATGAAGCAGGCGCGACAGGAATTCACCGTCGCCGCAGCCGGCGTCGAGGATGTCAAGCCCGGTGGTGTCAGGCAGCCAAGTCCGGACCACGCGCATCCGTTCCTCCTCGCCGCGACGGAACAAACGAGCCCGCAGCCGGCTTGTGCGCTCGGGGTAGTGCCGGAAGTATCGTTCGACCGCGGATGACATCAGCGCAGATGGGCCGCCTCGGAACTGGCCGGAATAGGCCGACTCGCTCCCTCTGTTCCCATCCGGCCGAAGTACCGAAAGGCCGTGATGACACACAAGAGCACGACACCGGCCCCGACGCCGAGCAGGAGGTTGTGAAATCCGCTCGAGGCGATCAGTCCGGCGACCAGGGAAAGTGAAACTCCGACGACGATCACCGGACGGATGATCGCGGGGATCGGGTGGCCATGGCGCTTCAGCCGAAGGGCAAAGTGGTCCGGGGTGGTGCGGTAGAAGGGGATTCCCCGCATCGTGCGCTGTGTCATGATGAACCCGACTTCAAAAAACGGGATGAAACCGGGGATGATCAGGGTTGCCCCGAGTTCGGGCGCGAGACGGAACCCCTCGACAATCAGGATGCCATAGAGAAGTCCGAGCGGGAGGCTCCCGGCATCGCCCAGAAGCACGCGCGCCGGATGCCGGTTCCAGACCAGAAATCCCCCCATGCTGCCCGCCGCCGCCAGGGCCGCGATGGCGAGGGGAGCGGGATTGCTTCCTTGAATGAGAAAGACGATTCCCGCGCCGGCAAAGGCAAGGGCCCCGATCCACCCCAAGAGTCCGTCCATGACATCGACCACATTCCAGGCATTGGCCGCCATGACCAGAAACGGACCGGCGATCATCGCGCCGAAGAGGCCGAAGTCGGCCATGACCAGGTAGACCAGAATGCACACGCTCTGCCCGAGGACTTTCACCCCGGGGTGAAGCGCGTACAGGTCATCCACCAGGCCGAGCATGCCAGCGAACGCAACCGGCAGGAGGATGGACAGCGAGACGGACTCTCCCGCCACGGCGTGCGTCACCCCGATCAGCACGAGGATGACCGCCACGCCCCCGCCCATGGCGGCGCCGCCGGCATTGCCGGTGTTGGCGTTGGCCCGGTCCACAAAGCCGATACGCCGCGCAACGGCCGCCGCGATCCAGACCGCCGGGCAGGACAGGCAGAATGCGGCGGCCATGGTTGCGGCCCAGGGCGCCAAGACGGTCCACTCAGTCAAACGGTCCATAGACAGAAACTCACAAAGGCGGCGACACCTCCCCACGAGTTATCGCGGCCCGGTCATGCGGGGGCACATCCGAAATCTATCCATCGGGACGGATTTCGCAACCGGGGATCGGGCGCCGATTGTCAGAAACCCGGGGTGCCCAGGCCGGTCAATCAGGACAATACTTATCCCCAACGATTGACAAAGTATCATACCCGGGAACTTGACACCTTGGAATGCCGTCGCTTCTTGTGGGGTGTAGGCAAGTCCGGGAGCGATCAATCCGGGTGAGGATCCCATGAGGCGAATCCAATGGAGGTGGCTGTCTCTGGCGTGGGCGGCCCTGGTTGTCGTAAGTCCGTGCCGGGCGGCCACGTATCATGTCTCCCCGAATGGGTCGAATACGCCGCCTTACAATAGTTATGCCACCGCGGCTCAGAAAGTGGCGGACGCGGCAAACCTTGCCCTCAACCCTGGCGACACAGTTCTGGTTCACGCGGGCAGTTATTCATCTACTGACACGATTCGAATCGCCCTCGGTGTGACCTTCGCAGGCGTTGGTAGGGACTCTGTAACCATTGACTGGGGTGACAATGAGTTCCGCCCGGGTCGAATGTGCTCACTTGCTGGCGGAAACGAAGTTTATGGCATCACGCTTAGATACCCTCTTGGGACCTCTTTTAATTCCTCGGTTACCGCTATTCACGCATTTGCCGGCCAACAAGTCTGGCTACATGACTGTCGTGTGGTCGAGGCGCACACCGATTTAGATGGAGACACAAAGTTCGTCATCGAAGGAAACGAGTTCGATTATGGGTTTTCGATTGGGGTATTCGTTGGTGGTCGCAATTGCCAAGTGCGTGGCAACCTCTTTATCGTCTCTCCGCCATCACATGGATACATCGCAATTTGGGCATGGTTGGCAGACACGGTAATAATCGAGAGTAACCGGTTCTTTGCCTGCCCTTCCACGAACGACAATCCATTTGGAATCGAGATACGTGATTGCGACACAGCCGTAATCCGAAACAATTCGCTTGTCAATTCCTACTATGCGATTCTGTGGCATGAAACAGACGGGTTGATCGAGAACAACACGATGATCCACACGGACCCGGACTGGCCGTACAGTATTGCTGTCTTCCAAGGCGCGGCGGACAACCTCACCATACGGAACAACGTCTTTGTGGACATGGCCCGACCCATTCTCTGGGGTCCTCAAGCCGGTGTGGGGACGGCCGCTCTTACGACATTCGTGCACAACACGTTCTGGCCGCCCCGCGACACGCTATATGCAATGTACCCAGCCGGGACAGATCCCTCCCGCTTCCCCTTGGTCGACTCGGGCAATGTGTTCGCCTTTCCAATGTTTGCAGACGA
>JBFMFQ010000329.1:0-2131 GCA_040752075.1 Candidatus Zixiibacteriota bacterium | reverse complement strand
GTCATTTGTGGCGGGAACCGCCGCAGGACGGCCGGGGCCCATGGCGCAGGCCGAATCGATGTTGGGCAGCCCCGGAAGGGACCTCCACAGGGAGGTCCGGGGCGTTTCCCAACACGGTGAGGACAAGAGCTCTTTTGAGCGGCAACACATGGTGCGATAATGGTTATTCGCAACAGGACACAACACGCAATGCAGGACGCAAAGCGCCCATTCCGATTCCCGGCCTCGGGAGCGAAGATCGGCATCATGCTCGCCATCATCAGCGGCGGCGTCGGCCTCAGCATCGGCGATCCCGATCTGGTCAGCGCCAGCCTCGTCTTCAGCGCCGTCACCCTGGTCGTCACCTGGGGCGCGCTGCTCATCAGCCTCAAGCAGGCCCGGGACGACGAACAGCGCGCAGGGATCGAGGCCCTCGAGCGCATCAATGTCGAACTCAAGACGATCATCGATCGGATCGAGCACGACACCGAGACCCGCCGCCTGGATGCGCGGCCCGAGGACGACCAGGCATAAAAAAACCCGGCGGCAGGCCGGGTTCTTCATTCTCGCCTCGCGCAGGCGGGATCAGGCGGCGGACGAGCCAGCCTCCTGCCGGGCAAAGACCCAGATCGCTTCTCTCACGTTTGACAACTGGCCCGCATCGCGGAGACCCACCCGGTCGATGTGCCCAAACACGCCACGTCGCTTTGCCAACTCGACGAAGCGGGCATAGAGACCTCCATCCTCCAGCAGGCGCCCCAGCATCGCTTCGATGGTTTTCTGGCGCGCTGCCTCATGGCTCGGTTCCTCTGCGCGTTTCAAAACCTCATCGAACGATTGCTGGCTTGCGTGCGTGGGCGCGCCTGGCCCCGAGGTTTTTTTACTTGAACGCGGGCGCTTTGCACCCTTGCGATCGGTCCACCCTTGGCGGATCGCCGAGCGATACACCGCAATCGGCTCCCGGTGCTCCCCTTTCACTTCCCCTCGCTCAATGTACGCGCGACCCGCGGCGATGCTTTCTCGCAATGTTTCGAGTGACCACTCGTAGTCCTTGAGCACGATGTTGATCAACTCCGAGGGAAACTGGATGGCTTCCAGTTCTGCCCGCATGGCCTTGCGCTCGTCAGTCTCATCCTCATGCAGGACCTCATCCTTACGCCGCATCTGGAAACGGATCGCCGCCACTGCACGGCCGGCCCGGATCTCATCAAAGTCCACCACGAGATCGGTATGCTCGGACACCGCGCGCACCGACGGGAGCAAGACGCAACGCTTCATCACCCGATATTCGGCGTAGCGCCCCTCCAGCCCGGCCAGCCGGCGAAACGCGTCCAGTTCGAACACGACCTCTCCCTTCTCGATCTCCTTCAGGAGGAGTTCGTATAGACGGATCTGGTAGAAAGAGGATAGATCAGCGACCCGCGCGAGCTGGTAGGTCGTGATAGGACGCAGGGACAGGAAATGCTCGTTCAGCGCCAGGTTGAAGGTCATGCTGAACTCACCTTCCTTGTACCGCGCCGAAGCCATGATGTTGACCACCTCCCAGTCCCCTTCCTTGGCGCCCTTGATGTGAATCGAGCGATTCACCAAGCCCTCGGCAATGGCCAGCAGATCTTTGGAGGTGTAGTTCGAGCTTCCAAACACCATCTCCAGATAATGGCGCGGGAAGCGAACATTGATCGGTTTGTCCACCGGGGCATCCGGACGGATGAGGCTGATGGCCAGCAAGAACAGCTGCTTTTCCTTCAGCGTCAAATCGGGGAAGCGGGCATCGATCAGGTCGTGCGACTTGATCACGATCGGATTAAATGCCACCAGCTGATCCTTGACCTGGGGGAACAGGTGTCCTGTAAACATTCACGCGCTCCTGCGAGAAGGGTCCATCACATCTCGGCTGATCCTGCCGAGGTTTTCGAGTGTGTCACATCCATGATGTGATGCAAACAACCGGAACACTTTTGGGTCACCATCGCGCCCTTTGCTTCAAAGCGGAACAGCTATGGAGTCCGTGCCGCCCCAGGGGCTCATTGGAAATGAACACGACGTTCATTGACCCGCCGGTCTTGAACCATCGGGAGCGTCGTGATGCCAGACATGGTGTCGATGCAGAACAGCGGACGGGGTGTGCTGGCGGAGAATTGGAGATTCTCCA
>JBFMFQ010000328.1:0-2138 GCA_040752075.1 Candidatus Zixiibacteriota bacterium | reverse complement strand
GAACGAGGGATTGCCGCTCCCCGGGGCCCCATCAGTACCTGGGGCAAGACTGGCACTAAAAATCTTCTGGCGCGCGAGTTGAACCGCGTCCGGCGATATGAAGTCAAAAGTTGTCTGAGTCCCAGCAAAGCCATTCAGCGTCCCGCCCCCGCAATTCGCCGTGTTCGGGGTGTTATACTTCCCGCGGACCTTGATATCGTTCAGCGGTCCGCCGTCCGGCAACCGTCCTGCAGGGTTGAACGCCAAAGTGCAGGCTGAGAAGAATGAGCCAGCGTCGAGTTCCCTGATTATCAGCGCGTTAACCACGGCCTTTAAACTGACGTCGTTGGTTAGGAAGACACCAATGTTGGCCGACTGCCCGCCTTGAATCGTCTTGCTCTCAACAACGACGGAATTCACACCCTGTGCAGGAACGCTCCAAAGCAGGACTCCCACCAGACTCACCCCTGCCATCAACCGTCCCAAGACTCTTCCACTCATTGCCTTCTCTCCCCTCGAGTTTCCATTCATCTGGCGCCGAGTCCCACCCCGGCAATAGTAAGAACGTGGCACCCTCGACCCTTGTCAACACGAATTTGACGGGGTGTACTGACACCACTGGCAATGATCTGCTACGGCGCGCACGGGTCCGCCGGGCCCGGTCCGCCGAAGAAGACGTGGTCGATCAATTCCGCCAGATCGACCGCATCAGCGAAGCCGTCGTCGTTGAAATCCGCGCGGGTCCTCGGGCAGCTCGCGTCCTGGACATCCGACGCGCCGAAGAAGACGATGTCGATGACGATCGCCAGGTCCACGGCATCCACCGCGCCTGACGCATCGAGATCGGCTTGGAAGGGGCAGTCACAAGGATTAAACAGGGTGATGCTGCCGCCGACGAAATCGGGCTTGAAACTCGCCCAACTCGATTTCAGCCGGAGGGTGTTGGTGCTGTAGGTGGCGGAGTCCACGGTCTCCACATCGCCGGGGGTCCCGAAGAGGTTTGTCCGCACCCACAGGTTGGCGACGCTGTCGCTGCCCGCCGGAAGCGACATGCCGGCCGGCGCGGTCATCTTCCAGGCAATCTGTCCGGAGAACCGGTTGTCGAAGACCAGCGTGACCGTCCACCCCGCCGTGGCCGGGGTCCGTGTGAGCGAATCGAGAAAGATTGTCGGCGTGCCGGTCAAACGGAAGGGCAGGGTGATCTCGGTCATCGGGTGCGTGTTGCGAACCCGGACGGGAACCGGCGCCTTCTGCCCGATGGCAAGCATGATGTCGGCGTACTCGATCGTATCCTCGACCGCCACGATCAACTCCGGGCAGGTACGGGTGTGCGGACCCGAGGGACCCGAAGCGGTGAATGTCACACCGTAAATGCCCGGCAAAGTGTACTGGTGCGACGCGTTTTGGGTGAATGCCTCTCCCCCGTCGCCAAAAGTGTAGTGGTAGGGCCCGCTCGGCGCGTTCGGGGAGATGTCGGTAAACTGGACCGTGAGAGGAGTCTTTCCGAACGCTGTGTCCACATCAAAACTCGCGGTTGTCAGGACGGCAAGGCCGTTGTAGGCATTCAAACGGCCGGTGCCCAGTTCACCGATGTAGCCGGGATTGGCGGCATAGACATCGTCGGTGTGGTTCAAAATCAGGGTATCGATCTCGTCATTGGTGAACCAGAGGTGATGAGACTTCAGGAGTGCGGCCACACCGCACACGGTCGGCGACGCCATCGATGTGCCCTGCAACGAGGCGTAGGACGGGAGGCCCGAGGCGCCATAGGTGTTCAGAATGTCGACCCCGGGGGCCGAGATGTCCACCCAAGTTCCGTAACTTGAAAAGCTTGCCTTGACACCGGATTTGCCGATTGCGGCGACGGAAATCACCCCGGCGACCCCCGAGAGGGCATTGGGAACGGTGGAATTGTCGTTGCCGGCGGCCTCGCAGACGACCAAGCCGTTGGCGATGGCATTCTGGGCAGCCGTCACGACAACACCCGGGCTGGAACCCCAGGAACAATTAAACGCCGAGGCGCCGTTTGCGACCGCGTAGTCCATGGCCTCCGCGCAGGCGGACATGACCACATAGCCGAGACCGTCACTGGCGAGGTATCCGGCACGCAGCCCCATGAGCTTCACGCCGGGCTTGCGGCCGGAGATCCAGCCGCCGGC
>JBFMFQ010000327.1:0-2138 GCA_040752075.1 Candidatus Zixiibacteriota bacterium | reverse complement strand
ACCGCATCGAGCAGCCGGAAAGGAAAATCGTCCCGGAGCCGCGTGTTCCGGAGATCGGCGGCTCCTCACCGTGGTGGAGATTCCAACTGGCGACACGCAGAGACACGCCGCCCTGGCAGACACCCGGCTCATCATCCAGACGCGCCGCGCCGCAAAGACGCGGGCAGACCGCGCATTCTTCCAGAAGCGCGTAGGCGGCTTCGATTCGCTCGTCGGTGACAGTCAGTGTCATTTCAGTTGTCGTCCCAGCGCCGGGAGAACGACCCCCGATGGTCCGCGCAAGACCTCGTCGAAGATACTCGAAATCTCAGTCTCCACGGGATTGACTTCGACTAAGTACGCCCCGGCGCGCTTGGCGACAAACGCGAGCGAGGCTGCCGGCTGAACCATGCCCGATGTCCCCACGGAGAAATACACCTCGGCGCTTTCGCAGGCCTCCCACGCATCTTGTAATGCTGCCTCCGGCAAAGGTTCCCCGAACCAGACCACCGACGGGCGCACCGGCCCGCCGCAGGCGCAGTGCGGCAAAGTGCCATCTGAGGAAGGGCCAAGACCGCCAGCCTCCTTGCCGCACCGCTGGCAATGAGATAGCATGATATTGCCATGCAATTCAATCACTTGGGTTGACCCTGCACGACGATGAAGCCCATCCACATTTTGCGTGATC
Source organism: Candidatus Zixiibacteriota bacterium (assembly GCA_040752075.1). Classification (GTDB taxonomy): domain Bacteria; phylum Zixibacteria; class MSB-5A5; order WJJR01; family WJJR01; genus JBFMFQ01. The sequence continues at coordinate 1,471 of JBFMFQ010000327.1, read as the reverse complement.
AATCTCAGATTGGGGAAGATTCCCTCCCAGCGTGCCAACTCGACATGTCCTGGGTTGGGCTCGATCGTGCGAATGATGCCGCGTCGCCACTCATACCATTCCCAAACCCGCTGGGGATTGGCCGCAAAGGCCTCTGGTGTCGCCAGATCCTCCGGTCGAAACTGTTTCCACAGCCCGGACTCATCACGGAATGTCGGCACGCCGCTTTCCGCCGAGACCCCGGCGCCGGTCGAGACAACCAGACGCACATCGCGTCGCGCGAGAAGTTCGATAATGAGATCTGAGACTGCCGTTTCCTTCACACGGGAAAGATACCGCCAATGCGCGGCGAAGGCCAGCGTTCGCGGACCAGAGCACTTGTGGACGCCAGCCGGGGCGGGCGCGATATTGCGAGGGCGTGACCGGGGATTTCGCTGTATCAGCACAGGAGATCGGGACCAGGCACAGGTATGAAGATTCTCTCTCACAGACTGGCTGTCGCCCTCTCCTTGTTGCTCTGCCAGAGCATTGTCTCGTTCGCACAATCGCTCCCGGTCGTGCCCGACTCCACCGGGATGGACACAACCGCGAAGGCGGAATCCCCCCGGCCCGCAGGCGAAGCATCCCCCGACCGGCTGCTCTACCACGAGAACAAGGGGTTCTTCCAGTCGCCGACCGGGACACTCCTGAAATCGGCCGTCATACCCGGATGGGGTCAGTGGAGCAATGGCAAGAAACAAAAGGCCGCCATCTACGCCGGAATCGAGGCCTATTTCTTCACGAAGGCGATGATCTGGCGCGGACGCACCTCCGACCGGCTGCAGGACTGGCAGGTCACCTGCGATGCGGGGGACTGCGACGAAGACCTGTTCAGCTCGTATGATTCGGCACGCGACCGCCGCAACTACTTCTACTGGCTTTTGGGCACCACCATCTTCGTTTCGATGTTCGATGCCTACGCCGACCGGTACCTGCTGACCTTGGAGCAGACAAAGGACAAAGGCGACGACTTCTGGGGCGGTGAGAAGACAAGTTCAGCCGACCCGCAATGGCGTCTGCTTGCCACGGTGAAATTCTGATTTGCACAGCCAAACCGGAGGAAGCGTCTGGATCAACCGTCGCTCGCCGCCGGGTGACCTCCAGGCAGCGGAACGGAATCCATCCCGGCGGTCGAGCGGACGGTGCGCCTGTATCCCCCGACCCGATCGGACTCGGGCCCACAGGCAGTTCGCGACCGCGTTAAACACATTCCATGCCGAATTTCGGACCAAAAAGCGTGAATTTTGCATCACGTTGTGCCACAGAATGATATGAAAGACCGGAACATTGCCGAAACCATCGGCGACTTCAAAAACCCTCGTTTCGCTGCGCAACGTTGCGCAGGCCGATTTCGCAGTCGCGCAATCGCATGTATGATAATGCCTTAGCTGCGCAACCCCGATTGCGCAGCGTTGCGCAGCGGCCTACGCAACCCCGAAACCGTGGGGGCGAC
>JBFMFQ010000326.1:0-2141 GCA_040752075.1 Candidatus Zixiibacteriota bacterium | reverse complement strand
GATCCTCGCCCTGCTTTTCGACGCACGGAAGCAATCAAACGCGCGCGGAACCCTAACGGCCGGCGGAAGAATCCGCCGCCGGCCCGGAGACGGCATGGTACAACCGATCTCGGGGATCGTAAACAAGCAAACCGTCGGTCCAAGTCCCGTTTAACCACCCCAGGCCGCCATCCAAAGTCAGCAATTCCTTGATCCCACCGCCGTCCAGGTCCTCGAAACGGTAATTCAGCGCGTTGACCGGCTCTGAAAGCAGCAGACGTCCACGCCGTCCAGCGCAGTCAATCGGGATGATGTCGCTTTCATTCCATGCCGCCACCCGCCCCCGAACGAGGATCGTGGGATGCTCATCCGATTCGATGCCCAGCCGCACCGTGTCGACGCTGACATACGGCACGGGACCGAACAAGGTGGTGTCCCAGTCCCAGCGCCATTGCCCCCCGGTCTGTTGGAGGATCTTAAGGTAGGAAGTGCTCCTGTCGTCCGAGGCGGCGCAGAAGACAACACGACCCGTGGAATCGGAATCCAGTGTCAGGCAGTCGAGCCATCCATACGGTGGCGTGGCCGCCGAGTACTGCCCCGCCTGCTGGTACAGGTAGGATGCGATGCGGGGCGGCATCCCGCGAATGAAACCCACCAGCATGCTGGAGTCCTGCAATTCCGGCCGTGAGCCCACCGCCCGGATCCGGCCCGCCAGCGAGCCGGGGTTTCTCATGTCGTACTCGTACTTGTGAGTCTTCAGAAGCGGGTTCAGGCGATAACCGGCGGAGTCGGCGTTGTAGACATGGATCTGCTCGGTCAGAACACTGCCGCCATGAATCGGCGCAAGGTAAACAAGTTCGAGGATCGAGTCGGCGTTGGTGTCATCAAACTCGATCTTGGCGCCAGCCTGATTCTCATGGAATAGCTCGCGCACCTCCTGTCCGTCGCAGGTCAGGACCACGATTTCATGCGGCGGCGGGCCGCCGTCGGGGCGGCAGGAAACGGAAACACACCCGGGCGGCTCGAGCCCCAGACGCACGGTGTCCAGGGCGTGAGCCGCCAGGGGTGTCGGATAGATCTTCTCCCACAAGAGCCGGCAGTTCTTGCCGCGCACCTCGTAAAACCCGATCGTCCCCGATTTCCACCAACCCGAGATCAGGCAGCAGTAAACGCCGTCATCGCCCTTTCCCAGCGGGTTGGTTCGGACACAGGTGATCGCCTGCCCCTCAAACGGCAACGATTCCCACTTGGTCGCATTCCCCGCAATGATGTCGGGACAGGTGTTGCTCATGAATGTGAGAATGGCCGCCGGGACCGCCGGGTGGCGTTCGGTAAGACGGCGGAGGAGTTCGGTGCGGGGGGGCGCTTCAGCCTCGGCGCTCAGATTGTGCCCGGTCGCTATAATTGCCAAAGCCAGAAGTGCAATTACATACGCGAGCTTCCGCAACTTGGCGGTAATTGGGGTGATCATTGGGGCACCGGCTGGAAACCGCTTCGAGGGCATTCAGTCTGTCGAATCAGGAACAGGGTGATACAAGCTATCTCCGGGATCGTATTTGTACACGACGCCACGTCTCCATGTGTCACTGGCTCCATCGATGAACTCGCCGTAGACCTCCAACACGTCGTCTCCATCGAGATCCCTCCCCACGAGTCTCCCTTTCAGGGGCTCGCCAAGGAGCATTCTCGCCCTTTCGCCATTCCAACCTATAAGGAAGTTGTCGTCGTTGAGATCAGGCATTTCTGAACTTCTCGCAATCAGCGTCGGAGACCCCCCCGATTCGACTCCGAGATGGAGCGTGTCGACTGCTAACATCGGTAAACCAATGGGTACTTCCTGCGACCATACTCGCTGCCAAACGCCAGTCTTTTCTTCCATTATGGCCAGGCAGGAATGAGCTGTTCCATCGGACGCACCGCAGAATGCCATCCGATGACCAGAGCTGTCCGTCCAATACAAATAGCCGATGTCCCTCGGCGGGGGATAGTCCCAGAAGAATGATAAGACCGGGCGGTAGAGATAGGCCGCAACCTGACGGGGCATGAGCGCAGCGAACGCGCGCAGGAGCATGGAATCTCTGATGCCCCTCTCGGACTCAGTCTCGATGATCCGTCTGGTCAGTGCAGCCGGGTCAAGGTCGTATTCATACTCAAAGGTCTTC
>JBFMFQ010000325.1:0-2170 GCA_040752075.1 Candidatus Zixiibacteriota bacterium | reverse complement strand
TGGCACCAAAGACTCATGCTGCCCGCCCTTGCGGCGTTGATGGCGGCTGTGCTTTTGACATCCAGTGCCCACGCCATCGGTCTCGGCGCCCGCGCCGGGATGAGTCTCGAGCCCGACCAGTTTGTGCTCGGCGGCCAGGCCATGATCGGTCAGGTGTTCCCGATGATCGAACTGGCGCCGGGTCTCGATCTTGGCTTCGGCAATGATGTCTCGACCACCGTGGTGAATGTCGATTTCCGCTTCAATCTCCCGAGTCTCCCCAAGGTCAGCCCGAACATCTATGTCGGCGCCGGGCCGGCGTATGTCTCCGCCGAACCCGATGGCGGCAAGCGCGACGGCGAAATCGCGGCCAGCATCTTCGCGGGAATGCGGATCCCGTTCAGCCCGGTCTCATCCTACAATCTCGAGGCCCGCTTCGGCCTCGGCGACTATCCGGACATGAAATTCCTTTTCGGTGTGCTGTTCGGGCTATGACCGATTGCGCTTGAATAAATGGCGCCACACCTCGGCACGCGCCGATTCAGCCCCACCACGAGTTCCGCGAAAAGAGGGTCGGGGTGAGGGGGCGAGTCGTGACCAGGCAATCGCGTTAGCCCCGGGGTCAACCCCTCACCCTAACCCTTCCCCTTTCAGGGGAGAGGGGAAAAGGCTCTTTCCTGATTCCTCAAGAAGTACGAACTGACACGAAGCGATAATCCCCCATTTCCCCGCGAGGGGGAGAGGGCGGGTCGCAGATCCCGCGCAGCGGGGGGGGAGGAGTTTTTGTGACCGCACCGCCGCCGAAAATCCCCTATCATCCCCCCATGAACGCCATCGTCGATCTCCGCTCCGACACGGTCACCCGCCCGACCCCGGCGATGCTCGACGCCATGATGCATGCCGAAGTCGGCGATGATGTCTTCGAAGACGACCCGACCATGAACGCGCTCGAAGCACGTCTCGCAACACTGTTCGGGAAGGAAGCGTCACTCTTCGTCGCCTCGGGGACCATGGGCAACCAGGTCTCGCTTTACACCCATGGACGGCGCGGCGATGAACTCATCTGCGATGATGAATCGCACATCGACTGGTACGAAGTCGGCGGCGCGTCGGCGTTGGCGGGTCTGCAGATGCGCACTGTCCACGCCCCCGGCGGCATTCCCGATCCGAATGCGATCGAAGCGGCAATCCGTCCGGAGAACATCCACATCCCGGTCACCAGCATCATCGCCGTCGAGAACACGCACAACCGCGCGGGTGGAGTGATCGTCCCGCTGGATGTGATGCGCGATGTCGCCGAAGTCGCGCACCGTCACCATGTGAAAACCCACCTCGATGGCGCGCGCATCTGGAATGCGCATGCGGCCACCGGCATCCCGCTCTCCGATTGGGTCAAGGGCTACGATTCGGTCTCGGTCTGTTTCTCAAAGGGCCTTGGCGCGCCGGTCGGCTCGGCGATCCTCGGTACGCGCGAGTTCATCACACGCGCCCGCCGCACCCGCAAGATGTTCGGCGGCGGCATGCGCCAGGCCGGCATCCTCGCCGCCGCCTGTCTTTATGCCCTCGACCACGAACTCCCGCGCCTCGCCGACGATCACCGCCGCGCCCAAGTACTCTCCGCAGGAATCCGCAACATCCCCGGCATCCGCTTGATCCCCGACCCGCCCCCGACCAACATAGTAGTCATCGAACTACTCGACTCCCGTCTCAACCCCGACGCCCTCCTGCACCACCTCGAAGAGCAAGGCATCCGCCTCATCGGTTTCGGTCCCAACCGCCTCCGCGCGGTCCTGCACCGGGATGTGGGGGATGAGGGTGTGGGGAGGGCGGTGGAGGGGATACGCTCAGTAATCGCCAGAAAGTGATTGCGCAACCAATCGGGTCCGCCCATACTGTGAACTCGATATGATAGTCGGCATGGGTGCCCCACAGCTCTGCTGTGGGAATGTAGCCAACGCGAGATCGCATGATGAGTCGACGTTTCCAACCATGACGGGTGCCCCACAGCTCTGCTGTGGGAACGTAGCCAACGCGAGATCGCACGATGAGTCGACGTTTCCAACCATGACGGGTGCCCCACAGCTCTGCTGTGGGAATGTAGCCAACGCGAGATCGCATGATGAGTCGACGTTTCCAACCATGACGGGTGCCCCACAGCTCTGCTGTGGGAACGTAGCCAACGCGAAATCGT
>JBFMFQ010000324.1:0-2171 GCA_040752075.1 Candidatus Zixiibacteriota bacterium | reverse complement strand
CAGGCCCCCTTGCAGGATCAGGTACCCGTTGTGCGGTTCCCGCGAGGTGATTTCGTGGTTGACGGGGTGTTGCATCATGCTCATCACCTCGGCGTGATCGTCGGTGTGCGCGAGCACCCAGGAGAGTTTCATGAGCGCCGTTTCCGGGAGCATGTTGTCGAGGGGAACCACGCCGAGATCCATGAGGTCCCGGCCGGTGTCATAGACATACATTTGCGCATAGCCCCAGAGGGTCTGCACGGTCATGACCACATGGACACCCGCGGCAACCGCGCGCTTAAGCGCGGGGTAAAGCGGCTTGTTCACGTGGCCGAGGCCCGTTCCGGCGATGACGATGCCCCGATACCCCTTCTCCACAAGGGCATCAACCAGATCAGGGCGCATCCCTGGGTAGTAGTACAAGATTGTTGCCCGGTCATCGTAAACCGCATCGATCACGACTTTTCTTGAGCGGTCGCGCCGCCGGAAATTATCCGTCAGGTAGGAGAATTCATTGCGGCTGACAGTGGCCAGGGGCGTGTCACCGACAGTGCGGAATGTGCTGCGGTAGGAGCTGTGCATCTTGCGGCAGCGTGTCCCGCGATGCAGGAGCCCATACCGGTCCGAGGTCGGTCCGAACATGCAGATGACGACTTCGGCGATCTCCCCGTAGGCCGCCGACCGGACAGAATGGATCAGATTGAGCGCCGCGTCGCTTGAGGGACGGTCGCTGGAGCGTTGCGAGCCCACCAGCACGATCGGCACCGGCGAGTTCTGAACCATGAAGGAGAGGATCGCCGCCGTGTGGCCCATTGTGTCGGTGCCGTGGCCGATGACGATCCCATCGGCACCGGCATCGATCTCCGCGCCGACCGCCTGGGCCAGCTCGATGTACTGATCTTTGGCCATGTTCTCGGAGAAGACGCCGAAGATCTTCTTCGTTGTCAGGTTGCAGATGTCGGCCAGTTCCGGCACCGCGCCATAGAGTTCGCCGGGAGTAAAGGCGGGTATGACCGCTCCCGTCCGGTAGTCCAGCCGGGAGGCGATCGTCCCCCCTGTTCCCAGCAGGGTCACGGCCGGGAGATTCGGCCGCCGGGGGAATTCCTTCTCCGGAATCTTGTAGACCGCGACTTTGTAGCCGACTTCGCTAATCTCGGAAATCCGGTCAACGTGAATGCCTACATTGTATCCATTCTTGAGTTTGATCACCACGTGGGCGTCATCGAGCGTCTCGCTTCGCGGCAGGATGACGCCCTCGAACACGCTGCCCGCATCGTTGACGAGCTTCACGTCGCTCCAAACACGCACACCGAGCGCCGTGAGCCGATTCCGGGCACGGCCCTTGTATCCCTTCAGATCATCCGTGGACATGAGTGCTCCGTGCCGCCAGTTCGCTGTCGAGTACTGCCGCGACTTCACGCGCGGCCACCTTCCCGCGCAAAATGGCCATGCACCTTCCCATGGCCAGCCGGCGGAGCCGGTCGGGGTCATCGTCGCGGAGTTCCCGGCGAGCCACGCCGGTTTGCCGGCGGGCAGTTTCCTGCCAGCCCGATGGGACCTCGCCGAGCCCGTCTCGCATCAGGAGATCGCCGACGCTGACCGGGGGTTCATCCGCCATGCGCCGAACGATGATCTCCCAGGCTTCCAGGAGTTGCGGCGCGGTCCGCATCGCCCGGAACAATTCACACCACCGGTCCAACGGGATTGACGCCACCGCAACGCCCTTGCGGCGGAGTCCCTTCAAGCGCTCACCGAAAAAGAAGCAGGCGGTGCGCAGATCGCCGTTGCATGAGTCGACGACGTGGTCGACCAGGTCGGCCCCGTTGCGCCGGATCAGGTAGTGAATGGTGCTGCCCGGTACGCCCACGGCGGCATAGCGCGCTTCCCTTTCCCAGGGGCGCGGCGCGAGGCTCCGCCGGAGCCGTTCGACCCGCTCGCGGGTGACCAGCGACGGCGGGCTGTCGGTGTCCGGGTACATTCGGTCGGGGCCGGGGAGAATGCGTTCAAAATCGGTCCGCCCATCGGGGAACGGCTGCCGGGTTTCGTTCGGCACGCCGTCGAGCGCATCGGCGAAGCGATTTTGGATCTCCTCTGCCGCGGTCACCGTGTCCTCCTCCGAACCCCAGACAATGACGACCGAGTCCCCTGAGTCGCACCTTAGCCGTGTCCGCAGGCGGCGTATATCGGCCACC
>JBFMFQ010000323.1:0-2177 GCA_040752075.1 Candidatus Zixiibacteriota bacterium | reverse complement strand
CGGGTCGCCCCTACGTGGGAATGCGCAAATCTCACACTGCGGGATGGCGCGTCAGCCCTTCATCGCCGGGGTGAAGAGTCCGAGGATGTGGCCCTGCGGGTCCTTGAAGAAGGCGGTGCGTCCGACACCGGGGATGTCCATCGGCTGGACCACGGTCTTGCCGCCGAGGGATTCGATGGTTTTGAGGGAGTCTTCGAGACTGTCCACGTGGATGTAGAAGGTCAGGTAGGGATGAATGAACCCCTCGGCCTTCATGATGCCGCCGTTGATTCCGCCCTCGCCGCCGGTGGTGACCATGCCGTAGTGCATCGGGTTGTTGTCATCGATCTTCCAGTCGAAGGCCTTGGAATAAAACTCCACGTGCTTCGGGTAATCGGCGACACAGATTTCGAAGTGAACAACGGGTCTGCCCATGCGAACTCCTTGCGAATCGGTTGATGTGTGGCGGAACGGCGGGCCGGGCCCGTGTCCCTGTTCTTGAGGGATGGTACGTGCGCCGGCCGGGCCGGGTTATCACTTTTCTTGATTCGTGGATCAGCGGCTCGGCGCCGGGAGACGGCCTTCGGCCAGATCGTTTCGGATGAGATAGGACGTGTAGACCGGCGGGGATTCGGAAAGAGTGATGGTCGCCGGGCGGTAGTGCATCACGATCCGGTCGAACCACTCCTTTTCCAGAAACAGCGCCATGCGCGCGGTGTCGGCACGGTCGGCGATCGAGGGGTGACCGACGATGAACTGCGGGAGCATCTTGCGCATCGCGGCGCCATCGAGCAGGAGTGTGTGGCCGGGGCGCGCATTGGGGCGCGGGTGGTATTGGCTTAAGTCGGGCGCGACCAGTCCCAGTTGGTCGATGGTGTGCACGCCGGTGTAGTAGGGGATAATTCCCGCCGCGGTGGTCGCCAGTGTGTCGGTCGGAACACTGACCTGGGCGATCTGATCGGCGATCCGGCGCCAGTTGTCCGCATAGGTGCGCAGCAGACCGATCGAATCGCGTTCGTGGTGGTAGGACTCCTGCCGCGCCTGCCATGTCGAATACCCATTGAGCACGGCCATGGCGACCACGAGCACAACGGAAGCAGCCATGGCGATCCGGCGTGAGAAACGCGCCGCCAAGTCGGTGTGCATCGACTGCCAATACTCGGCGACGCCAATCAGGATGAGCGGCGCCACCGGCACCACAAACCGGAACATGTCCATGAAGTCGCCCCCCACGAGGCAGACATAGACCAGCCAGGGCACCGCGATCACCATTGCGAGTTGCGATGCGGTGTGGGTGGCGCGGATGGTTCGATGGCGAACAAGGACATAGACCAGTGGGATCAACAGCAGATACCAATGGAATGCGAGGAAAGAATCGAGCAGGTACTGCGCGCCGGTCGGGATCATGTCCCAGGTTGATGTCTTCACGTAAAACGAATTCGGGAATGGATGGCCGTAGTACCAGAGTCTCCATCCGAGATGACCCGCGAGGGGGATGGCCCAGATCGCCAACCAGATCAGGAAAGACTTAAACGTCAGGCGCGATCGCATCACTCGTGCAAACAGAAACGCTGCTGCGCAGATGGCGATGAGCGCGCCATCGGGTCGGGTCAGGCAGGCCAGCGCCAAAAGTGGCGCGCTGCGAATCACGGCATTCGAATTGTCCCTGCCGGAGCCACCTGTGTCGATGGAATCCCAGAGCGAGAGAAAGGCGCCGGTCACCAGCGCGGTGAAAAGCGCGGTTTCGAGGCCGCCGGTCGCCCAGGCGGCATAGCCGCAGTTCGTGGCCAAAAGCGCGCCGGCCAGAAGCGGCGATCTCCCCCGTCGCGACAGATGCCACATGATCGCGGCCAGGTTCAGGATGGCAATCGCGGCGCCCAGCCACGGCATCCAGACTTCCGGCTGTGCGCCCAGGCGAATGACGGCCGCGCTGATCAGAACCCAGAGGAAGTTGGTGTACCCTTCAACCCGTTCCCCGATGTTGAACACGAGACCGTGGCCAAAGACCAGCGAACGGGCATAGCGAAACGAGATGAAGGCATCATCGCAGATGAACCAGAGGGCGCGGATGTGGAGGGCGAGGAGGGCCGCAATGGCGATGATCCAGAGGGGGAGACTTTGCCTGGGGATCGGTGCGGGCTGTTGCGCCTCGGGGTTCACTTATTCAGCATACTCTGAGACGCACGGCGCGGCAAGCC
>JBFMFQ010000322.1:0-2182 GCA_040752075.1 Candidatus Zixiibacteriota bacterium | reverse complement strand
AGAATCAACTCGCCCGGAAGCCGTTGGTGCGGCTGCCCTGCCTCTGCGGTATGGCTCCGCCGCCCGTATCAGGGTTCGATGGCTGACACACGGCACGACACGGGGCAAAGTTCCGCGGCTGCATCGCCGGAAGGCGGCATGGTCCGGACAAACCTGCTGGGACTCACGCCCGACCAGATCGCCGACAAGCTATCCGAGGTTGGCGAGCCGGCGTATCGGGGGAGCCAGATCGCCAATTGGATTTACCGGAACCGTGTTTTCGACTTCGCCGCCATGTCCAATCTGGGACGGCCCCTGCGGGATCGTCTCGCGGTGCGATTCTCGGTCGACATCCCGGACCCCGCCACACACCAGACATCACCGGATGGAACCGAGAAACTTCTTTTTCGCCAGGGCAATGATCTCTGGGAAGCGGTGTTGATGCGCGATGCCGAGCGTCGCACGGTGTGTGTCTCGACACAGTCCGGTTGCGGCTTGGGATGCCGGTTTTGCGCCACCGCAACGTTGGGTTTCAAGCGCAACCTGTCGGCAGGCGAGATCATCGGCCAAATCCTGCGCGCGGGGGAATTGCTACCTCCAAGCGAACGAGTCACCAATCTCGTGTTCATGGGGATGGGCGAGCCGTTGCAAAACTTCGATGCGGTCAAGCAGGTGCTGGAGATTGTCGGCGCGGACTGGGGACTGGACATTTCCTGGCGGCACACGACCGTCTCGACGGTGGGACTGGTGCCGCAGATTCACGAATGGGCGAAGGCGAAGATCAAAGCGCGCCTGGCAATCTCGCTCATTGCCGCCGATGACGGACTGCGTTCCGAGCTGATGCCGATCAACCGGAAATATCCGCTCGCCGAGTTGAAGAAGGCCGCCATCGCCGCGGCGACTTCGACCGGACGGCGAGTGACTTTCGAATACATCCTCATGGATGGAGTGAACGATTCAATCGAATACGCGAAGAAGTTGGTGCACTTCATCCACGAAATCCCCTGCAAGATCAATCTCATCCGTTTTCACCCGCACCCCGGCTCGCCCTACCGGCCTCCGCCGGAGGAGCGGGTTCTCGCCTTTCGGGACTATCTCTATCCTCGTTGCCCGGCGGTCAGCATCCGCAAGTCGTTTGGTGTGGATATCGATGCGGCGTGCGGGCAGTTGGCGGGGCGGGCCTAGCCGTTCGGCCGCGCCGTCACCGCGGCCACGGCCACCGCGTTGACGATGTCCTCCGCGCTACAGCCGCGGGAGAGATCGTTGATGGGTCTGGCCAGGCCGGAGAGGAGCGGGCCGATGGCGCGGGCGCCGGCGAGGCGCTCGGTGAGTTTGTAGGCGATGTTGCCGGCGTTGAGGTCGGGGAAGATGAGGACGTTGGCGTCACCCTGGATTGGGCCGTTCGGGTTTTTGGACTTGCCGACCTCGGGGACGATCGCGGCGTCGGCCTGAATTTCCCCATCGACAATCAAGTCCGGCTCCCGGCGTCGGACCAGCGAGAGAGATTCGATGACTTTGTCCAGCATAGGGTGTCTGGCCGAGCCCTTGGTGGAAAACGAGAGGAGCGCCACGCGCGGGGTGTCGCCGGTCAGGGCGCGGTAGGCTTGCGCGGATGAGATCGCGATGTCGGCGAGTTGCTGGGCATTCGGATCGGGGACCACGCCCGAGTCGGCGTAGATGAAAACCTTATCCAGCGTGTCGCGGTATTTCGGGACGACTATCAGGAAATAGCCGGAGACAGTTTTGTTGCCGGGCGCCAGCCCGACCACACGGATCGCCGCGCGCAGGACATCGGCGGTGGTGTGGATGGAACCGCCGACCATGCCATCGGCATCGCCATTTCGCACCATCATCGCGCCATACCAAAGGACCTGGGCCATCTGTCGGCGGGCGGCCTCTTCATCGGGGAACCGTTCGCTGTCGAGCTGGCGCAGGCTGGCGGTATAGGCGGCGAAGTTGGGCGCTGTCACCGGGTCGATGATCTGGAGTCGGTTTCCGGGGAGGTTGGCACGTTTGGCGGCATCGCTGACCGATTTCACATCACCCAGGAGTGTGACTTGAGCGATCTCCTCGGAGAGAATGGTCTTGGCGGCATGGAGAACGCGCGGCTCGGTGCCTTCGGGGAGGACAATGCGGCACTTGGCGCGTCGGGCACGTTCACGGATTCGGCGGATGGGGTTCATATCGTCGGTTTCCTCGGGCA
>JBFMFQ010000321.1:0-2202 GCA_040752075.1 Candidatus Zixiibacteriota bacterium | reverse complement strand
ATCCGCGGTGGGCATGAACTCAATGAAGCGCACATCGATCTTGGGATTGCTGCACAATTGGACAAAATCCGGAATCTCGTCGTCGTTGATTCCGCGCATGGCCACCATGTTGATCTTGACCCGTTCGATCCCCGGGTGCGCCAGCGTGTCGCGGACCGCACCGAGCACCCGCTCGACACCGCGCCGTCGCGTAATCTGGACAAAGCGGTCTTCCCGCAAGGTGTCGCAACTGATGTTGACGGATTTCAGTCCCGCGTCCACCAGATCCTCAAGTTGATCACCCAGCAAATAGGCATTGGTCGACAGAGCGATCTCGTTGACTCCCGGCATCCTCGCAATCTTCCTCATCAGGGCCGGCAGCCCACGCCGCAGCAGCGGCTCGCCGCCGGTGAACCGGACCTTGCGCACGCCGATTCGGGTCATGATCCCGACGAGCCGGATGAGTTCGTCATCCGTGAGCGCATTCGGATCGTGGCGCGTCGGGTCATCGTCCTCCGGCGCGCAATAAAGACAGCGCAGGTTGCAACGCCCGGTGACCGACAGGCGCAAATACCGGGGACGTCGCCCAAACGCATCCGTGCAATCTATCTGAGGCGTTGAATCGAGTATGGGGAGTGGAATCGGGCCGGCCGGCCTCGCAGGGGCGACCGAACTTGGCGGGTTCAAGTCTTATCTCCTTTGCCAAACACGGGCAGGCCGGGCGGTTGCCCATCCGACCGTCGCGTCCGCACCGGCCACGTGGGTCGGGGCGGCTCGGAGTTGTCAATCCATTCTACGAGCCAAACGGCGACATTTTCAATCGGAATTTTCTGCCCAATGAGGTCGGCCGGCCCGCCGGCGACGAGTTCCCGCGGGCCGGGACCGCTTGTGGGAGAAGGAACTACGGGGAACAGGGATCAGAGGGTCCGAATCCTCCGAAGAAGACGTGATCGATTAGAAGAGCCAGATCAACGGCGTCGGCGACTCCATCGGCGTTGAAGTCGGCCCGTGAGCGGGGGCAATCAGGATCACTGACATCCGGCGCCCCGAAGAACACGACATCGATGACCACCGCCAAATCCACTGCGTCGACAAACCCGCTCCCATCCATGTCGCACTGGTCCGGACACACGCACTCGCAGACATCGCCGATGCCGTCGTTGTCGGAGTCCGCTTGATCGGGATTGTAGGCCAGTGGGCAGTTGTCGCAGGCATCCCCGACACCATCGGCATCGCCATCGGCGAATCCCTCGTCGGTGTTTCCATCGCAATTGTCGTCCACCAGATTGCAAATCTCGGTTGCACCCGGGTGGATTGAGTCGTCGGAGTCATTGCAGTCGCACGCGGCCCCGAAGCCATCAAGATCGGCATCCGTCTGATCGGCATTCGCCTGCGCGGGGCAATTGTCGCAGAGATCGCCGACTCCATCGGAATCGATATCGTCCTGACCCGGGTTTGCGGTCGCCATGCAGTTGTCGGCGTCATTGCTGACACCATCACCATCCGCGTCACCATCCAGATCCCAACAACCCGGCCCTCCATATGCGCCCATGTCATTGCGCAGGCTGCCAAGCGCCGGCCACAGGGCAAGACCGGGGTTCATTCCATCCTCAGGATCATCGAACGCCATGGCCGGGTCACCGGCATCCACACTGGGAGAGGCGGCAGTCAGATGAAAGTACGGCCCGAAGTACAGGGGATCGACATCGATGTTGCCCATGCCCGAATATCCCCCCTGCACGTTGGAATAGGTGACCGTGACCGTGCTCGCATTGACCCGGATTTGCGGCGCGGAGGGCGCAACGTTTTCGCGAATGATGTTGTTCCGCAGCGTCATGGTCGTGGACCAGGCGTAAACACCGCCGCCGCCAAGCGCAGAGACATTGCCCACAATGGTGTTGTTCTCGACCAGGGCGCTGCCCCCTTTCAGCTTCCAGATTCCCGATCCCCCGAAATCTTCACCGCCCGTGTTGCCGGCGATGACATTGTTGCGAATGATCCCGTCGGCGTAGTTCAAGACAATCCCCGCGCCGTAGAGTCCCCGGTTACCGGCGATGATGTTGTTGCGGATGATCGGGTTGCCGTCGCCCGCGCGAATTCCCCCGCCGCCGGCGCTCACAAGCCCGGGATCGACCGTCACGGCCTCATTGTCGATGATCCAGTTGTGCTGGATGGTTGGCGAACTGAATTCGCTGAGGATTCCGCCCCCCTCCCGGTATGTGC
>JBFMFQ010000320.1:0-2223 GCA_040752075.1 Candidatus Zixiibacteriota bacterium | reverse complement strand
GATCTGCTTTTGTTTGTCATGGATCTGCGCCTGTTGCTCCTTCACCGCCTGGATGAGCACGGCAACCAGCCGCGAGTAATCCACGGACCGGGCGTCCGTGCCGTTCGCCTCGTATTGCACGACCTCCGGAACCACCTCGCCGACTTCCTCGGCAATCAGACCGATGTCTGCGCCGCCGCCGTCTTTCCAGCGATAGCGCACCCCCCGCAGCCGCTCGATGAGGGAGAGAGCGCCGCCGATCGGCTCGATGTCGGTCTTCCAGCGGCGTGACGAATACACATCCCATGCGTGCGCAAGCCCATCGCCCCCGACCCCGTTGATGTTGGGAAGGGTCAGGACATTGGGAATGGAGGTCACCCCGATGCCGAAATACCCGTTGCCGCCGGTGAAGCGCGCGCGTTCCGTGAAGATGGCGCCATCCCACTGACCCAACTGCAGGTTGTTGCCATTCGCCCAGGCGATGTCATTGGTGCCGCCGCCGGTAAGGTAGAGGGAGATGCTGTTCGGTCCCGGTGTCAGGCTGAGCGCGCCCTGGGGATCGTTGGTGCCGATGCCCACACCGCCATCGGCGCGAATCAGGAATTGATCAAAGCCGGTGGAGGAAAAGTCGGCATCCGTCCGGTCGCCCCACACGAAGCACCCGCCGTTGAGCGCCTTGGCGCGGCGGCCCGCCGCGAAAGTGTAGTTGCCGCTGGCCACGTTGGCGATCCCGCCGGGAACCGTCGCGTATAATCCCGTGGCCTGGTTTGCCCAGCCTCCGGCGACGGTCGTGTAGGTGTTCTCCGCGGAATTGCTGCCGCCGCCGCCGACCGTCGCGCCCTCGCCGTCGGCCGTGTTCGATCCGCCGCCGGCGACGACCGCGATGGTGTCTCGGGCATCATTGTCCAGCCCGCCGCCCACCGTTGCACCCATCCCGGATGCCAGGTTCGAATACCCGCCGCCCACACTGGTGTAGTTGCTGTCTGCTATGTTCTGGTATCCGCCATTGACCGACGTGAAGTCATCGGTCGCCGAGTTGTGGAAACCGCCCGTCACCACCGCGGCCAGCCCGTCCGCGAGGTTCTTGCCGCCCCCGCCCACGGTGCTGTACGTATTGATCGCGACATTGCCGTCGGTGTTGAGGAGTCCGCCGCCGCCGGCGACCGTGGACAGCGTGCCCTGGGCATCGTTGAATTGCCCGCCTCCGACTGTCCCGAAGTTGTCCGAGGCCGTGTTGCTTGTGCCGCCGGTGACGGTGGCGTAATCGCCGGTCACGTCGTTGTTAAAGCCGGTGACGAACGCATGCAGGCCGGTGTTGAGATGATTCCCGCCGATCGTGACTTTGCTGGTGATGAGGCCGCCCGACGCGCCGTCAACCGTACCCGCATGAAACGCATAGGGTGACGACACAAGCCGGACCCGCGGCAGGACCACCGGCGGGTTGACACCGTCATCGACCTCGATGGACAGCCACCGCACGCTGTCGGCGAACACCGAGGCTTGAAGCAGGTCCACCACCCCGAGGCGCGTTGACCAGAGACCCTCGACGTCCGTGGTGACAGACTGCACCTCGGACCAGAGCACCGGCCCGCCGACCTCCAAGTTGTAAATGCGAAACGTAAAGTCCTTTATGCCCGCCGGGAGCGGATTGCCGGCGAGGTCGGTCACGCGGCCCTGGATATTGATTTCCGGGGCGGCGCCCGAGGCATGGGCGACGCCCGCGATCACTAGCACTGTGGTGAGGGAGAGCAGGACACGGCGAATCATAGGTGCTCCTTCGTGGTGTGGTATCCGTGTGGTGGTCGGTTTTCGAGGTTCGCGGATGCGCGCCGGCATTGTTCGGATCGCGCACCAGCGCGCGCCCGGCAGTGGCTTCATGAATCTTTTCAGATGAGGGGCCGGGTTAACGCGGTATGACGGAGTGCTGAGGGCGAAACCCGGTTACCACGATCATCAATTGGCTAAAGGGGCGGCCGGCATTTCGTCCGGCCAGCGGCCACGTAAGAAGATAGCTTGTATTGTGTTGTATGCAAGAGCGAATCTCTCCGGTTTGGTCCCGGCCCGGGTTCCTTCCGTGATTGCGCCCGCACCGCCCGCAACCGATACTGCCCATGTGGGGATCCTCTCGATCATCGGACGCAGCGCCATCGCCTTCGCCGGCTACGTGGGCGGCCTGTCGGTCATGTCCCTGCGTGTGCTTCAATCCGTCCCCCGCTTCTTCAGCGCGCGCAAACTCATGGCCCA
>JBFMFQ010000032.1:0-21921 GCA_040752075.1 Candidatus Zixiibacteriota bacterium | reverse complement strand
TTCCTATCTGACACTCCCGGTCGGCGTCGAGCCGAAGAACCTGCCGTTGGTGCTTAATGTCCACGGCGGCCCGTGGGCACGCGACGAGTGGGGATACAATCCCGAAGTCCAGTGGATGGCCAACCGCGGCTATGCTGTCCTGCAGGTCAACTTCCGCGCCTCGACCGGCTTCGGCAAGAGTTTCCTCCACGCCGGCGACAAGGAGTGGGGACGCGCCATGCAAAACGACCTCACCGATGCGGTCCAGTGGGCCATCGATAATGGCTACGCCGATCCCAACAAGGTCGCGATCTACGGCGGCTCCTATGGCGGCTATGCCGCTCTCGCCGGCGCCGCCTTCACGCCCGATCTCTACACCTGCGCGGTGGACATCGTCGGGCCGTCGAACATCATGACCCTGCTGGCCTCGATTCCCCCTTACTGGGAACCGATGATCAAGCTCTTCCACAACCGGGTCGGTGATCCCGCCAGCGAAGAGGCCATGCTCAAAGAGCGCTCGCCGCTTTTCTCGGCGGAGAAGATCAAGATCCCGATGCTGATCGGTCAGGGCGCCAATGACCCGCGCGTCAAGCAGGCTGAGTCCGAGCAGATCGTGGCGGCGCTAAAGGCCAACGAGCAGTATGTCGAGTATGTCGTGTACCCCGACGAGGGACATGGCTTTGCCCGTCCGCAAAACCGACTCGATTTCTATGGCAAGACCGAGGGATTCCTGTCGCGCTATCTCGGTGGCCGGGTGGAGAATTAGCAGGGTCGGTGTCGCAAGTTGGATGCAGACCCCTGAAGCGGTAACGGGCAGATTCCGCCCGGGGCGCAGATCCTAAAGTCAGTGGGGGCGTGCGAGCGCGCGCCCCTACTGCTATTTTGCCCATCCGATGACAGACACATCCACGATCGCCGTGAATGCCGCCCGGTTTGAATCCGCCCTCGCAAGCGAATTGGCGAAACTGGGCCGCCCGCGGGATGAGATTACCGTCGTGGCGGTGTCCAAGACATTCAATGCCACGTGTGTCGAAGCCGCCATTCACGCGGGCTTGAGCATCTTTGGTGAAAACCGGGTGCAGGAGGCGAAGGCGAAGATTCCAAGTGTCCGCTCCGACCATCCCCACCAGTGGCACCTGATCGGACATCTCCAGACCAACAAAGCGAAGGACGCGGTGTTGCTCTTCGACATGATTCAATCCGTCGACTCATTGGAACTTGCCAAGGCAATCGACTCGCGCGCGGGAGCCCAAGGCAAGCGGCAGAACATCCTGATCCAGGTGAACACCACCGATGAGCCGCAAAAATCAGGGTGCGAGCCATCCGAGATCGATGACATCGTGGCAGGAATTGTACTCCTGCCGAGCATTCGCATTCAGGGGCTGATGACCATCGGACCGTTCGTGGAGGATTCCAGGCCCATTCGACGTTCGTTCGGGATCCTGCGCCGTGAATTCGACCGGCTGGCCCGGTTCGACCTGGGGGGCGGCGCCATGCGCTATTGCTCAATGGGCATGAGCGGCGACTGGCCGATCGCCCTGGCCGAAGGCGCCAATATGCTGCGCATCGGCAGCGCGATATTCGGAGCACGATCCTGATTGCCGAGGCAACTTTGCCCTGGTTCAACGTATAAAAGGCGACGGTGGCCGGTCCGGCCACCGCTAATCCCAAGCGAGCACACCTCATGACCCGACGTTACACAATCGCCCCCGGCGCCATCCGAACCCAGGACTTCGGTTCGAAACTGCGCGGTTACGATCCGGCGCAAGTGCGGTCCTTCCTCGAGGAAATCGCCGATCAGATGGATGCTGTCCTGAACGAAGCAACCATGCTGCGCGAGAAATTGGCCCGTGCCCAGCGTGAGGCGGGCGAACTGCGCAAACTCGATGACGCAACGCTGCCCCCCGGAGGCGCCGCCCCGAAGGCCGCCGATGACACGCGTCGCGCCGCCGAGGCCGAAGCGACCGACATCATCGCGCGCGCGCATGTCGCCGCCGAGTCGGCGGTCGCCGAATCGCAGGAACGCCTCTTCCAACTGCACCGTGAAATCAATGAGCTGACCACGCTCAAGAGCCGCATCATCGGGCAGATCGAAACCCTGCTCAATTCCCAACTCGATCACCTGGAACTGCTCAAGGGCAATGATACCCCAGTTGTTCCCGAGGATGCCCCCGAGGCGCCGCCAGTTCTGGCCGAGGTCCTCGACGACGAACGGGTCGCCTGAGTCGTCGCAAGAGCCGGCCAAGTCTGTTCCCCGGGCATGGTATGACTCGGCACCCCGTGGCGACTGCAGCGCGACGGGTCGCCGACAATGATGACCACGAGCCGCCAGGGTCATTGCGAGGAGTGAGGCCCGCCCGGCGGGCCGAACGACGAAGCAATCCCGTTCTTCCTGGCCGGCACATTGCCCCCGCACAATCGTTTGACCCCGCCCACCTCAAACGCCCATATTCGCACCTCACCCCGCATCCGGGGACATCACAGGAGCGAATGATGAGCGATTGGAAGCAGCAGATCGAAGAAGCAACCGCCTCGGTGCGAACCCAAACCGATGCCAGGCCCGAAATCGGCATCATCCTCGGCAGCGGCCTCGGCGCCCTCGGCAAGGGAATCAAGGTCGCAAAGACCGTCGGGTACGAGACCATCAAGCACTTCCCCCGTTCCACGGTCGAATCCCACGCCGGGCGGTTCCTTTTCGGCGAGCTCGGCGGCAAGTCCGTGGTGGCGATGCAGGGGCGGTTTCACTTCTACGAAGGGTACACGATGCAGCAGATCACCCTGCCGGTTCGGGTGATGCACCGGCTGGGAGTGAAAATCCTGATCGTTTCCAATGCCTGCGGCGGCATGAACCCGCAATTCGTCGCGGGCGACATCATGGCCATCACCGACCACATCAACCTTCTCGGGGGCAATCCCCTGATTGGACCCAACCTCGATGACTTCGGGCCGCGTTTCCCCGACATGTGCCACTGCTACGACCGCGAACTCCTCGCGCTGGCTGAGCAATGCGCCCTCGACCTGAAGGTCCCCATGAAGAAGGGGGTCTATGTGGCAGTTGCCGGCCCCAATCTCGAGACCGCCGCTGAATACCGCTTCCTGCGGATGATCGGCGCCGATGTGGTGGGCATGTCCACCGTCCCGGAGGTCATCGTCGCGCGCCAGCAGGGAACCCGTGTTGCCGGTTTCTCCATCATTACCGATATGGGGCTTCCCGATGCGCTTCATCCGACTGACTTCGAGACGATCCTGGGGGTCGCAGGTCGGGCTGAACCGGTATTGTCCTCGCTCATCGAGGAACTCGTTCGCCGCATTTGATTTCCAAAGGCCGCGTGGTTGGACTCGCGTTCACGGATCGGCAGGGGGGATCCGCGTCAGGCCGGCGAAAAAAATCCCATACTGCAGGAACCTTCGCGCCATCTCCGTGGTTGTGACTGACCAGAAACGCGGGTGACCCTTACCGGGTCGGTCGCGTGAACCGGATACTGTCCAGAGTCTGTCGCGCAACAAACTCTGACAACCATCGCAATGTCCCCGGGTCGGCGGACGGGCACCTGTCAAGGAGTCACGTCAGGGCGGCTTACTGTCACCCGGCGGCGTCGAGTGACTGTCAAAGGAGGATCGCATGCTCTCACGCAAAAGGGTTTGCTTCGTCACGCTGGTCGCAGCTCTGGTGCTGACGGGCCGCAACACGCCGGCGCAGATTCCCCTCGGTTCCATCGAGATCAAATTGCAGGAAGTCGCCAGCGGGCTGACCTCGCCGATCATGCTGACCCACGCCGGCGATGGCTCGAACCGGTTGTTTGTGGTCGATCAGATCGGCAAGATCTGGGTGATCGACAACGGCGCCCTTCTCGCGACACCGTTTCTTGATCTCACCGCGAAAATCGTCACACAGAACCCGTCATTCGATGAGCGGGGCCTGCTCGGGTTGGCCTTCCACCCGAATTACCAGGCCAACGGCCGGTTCTTCGTCCGCTATAGCGCCCCACGTATTGGCGATCCGGATGAACCGTGCAGCGACCCGGGCAACTTCATCCCCGGTTGCCATAAGGAAGTGCTTGCCGAATACCAGGTTTCCGGTGATCCGAACGTGGCGAATGCCGCCTCCGAAGTCATCCTCTTCGAGGTTGATGAGCCGCAGTTCAACCACAATGGGGCCCATGTCGCGTTCGGTCCTGATGGCTTCCTGTACTGGAGTCTTGGTGATGGCGGCGGCGCCCATGACGGCCTCGCGGACTCGCCCCCCTCCCATGGGCCAAACGGCAACGGGCAAAACATCGAAACCGCACTCGGAAAGGTCCTGCGCATCGATGTCGATGGCGCCAGCCCGTACGCCATCCCCGCTGACAATCCGTTCGTCGGTGCGCCGGGACTGGATGAGATATATGCCTATGGGTTCCGAAACCCCTACCGGTTCTCCTTCGACCGGGGCGGAAGCAACGAACTCTTCGTGGCCGATGTCGGGCAGAATCTGTATGAGGAGATCGATGTCGTAGAGAAGGGCGGCAATTATGGTTGGGTGATTCGCGAGGGCGCGCACTGCTTCGATCCTTTCGCCCCGACCAGTCCGCCGGCCGCCTGCCCCACCGCCGGCTTGATCGACCCGGTCGCGGAATATGATCACACCGATGGCCTCGCGGTCGTGGGCGGTTATGTCTACCGTGGCGGCCTCCACGCGAATCTTCTCGGGAAGTATATCTTCGGCGATTTCAGTCGGGACTTCGGGCCGACCGGGCGCGTCTTTTACCTCAACGCGGACGGCGACCGGTCGCAAATCTTCGAGTTCCAGATTGCGCCCCCGAACGACCCGCTCAACCTCGTGGTCTTGGGGTTCGGGGAAGATGAGCAAGGTGAGCTTTACCTATTGGGAAGCGCAAACCTGGGGCCGACCGGAACCACCGGCCGGGTCTTTAAGATCGTGGGCGGCTTCGGCGGACCGGCGGTGCCGACACTCTCCGAGTGGGGGGCCATCGCCTTCGGTGCGTTGCTTTTGGGCATGGTGCTCATCTATGGCCGCCGACGGATCGCCGTTGCGGACATAGGCTGATAGTGGGGCTCGAGTCCCCACTGGGGGATGCATGTGACCGTCGCTGTGAACCGGGAGTCTTCGAATCGGAAGCCGGCACGCCGGATCCCTCTTGAGGTCGTCCCAGTCGGCATCTTTCTGGCGGTGGTGCTTGCCTACTTTGGGGCGCTGACAAACGACTGGCTTGCCGTGAACTTCTTCGATCGGTGGACCGGCCTGGTCGCCCAGTCCACCGCCGGTTTGTTTCGGCTCGCCGGTCAGGATTCTCAGGCATTGGGTCAGGTGCTCCTTCTGAATGGCAAGCCGGTAACAATAGCCACCGGCTGCAACGGGGCAGAGGCCTTCGGTCTTTACCTCGCCGCGGTTCTCGCTTTGCGAGTGGGTTGGCGACCGATGCTGCTGGGACTCGGAATAGGACTTCTGGGGATCATCGTGGTGAACCAAATCAGGATTCTTGGGTTGATCCTGGTGGCGACCCGGTGGCCGCAATTCCTCTTTGAGGCGCACAACTACATTGGGCAAACAGTGGTCATCGTCGCGGGGGCCGCGCTGTGGCTATTCTGGGTGGAGCGATATGCCGTCATTCGCCGCAAGGCCCCGGGCCCGGTTCTTCCTTAGGCTGTTCCTAACCTATGCCGCCGTATTCGGGGTCTGGCTCGTCATCGCCCCAGTCTACCATCAATGGCTGGCAGAGGCGGCTTCACGCTTCATCCCCGTTTTGGGCGACGCCCAAGTTTCACGCTTGTGGCTCGCGAACGATGAGCGCGACGGAGGCGTCGGCGCGCACTTCGAAGTCGTCATGAGAGGACGTGATCCCGAAATCGCCGAACGACCGGATCAGACTCTCGTGGCGAAAACCGAGACAGTCGTGGACATTCGCCAGTTCGGGTACCCCATGATTACGTTTGTGGTGCTGGCCTTGTCATGGATGCCCGGTCGATGGACGCGCCAATTGCTACCGCTGTCGCTTGGCCTCGTTGCGCTGTTCGTCCTCTACTCTTTCTGGGTGTCCTTCGAGGTCTTCCAGTATCTTGCGATTCAGGATATCGCCTTCCTCCAAGAGACTCCGGTGGCGCGATGGGTCCCGCCTCCCTGGTATCAGCAACACCGTGTCGCCCTGGTCCTCTACATGGGTCAGTTACTTCCGGTCGCGGTCTACGGCGTGGTGTGTTTGCCCCGCGCTCTGGGCAAGGTAACTGACACCGCCGGCCAATCCGGACACCATCGCAAGAAGCCTCGACCACTTCCAGAGTCGCGGCGGTCACGGTAATCCCAAGAAATCAGACTTAAAGTGGTTTGCCTCCACGGAGACATGCCCGTTGTGCGGTCGGCGCAGCCTCTTTTCGCTCAGAGCGTTATTAACCATGATTAAAATGAAAACCGAATTCAACTTGAATCCTTTGCGATCAACAAGTCACCGTTGGCGAGTGTCTAACCCATTACTCTTTATGACAAATCAAGAGGTCAATCCGCCGTATTATGGTCGTGACCTTAACTGGGATGAAAGGAATTTTTAGTGGAAGTTAAACTCAGCTCAGCTCTCCGGGAGTACGTGACAGCGATCCACAAGCTCGAGCGGAAGTCCGGCTGGGCGCAAACCGGTATGATCGCGGCGCGTCTTGGCGTCTCCGATGCCGCGGTCACCCAAACGGTGGCACGCCTGTCGGAAATGGGGCTGGTCCGGCACCGTCGATACCACGGTGTCTGCCTCACGGACGATGGCCGCCGTGTGGCGATTGAGATGATCCGCCACCACCGCCTCCTCGAAACATTCCTCTTTCAAGTGCTCGGAATGCCTTGGGATGAGGTCCATAATGAGGCCGAACGGCTGCAGGCGCACATCTCACCGGAGTTTGAGCGGCGGATCGATGCCTTGATGGGCCATCCACGGTTCGATCCCCACGGGACTCCCATTCCCTCGCCGGATGGCGTGATGGAACCGGTCACCTACAAACCGCTCGCGGAAGTGGCCGAAGTCGGCCTGCGTTTTCGATTACAGCGTGTCTCCGACCGCGACCCAAAGCTGCTCCGCTATCTCGATGATCTCCACCTGAGGCTGGGGACAATCCTGGAGGTCGTCGAAATCCACCCCTTTGAAGGCCCGCTGGTCATCGCCGCGCACGAGCGCCGGCATGTCCTCGGTCGTGAACTGGCCAGACGGATCTATGTCGTCCCCGCAGAAGTCGAGGAGGAGTCGACCGGACCGGTCGCGCAAAGCGCATGATCGAACAAACGGCAGAGCTGGACACAGCCCATGAGACGGGCATCGACGGGTCCAAGTGCCTGGACATCCTGCGTGACACGCTGCGTGCGCACCGCGGGCTGACACGTCTTGCATGGGACAAAGTCACCAACCGCATCCTTCTGACCTACGCGCCTGAGCACATCAGCGACGAGGCGGTGTCCCGCATCGCCGAGAAGCTCAATGACCAATTCGTTCAGCGTTACCACGACTGCCGTCTCGATGCGAATCGTGTGGGATGCGACCGCTGCACACTGTCGGCGGCGCTGCGTTCCCCCGAGACCGATTTGTCCGTGGACTATGACGCCCACCGGATCAGCGTCGGGCTGCTCCGTCCTCCGCCCGCGGTACAAACCCACGAAAAACCAATAACCGTGGAGCCTCCGCCGGATGCGGTCTCTGTCTGGAAACGCCGCTGGGAACAGCATCACCTCGTATTTTGGACCGCATTGGCGGGCGCTTTCATTCTGACCGGCTGGATTGCGGAAGCGACGGGTCATGAGATTCCGGGGCACTGGCTCTATCTCCTCGGGTATCTCTCGGGCGGGTGGCTTGCAGCGAAAGAGAGCTTCGACGGTCTCCGGAAGTACCGGCTCGATGTGAACCTGCTCATGACACTCGCGGCGATCGGGGCGGCCATCCTCGGCCGATGGGCCGAGGGCGCGACCCTGATTTTCCTGTTTTCGCTCTCGAATACGCTGGAGCACTACGCGCTCGAGCGCACGCGCAGGGCGGTGCATGCACTCATGAAAGTCCGTCCTTCCGAAGCGCGCGCCATCCGCGATGGCCACCTGGTTATGGTCGCGGTCGAAGAGCTCCAGATTGGGGACCGGGTCGTGGTCAAACCGGGGGAGAAGATCCCCGCCGACGGCGCAATTGAATCCGGCCGCACTACGATCGACGCCTCCACTTTTACGGGGGAAGCCCTTCCGGTTGAGCGTGGTCCCAGGGAGTCCGTGCTCGCCGGCACCATGAATCTCTCCGGCGAAATCACGCTCGCGGTCACCCGTCGCGCCTCGGACACCGCCTTGGCGGCGATCATCCACCGGGTGGAGCAGGCGCAGTCCGGCCGGACGCCGACCCATTCGTTCGTGCGCTGGTTTGGCCAGCGGTACACAATCGGAATCCTCGGCGGCGCCACGCTGGTTGCGATCCTGCCGCCGTTGTTTACCCAGATCGGCTGGGGAACGATGTTTTACAAGGCGCTGACGCTCCTGGTTGTAGCATCTCCATGCGCGCTCATCATCTCGACCCCGGCGGCGGTGCTGTCGGCCATCGGACGCGCCGCGACTCGCGGGGTTCTCTTCAAAAGCGGCGAATCGCTCGTCACGTTGGGGCATGTCCGTGCCATCGCGTTCGACAAAACCGGCACCCTGACCCAGGGTCATGCCGTTCTTACCGACATCGCGCCAGTCAACGGCGCCTCCGAACGCGACCTCCTGGCCATGGCGGCGGCGGTCGAGACCGGTTCCACCCACCCGCTTGCAGAGGCCATTGTCGGCGCGGCCAGCGAGCGCGGGATTGCGTTCACACGGGCAACCGACGCCACCACGCACACTGGCCGGGGCGCCAGCGGTGTCACTGTTGAAGGCGAGCGGGTGCTCGTCGGAAACCGGGTTTTCCTCATCGAACAAGGGGTTCCGGTCGATTCCGCCGCCGACTCGCTATTGGCCCAGTATGAATCCGCGGGGAAGACCGCCGTTTTGGTCGGCACCAACCGTGTGCTCGGCGTCCTGGCGTTGGCCGATCCGATTCGCCGCGAGGCGGCGGCGTCGATTCAATCGCTGCGCAAAAACGGCATCGAATCAGTATGCATGCTGACCGGCGATCACGAGCGCGCGGCGGCGGCGATTGCCGCGCCATTGGGCATCGATACCGTGCGTGCGCAGTTGATGCCGGGCGACAAGGCGGATGCGGTCGAGGAACTTCTGCGCCGCCACAAGGCGGTCGCCATCGTCGGCGATGGAATCAATGACGCGCCCGCCCTGGCGTCCGCCTCGGTGGGAGTCGCCATGGGCGGGGCGGGCAATGACGTGGTCCTGGAATCCGCCGACGTCGTCTTGATGGCGGATGATCTGTCACGCCTCTCCTTCGCCGTGGGGCTGTCGCGCCGCGCGAACCGCATTATCAAGCAGAACCTGACCTTTGCGCTGATCGTCATCGCCATCCTTCTGGCCGGGACGCTCGCCGGGAACATCCGCCTGCCGATTGGCGTCCTCGGCCACGAGGGTTCAACCCTGATTGTGGTGATCAACAGCCTGCGGCTGTTGTGGCATAAGTGACGGGCTACTGTCAGCCGGAAATCTTTCCGTGTGCTTAAAGCGGGTTCTGGATGCCGTCGCCGAGGGCCGGCGGACTAGACTCTGGTGGTGTGCAATCTGGGATCGCACCAGACTGTTTCTGCGCGGTCCGGCCCGGTTGACACCATCAACAGCTTGACACCCAAGGCATCGCAGACAAACTCGAGGTATTCACGCGCCGCGGGCGGCAGGTCATCATACTCCGTGACTCCCGCGGTCGGCTGATTCCACCCCGGCATGATCTTGTACACCGGCACAACCTCGCCCAATCGCGAGGTGTCCATGGGAACATCATTGACGGTCTCGCCATCGATCTCATAGCCGAGACAAATGGGAATCTCCGCGAACAAGTCCAGCACATCGAGCTTCGTCACGGCGATGTGGGTGATTCCATTGACACGTACCGCGTAACGTAACTGCACCAGGTCCAGCCAGCCACACCGACGGCTCCGGCCCGTGGTGGTGCCGAATTCGTTCCCCCGTTCCTGCAGCAACTTTCCCTCGCCTGTCTTTTGCTCCGTGGGGAAGGGGCCGTTGCCGACACGGGTGGTGTAGGCCTTCACGACGCCAATCACATCGTGGAGCGCGGTGGGCGGGACACCCAGTCCGGTCAGCACGCCCCCGGTGGTGGTGTTCGAGGATGTCACGAACGGGTAGGTGCCGAAATCGATGTCGAGCATCGTTCCCTGCGCGCCCTCAAACAGGATGGACTCCCCCCGCCGCATGGCACCGGTCAGGGTCACCGAGGCATCAACCAGCATGGGGACAAGCCGTTCACGGTATGGCCGGATCTCCTCCATGACCGAGTCGATGGAGCAATCGTGAGCACGCAGGACATCGGGGCAGAGTCCGCCCCACTGGCCGATCACCTGTTCCACACGGCGCCGGAGACGCCCCTCGTCGATTACATCGGCGGCGCGCACTCCGCGCCGGGCGATCTTGTCCGCGTAGGCCGGACCAATGCCGCGCATGGTCGTCCCGATCTTGTCGGCGCCGGATTGATGCGCCTCGGCATGTGCCTCGAGCAGCTTGTGATGGGGGAGAACGAGGTGCGCCGAACCGCTGACAAACAAGCGTCCGGTCGCGTCGATGCCCGCCGACGCCAGTTTGCCGAGTTCCTCAAACAGTTTCGGCAGGTCGACCACCACGCCATTGCCGATGAGACAGCGGGTGCGGGGGGACAAAATCCCGGTCGGGATCAGGTGCAGGGCAAAGTGTTGGCTGCCCGCCTGCACCGAATGGCCGGCGTTGGCGCCGCCCGAATACCGCGCGACCCAGTCCGCCGATGCCGCCAGCAGATCGACGATCTTGCCCTTTCCCTCGTCGCCCCACTGCGTCCCCACCACCCGCCGATTCGGCTTTTCCGCTCTCCTCTCAGTTATGTGCGCGTGACTTGCGAACCCGATCAATCCACTGCCAAATCTTGTCTTTTCCCTCTGACGTCATGGCGGAAAACATCACGGGCTCGGGACCGCCCGACTCCATCGCGCGCCGCCAGCGCAAAAGCGACTTGGCGCGCTCATTGTTGGTCAGTTTGTCGCATTTGGTCAGGACCACCAGGTATGGCCGTCCCCACTGGCCCAGCCACGCCAGCCACTCCGAATCGGTTGCGGTGGCCTCCCGGCGGGAATCGAACAGCGCGATTAATCCCGACGGGCGCGTCGCTTCCTCGAGGTAGGCCGAAAGCAGACGGTCCCAATCCTCCCGCATTTCCTTCGAGACCTTGGCGTAGCCGTAACCGGGAAGATCGACGATGTAGAAATCCCGGGCGCTGTCGGGATGGATCAGAAAGTAGTTGAGGCAACGGGTCTTGCCGGGTGTCGCCGAAGTTTTCGCCAGGTGACGGCGTCCCGTCAGGCGGTTTAAGAGCGAGGATTTCCCCACGTTTGACCGGCCCGCCACGGCGATCTCTGTCAGGCGCGGCGGCGGAAGATCGCGCGTGTGATAGACACTTCGAACGTACTCGGCCTCCATGACACCAATCGGGCGCGCCGGTTACTTCAGCGGACGTGAAGTCTCAGGCGCTCTTTCTCTGTTCGTCGCGGAGCTCGAGGATCGGTTTGGCCAATCCGTTGACCACGTCCGCCGTGATGGTCACCTTCCGAAGATTCGGCAGCGAGGGAATCTCATACATCGTGTCAAGCAGCGCCCGTTCCAGGATGGACCGCAGGCCGCGCGCACCGGTGCGCCTCTTGAGCGTGCGGGCCACCACCGCCTCCAGCGCCGCCGGCTGAATCTCCAGGGCGATGCCTTCCATCTCCAGCAGCGTCTTGTACTGCGACACCAGGGCGTTGCGGGGCTCGGTCAGAATCCGCATCAACGCCGCCGGATCAAGATCGTCCAGCGCCGCGACCACCGGCAGCCGTCCGATCAGCTCCGGAATCAGGCCGTAGGCGAGCAAATCTTCGGCCTCGGTCTGTGCGAACACCTGCGAGGAGGTCATTCCCTCCAAACCCTGCGGGTTGCTGTGGAAGCCGACATTGCGTTTGCCGATGCGCCGGTTGACGATCTGTTCGAGCCCGTGAAACGCCCCGCCGCAAATGAACAGGATGTTGGACGTGTCAATCTTGACGAACGCCTGCTCCGGATGCTTGCGCCCGCCCTTGGGCGGCACATTCGCGACCGTGCCTTCGAGGATCTTCAGCAACCCCTGTTGCACTCCCTCGCCCGAGACATCCCGGGTGATCGAGGGATTGGCGTCCTTGCGCGCGATCTTGTCGATCTCATCAATGTAGACAATGCCGCGTTCGGCCCGCCGCGGGTTGAAGTCCGCGGCCTGCAGGAGCCGCACGAGGATATTCTCGACATCCTCGCCGACATAACCGGCTTCGGTCAGGACGGTGGCGTCCGCAATGCAGAACGGGACCGCCAGTTTGCGCGCCAGCGTGCGCGCCATCAGGGTCTTCCCGGTCCCGGTCGGCCCGATCAGCAGGATGTTGGACTTCTCCAGCTCAACCGTCTTTTGCCACTCGGGATAGAAAACGCGCTTGTAATGATTGTACACCGCCACGGAGATGATCCGCTTGGCCACCTCCTGGCCGATCACGTACTGATCGAGGAAGGACTTGATCTCCTCCGGGTTCGGGAGTTCGTCCCGCGCGACATCCTCTTCGGCCGGGGCCGCTTCGCCCTCGGTCAGAAGTCCGTAGCAGGTGCGGACACACTCATCACAGATGAGGGCGTGGAATCCGGAGAAGATCTTGCGGACGCGTGTCGGGTCCTTGCCGCAAAACGAACAGCGACCCTTCCAGAACGTCTCCTGATCCTGCGGTGGTCCGGGTGTCTCAGGCATGCGATCTCACTCCCCCAAACGAGATTCCCTCGCCGCCTTCTCGATCCTGCGGCGCGGGCCGTGCAAAGCAAAGGCCGGGCGGGACAAATCCCCCGCCGGCCCCGGTTGAACCGTGCATGAATATACTACGCCTTCGGGGGTGTCGTCACCTTCTTTTCGTACACCGTGTCGATGATCCCGTAAGTCTTGGCCTCTTCCGCGGACATGAAGAAGTTGCGGTCCGTGTCGTGTTCGATCTTCTCGATGGGCTGGCCCGTGTGCTTGACCAGAATCTGGTTGAGCCGCGCCTTTAAGGAGAGAAGCTCCTTGGCGTGAATCTCGATGTCGGACACCTGACCCTGCACACCCCCCCACGGCTGGTGAATCATCACACGCGCGTTGGCCAGGGCGGAGCGCTTCCCGGCGGCGCCGGCGCAGAGAAGCAGCGCGCCCATCGAAGCCGCCATGCCGACACAGGTGGTGGTCACATCGGGCTTGATGTACTGCATCGTGTCGTAGATGGCCAGCCCGGACGAGACAACCCCACCCGGAGAATTGATGTAAACGAAGATGTCTTTCTCCGGATCTTCTGCTTCGAGGAAAAGCAGCTGGGCAATGACCAGGTTGGCCACGTTATCGTCGATCGGCGTGCCGATGAAGATGATGCGGTCTTTCAGGAGGCGAGAATAGATGTCGTAGGCGCGTTCACCGCGTCCGGTCTGCTCAACGACAATTGGAATCAGCGTCATTTGGGTTTGCTCCCCCACAGGTGAATGGTCCCGGTTGTTTGGGCGGTCCCCCGCCCCTTTCTACGATAATCGGCCACAACGGGCACGGGTTGACCCGTGCCGAAAAACGGCTTACGGCTTGATGATCTTCGGGTTTAACACCCGGGGCGTGTCCGTGACCTCCGCCGCCGATACCAGAAACTCGTAGACCTTGTTCTCCAGTAGCGAGTCGCGGATTTTCTCCCGGGACGGTTTGTCCTTGGCGTCATCGGGCCAAGTCGCCAAAACCTCCCCGATTTCCTCCTCGGTGACCGTCAGGTTTTCCTTTTGAGCGATTTCAAAGACAGAGTAATCCCAGCGAAATTGCTCGGTGGCGATGGGTTCGAACTGGTTTCGCACCGCCTCCTTGGTGACCCCGGGGCCGGCTTTTTGAAGCCGCCGGGTGACGCCATCGAGATACTCATCGAGAAGTCCACGCGGCACATCAAACGCGTTGGCGGCGACGACCTGTTCCCGCGCCTGACGGGCGAGCTCTTTGTTGGCGGAGGCGTCGGCACGGCGTGTCAGGTCCCGCTTCACACGCTCTTGGAGATCGGCGAGGGATTGAAAATCACCGAGGGACTTGGCGAAGGCATCATCGGCGGCGGGCAGATTCTTCTGCTTGACCGACTTGAGCCACACACGGAAGAGCACCGTGTTGCCCGCCAGATCGGGGTCCGATTCCTCGTTGGAATAAGAGACCTCGACTTCCTTGCCCTCTCCGATTCCCATGCCCTGGATGTTCTTGAAGAATTCGGGCCTTGTCCGGTCCTCGCGCAGATCAAAAGTGATGTCGTCGAACTTCGACTTCTTCACCTTGTTTAAGCGATCGTGAATCTTCTGCAGATCGCAGATGACCACATCGCCCTCCCGGGCGGGACGCTGCACCTCGGTTGTTGTGGCCTGCGATTCCCGCAGGTTGTCGATGGCGAGGCTGACATCATGGTCGGTGATTTCGTACACCTGCCGGGTGAGTTTCAACCCCTTGTAGTCCTTAACTTCAACCTGGGGCCGGATTTCGATTTCGACCAAAAACTGCATGTCCTTTCCGGCGGCAAAGTGCACGTTGGACAATGTCGGCGAACCGATCGGGATGATCTTCAACTGGTTGACCGCAACTTCATAGGCGCGCGGCACCAGATCTTCGATCGTATCCTGACGGATCTGACCCTCGAAGCGTTCGCGGATGATGGACGCCGGAACCTTTCCGGGACGGAAACCCGGGATTTTGGCTTCCTTTCGGTACCGTTCGGTCATCTGCTCGACCGCGGTATCCACCTCGGCCGCCGGGACCGTGATCTCCAGCGTCCGCTTCCAACCGTCTTCATTCGTGATCTTCGCTGAAACATCCATGAGCGGCCTGCCTCCGGGGCTAGGTTTTGCCTGCTACCCTGTCCCTGCGGGGTAGAATTAAAAGAATACCCCCCGGGGCGCTGATTCTCAATCGTTTTCGTGGGTCACGGCGCCAAAAGCGATCCCCGGTCCGGGGAGCCGTTCAAGTGCGAAAGGGGGGAGTCGAACCCCCACGGGTTGCCCCACTGGATCCTAAGTCCAGCGCGTCTGCCAGTTCCGCCACTTTCGCAACGAACATCCTGCCGGCACCAATGAGAAGATAGCGCGACGCGCCGTCGTGGTTCAAGACGCAGATTGGTCGCGACCGTTGATGCGGCTCTGTCAGGGGAGATCCGATAGTCGCTGCGGGCTGCCCAGCATGTATGGACGGCTGTACCAGGGCTCCAGCGGGTCCATGGCGTAAGCATCCTCGTAACCAAAGGCCGCCGGGTCGATGTAGATGGGTGAGCCGATCTCTCCTGCGGGACGGTCGTACCGGGCCTTTGAATAGCCGTCCAACACCGCCCACAAAGTGATGTCGGGGTTGCTCTTCAGGAGGTTTTGGAGCCGGTCGACCGCGTCTCGTCGCAGATGGATCGACCAGACTCGCCCCTCGCCCCAGACCTTCTCGGCGAGTTCGACATAACGGATGTCGTTCACATCGGCGACGCGCTTGTCGTTGGCGAAAATCGCGAAATCCCGTTCCAGGGAGAATTGGAGAGCCTCCGACGTGGGGGGCTGGTAGTACTCCTTCAAGAGGGAATCGGCCTCGCGCCCGCCCAGCGCAGCCTGCATCTGCCATTTCTGCTTGGCCGGCAGAAAGGGATAAACGAACAACGAGAGAAGCCCTATGATCGCGAAGCGTACCGCGATCGCGCGCGTGCTGGTCAATGGCATGTTTCAACCCCCCGGGATAGGCGCCGGCCGGTCCGGCGGCGCCAAGAGTGCCGATAATCTGTGTATCGGCCCCCGGCGCCAGGGGTTGAATCCGCCTTGATCAGCGAATGAGAATCAGCCGTCGCTTGCGGCGCGCCCCGCTGCAGGACAGGTGGCACCAGTAAGTCCCCGATGGCAGCGGCTCGCGGCGCTCGTCGTCGCCGTGCCAGATGATCGATACTTGCCCGCTGTCGTTTCCCTCAAACGCCCGCACCGGCCGGCCATCCTCCCCAAGGAAATCCATGCGCCAGGGGGCGCGTTCCCCGGAAATCTCGAATGTCACACAGGTGGAATCGCTGAAGGGGTTTGGCAGAGACGGATAGAGGCGGACGATCGCGGCGGGGACCGCCGTCTTCGATGAGTTCGTCAACATGGAAGAGTTTCATCCCTCTGAATGTCGTGGATTGCGCCAGTGGCTCCCCGTCCGGCAACAGGTCCGCGCGGCCGGCCAGAGGCCCGTAGTCCGATGTGCGCCGGCCTGATGCCGGTGCTCCATGGTGACTCACGAGGTTTCGCAACACGATCATCCTGTTTCCTCCCGTGGTGGATGAACTCTTTGGAGACCCCAGGCGCGAAGGAAGCCGCATGGCACACTTCCGCGCCTGGGGCCGCGTCTCTGTCTTAATGCTGCGCCCGGAACTACCAAGTTTGGGCGCGAGAATCAATCACGGTAGGAATCGGGTATGTGTCTCCACGTGCGGTAGAGTCGAACGACTGCACTGGAATTATGCAACAGCCGCCCGGCCTGGTCAAGAAAAATCCAACGCCCAAGCCCTGACTCGAATCCCTTATCCGCGAAAGGGATGACGATTCAGGCCGATACAGACTCTAGAGAAGAAGGGCACCCTGAGGAGACAGGCATGGCAGCAATCAGGACGAGTTTGATCATGTTTGTACTGCTGGGGGCTTCACCGGTCACCTCCGCTGTACTCAAGGGGAGTGTGCGGGTTCCCGGATCGACCGCCGGAACCCCCCCGGCGCGTTACGTCACCCGTGGCGGCGCGCCGGCCGCTTCGCACGACTCCGGCTCCCAGGAACGTGTCGCGGTCGTGGTGGAACGGCTGGACTCACTTGTACCATTCACGCCGGTTGACCCGGACACCGCTTTGATCATGGCGCAGGAGGGAACCGCCTTCGTCCCCAATCTCCTGGTCGTTCCGGTCGGTGGTGTCGTGTCATTTCCCAATCACGACCCGCTCTTCCACAACGTGTTTTCGTACTCATCCACCAAGACATTCGACCTCGGACGCTACCCGCGCGGGCAGTCGCGCGATGTGACATTCGACAAGCCGGGCATCGTCCGGGTGTTCTGCGAGATTCACGCATCGATGTATGCGGCCATCGTGGTCGCGGGTTCACCCTGGTACCGTCTCCTTCAGCCGGACGAGCCTTTTGAGTTCGATAATCTTCCGGCGGGGCACTACAAGATCCTCGCCGTTGATCCGACCGGACGATTCGCCGATTACGATGTCACGCTGACCGAAAGCGACATTCAGGAAGTGCATCTCAAACTGGGAACTTGAGTTGGTGTACTTGCCGTTGAGAATCAAAGTGGCTGGCGTGGCCGGTGCCGTGGCGATCACGGCGCTGGCGTCATCACTTTGGGTTTTGAGCACCCGGCTCGAACGGCAGATGGCCGGACGCATCACGGATCTTCTGGTCGGCGCCGAATCCACCTTTACCCGCTGGGAGCAGGAACGCCAGGATCACCTGCGGATTCAGGCACGCATCATCGCGCGCGACCCGCGCTTTTTCGCGGCGACTGCCGAGCATGACGCCGCCACCACCGTCCCGGCCGCCCGGCAATTCCAGCAAGTGGTGGGAAGCGCCCTGTTTCTGGTGTGCGATGACGAGGGCAGACCGCTGGCGCACCTAAACCACGAGGGCGAGGTGCGGTCCTTCGGCTGGCCGCGGTCGGTTCCTCCCGCCGATGAGCAACTGCGCTGGGGAAACGCGCTCTACCTCCTGCAAACCCAGGCCGTGACCGTGGGGAGCGACACCGTCGGCTACGTCGCCCTCGGCGACCGTGTCGATGCCAACCTCGCCACGGTCGTCGGACAAATCGCGGGTGTGGATGTGGTCTTTTTCGATGATTCCACCGTGTTCGGAGCATCCCTGCCAGGCTCCGATGCAGAGGGTCTCGTGGCATCCTTCGACCTGAATGCTGCATCGAGCAGCCCGGCCGGGGAAACATCCACGCTGAGAATGAGGGGCAAACGGTACCTCTACCGCGTGGGCCGCATGATCGGCGGCACCGATGGGTTCTATTCCGTCATCATGTCTCTCGATGATCGCCTGGAACCCGTGATTGCCGACATGCGCCACACCCTGCTGTTTGTCGGGCTCGGGGCCATCGTGCTCGCTGTCCTGCTTTCATTCGCCGTCGCCAAACGCGTCACCAGGCAGGTTCCGCATCTGGTCGATGCCGTCGAGGCCGTGGCGCGCGGCGACTATGAACGGGCCATCGTGCACCGCGGACGCGATGAACTGAACACGCTGGCCCAGGCCGTCGAGCGCATGCGCCACGAACTCGCGGCGCAGATGAAGGCCATTGAGCAGGCAAATGCCGAAAAGATTGCCGACGAGAGGCTCGCGGTGATCGGCAAAATGGCCTCAACCATCATTCACGACTTCAAGACTCCCATGCAGGTTATTCGGACCTCGGCGGAACTGTCCGCCGGCGATGCCCTACCGGCCGTCAAACGCGCCGAATACGGCCGTATGATTGAGCGCGAACTGGACCGCATGGTTGACATGGCCCAGGAACTGCTGGAATTCGCACGCGGCGACCGCCGGATGGCACGCTGTGTCGTGGACATCGACACGTTCCTTGCGGACGCTGTCGCCTCCTGGCGGCAAATCGCCGCCAAGAGCGGCATCGAGGTCCGCTTTGATGCGGATGCCCCCGCCACCGTCGTTTCCATCGACAAGGACAAGATTCACCGGGCGCTGAACAACATCGTGGTCAATGCCATGGAGGTGCTGGGCCGCGAGGGCAAGATCACCATCTCCACCCGCGCCGCCGACCAGCGCGTGACCATCCGCATCGCCGACACCGGCCCCGGAATTCCCGAAGAGATCCGACAAACCATCTTCGAGCCGTTCGCCACCTTCGGAAAGGCGCAGGGAACCGGCCTCGGTCTCGCCATGGCGCGCAAGGCGGTCGAGGATCATCAGGGCGCAATCCGGGTCGATTCCGCTCCGGGAACCGGCACCACGTTTTCGATCACGCTCCCAACCGGCGCAGTCACCGCCATGCCGGAGGGGAACGAACAATCCCCGCAAAGGATTCGGGAGTATGCGGCGTCTTTGGGCTAGAGGCATCCTTCTGTGCACGACTCTCCTGGCGTCGGCGGGACCGGCCGCCGCGGAATTCTATCCGTCCGGGCAGTTGATCCTGGTCGCCCGCAACGCGGACATCTCCAATGTCAGCAACCAGACCAACGCCGGATTTTCGGCGTTCGATGCGGCAACGCTGCGCTTCTTCCTCGATGCACGGGCCACCGAGCGTCTCTCCGGCTTTGTGCAGTTTTATGCCAGCGGATATTCCGGCGCGACCCTTTATGGCGCCTATGTGCGCTACGACCACACACCCGCGCTGCACCTCGAAGCGGGATTGATCCCCACTCCCGTCGGCCTGTGGGGCCCGCGGACCTACGCCGACAAAAACCCGCTGGTCGGTTTGCCCGCCATGTACCAATACAAGACCTCCCTTGCGGTCAAAGGCGATTTGCAAACCACCGATGAGGAGATCCTCGAAGAACGCGGGACAGGGGAACACAATCCCATCGTGTATGACTTCTGCTGGAATACGGGCGTGCATGCCTACACCAGCATTGGCCTACTCGATCTGGGCGCCGCGATGACCAACGGGTCTTTGGGCAGCCCCGCACGGGACATGGTCTATGATCGGCCCAGCGTCTCCGCGCACCTGAGCATTGTTCCCGGACCCTGGCTCACACTGGGACTCTGGGGCGCCGCTGGTCCATACCTCTCGCCGAGGGCCGAAACGGTTGTTCCCGAGGGAAAGAGAATCGAGGATTACGATCAGTCGTCGGTCGGCGCGCTCGCACATGCCGCCTCCGGACATTGGGAGGCCTATGCCGAGGGGGTCTGGAACCGGTACGAACATCCATTCCTCGGTGACCTGGAGAATCGGGGCGGATACATCGATCTTCGTGTTGATGTCGCGCCGAAGTGGTTCGTGGCCGGACGGCTGGATCACCTGTCATTCTCACGTCTGGCCCGCGCGGTTGACTTGGATCAGGCCCGGTGGGACCATCCCCTGACCCGCATCGAGGCGGGGATCGGGCGGAATCTCTCGCATAAGTCGCTTCTCAAGGTTGTCACGCAGATCGTCCGCTACACCGGCGCGCCGAAGTCGCTGAACGAGGAGATCTTCGCGCTTCAGTTTGTCGCCAACCTGTAGGCCCGGAGTCCAGCACCCAGCCATAGGAAACCGGATTGCTTCGGCTCCCGCTGCGGCTCCGCCACGCGGGATCCTCGCAATGACGATGGCTGGCCGGTCATTGCGAGGAGGGAGTCCCGTCCGCCGCAGCGGACGGGACAACCGACGAAGCAATCCCGTCCCCTTTGGCGCACATGCTTCCTGCGCCCACGCCCTCTCGAACTTTCGACAGGGGCCGGATCGCGGCCCTTGAATTCCCCACTCCCGCCCTTCATTTTCCCGCGCGGCAGGTGTCGACCAACCAACACGCAAGCGAGGGCCATGTGGCGGATCAGAAAAAGAGCATCTCACGCATCTGGGCGGAATGGGCGGCCCAACTCAAATACGAGCAGATTTCCCCCGAGGCAGTTCATGCGGTCAAGCGGTTCCTCCTGGATTCGTGCGGGTGCGCCCTGGGCGGGTTTCATCACGAGGATGTTGAAATCCTGGCGCGCACCATCGGCGAATTCGGCGGCAATGGCGAGGCGACCATCTGGTCCTCCGGCCAGCGCACCAATGCCTACTGGGCGGCCCTGATCAATTCGCTCGCGGTCCGGGTGATGGATTATAACGATATCTATTGGGAAGCCGATCCCTCGCATCCCTCCGACATCATCCCCGCGGCGACCAGCTGCGGCGAGCATTTCGGGCGATCGGGGAAGGACGTCATCGCCGGGATCGTTCTCGCTTACGAACTCGAGATGCGGCTCTGCGAATTCGGAGTCCCCGGTATCCGCGAACGCGGCTGGCACCATGCCTCGCTGACCCAGATCGCCTCGCCCGTGGTGGCGGCCTACATGATGGGACTCTCCGTTGATCAGACCGTGAACGCCATCGGCATCAGCACCTGCCACAACATGACCATGGGCGCGGTCGCCGCCGGCAAGCTCACCATGATGAAAAACACGGTCGATCCGATGGCCACCGCCTCCGGCGTGATGGCCGCACGCATGGCGCGCCATGGCTACATCGGCACCGAACTCATCATGGAAGGCAAGGAGGGATTCTGCCAGTTGCTCGGCCCGGCCTGGGACATGGGCAAACTCACCGAGGGGTTGGGCGACTCCTGGCGCATCCTCCGCTGCGCGTTCAAGGCATTCCCGACCGAGGCCTTAACCCATTCGCCAATCTCCGCCGCGTTGCAATTGGTGAAAGAGCACGACATCAAGGCGGATGACGTTGCCCATGTGAAAGTGCGCACCATCGCACGCGCCAAGGATATCCTGGCCGACCCGACCAAGTATCACCCCGAAACCAAGGAGACCGCCGACCACTCGCTCCCCTATGTCGTGGCCGCGGCCATCGCCGACCGGATGATCACCCCGGTGCAATTCACGCAGGAGCGCATCCACGAGCCGAAGCTGCGCTCGCTTTTCCCGAAGATCGAAGTGGTCGCCGATGCCGAATTCGAGCGCAACTTCCCCGCGAAGAAGTGTTCGGCGGTCGCCATCACGACGACGGACGGACGGACCTTCGAGCAGCAGGTTGACTTCCCGCGCGGCAATCCCAACAACCCGATGACCGACGCCGACATCGAGGAGAAATTCCGTGCCCTGACCGGCGAGGTCCTGGACAAAGCCGGTCAGGACCGTGTGATCGCGGCCGTCAACGGCCTCGACCG
>JBFMFQ010000319.1:0-2242 GCA_040752075.1 Candidatus Zixiibacteriota bacterium | reverse complement strand
AGTTCAACAGTGAGGGGACATTCGATTTCTACTGCGAACCGCACTTCCCGACCATGACCGGGTCGGTGACTGTGGTAGCGGTGACCGGGGTCTATGAGGACATTGAAGAGTCGGCATCGGAATCACGGACCTTTCTCGCGCAGAATATGCCGAACCCGTTTAACGCTTCCACCCTTCTTGGGTTCTCGCTGCGGGCGGGGGGACAGGTGGAGCTGAGTGTTCACAACATTTTGGGCCAGCGCGTGCGCATGCTGGTGAACGGGGATTTGGAACCGGGTCCGAGGGTGATCACTTGGGATGGGACCAACGACCACGGTGAGGTCCTGGCCTCGGGGGTGTACTTCTACCGGCTGAGAACGGCGGACGGGACACAGACACGGAAGATGGTCTTGCTGCGGTGACGGAGTGTCGCAACACCTCAGTACCGCGCGCCGGGGCGGGTCCTTGCGACCCGCCCTTGGTGTTTGTGGACCGGATTGGGCAGGGTCAGCGGGACGTAAGGATTTCCGGCGGACCCGGGATTTGTGGTTTCGGATTGAGCAGGAATCGGCTATACAACAGAGACTCGGTTGCCAAGATGGCCAGGAAAACAACCAAATCGATCAAGCCGGCCCCGCGGGACCTATGCGAGATCGAGTTGTTCGACCCGAAGCGGGTGTCCTCCGCACGCAAGGCGATGCCATCCTCGGCCCAAGTGGACCATTTGGCCGGCGTGTTTCAATGCCTGGGAAATCCCACCCGGGTGCGGATGTTGCACGCGCTCTTCATCGGCGAGTTGTGTGTGTGCGACCTGGCGCAGATCCTGAATGTCTCGGTGTCGGCGGTGTCGCACCAGTTGCGTCTTTTGCGGGCCCTTCGCCTTGTGAAGTACCGTCGCGATGGAAAGATGGCGTATTACTCCATCGACGATGAGCATGTCCGGTCTCTTCTGGCGTTGGGGCTGGATCATGTCCGGCATGGGTGAGTGGACAAAGTTGACGAAGTGGACTTGGTGGACCAAGTGGACGGGGTGGGAACACCGGCAAAAAACCGGTGTGGAAAAGTTTGGATTGACATTGCTGGAGGACTGAGCGAATATCGGCCTTTAAGTTGGACCTGGACTTCAGGTGCGGCGAGTTGCTGAGGATCGCTTGATGGCCTTACGCAGGGTTGCCCCCAGCGGCGACTGATGAGACGGATGCGCACGGAATACACGCCCGACGCTTTGCTGATGCTGGCGGACGGGCGTGTTTTTCGTGGATGGGCATTCGGGGCGCGCGCGGTCGCGGCCGGCGAGGTTGTGTTCAACACGGCCATGACCGGCTACCAGGAGATACTCACCGATCCCTCCTACTGCGGGCAACTGGTGTGCATGACGCAGCCGCACATCGGGGTTTACGGGATCAACGATCTCGACATTGAGAGCCGGGACCGGCGGATTCACGCGGCGGGTTTGATTGTCCGTGAATTGTCGCGGCGTTACTCCAACAGCCATGCCAGTCAGACACTCTCGGATTATCTCGAGAGCCAGGGGATCGCCGGAATCACCGGGATCGACACGCGCGCATTAACGCGCCACCTCCGGGATGCCGGGGCAATCGCGGGTGTCATCGGGCCGGCGGATGCGCCTCTCGAGGGATTGGTGCAGCACGCGCGGCTTTGGGGCACCATGGACGGTCGCGAACTGGTCTCGCGAGTCACATGCGGTGAACCGTACACCATCGAGTCGGATGGGCCGATGCGGTTTCGGGTGGCGGCGTATGACTGCGGCGCGAAACAGAACATCTTCCGGCGGATGGCATCGCGGGGGATCACGGTGGATGTGTACCCATCGGGGACCGATGCGACGGTGCTTTTGCAGAGCAATCCGGACGGGTTCTTTGTCTCCAACGGTCCGGGCGACCCGGCCGCCTGCACAGTGGACGTGGAGAATGTGCGGGCGTTGGTCGGGCGGGCGCCGCTTATGGGAATCTGCCTTGGACACCAGTTGCTGGCATTGGCCATCGGGGCGAGGACTTACAAGCTGCCGTTCGGGCATCACGGCGCCAATCATCCGGTGAAGGATCTGACGACCGGGGCAATTGAAATCACCTCACAGAACCATGGCTTTGCGGTCGAAGCGGAGTCGCTGGGGCGCGCCGGGGCGAAGGTCACGCATGTGAATCTGAACGACCGGTCGGTCGAGGGGTTTGCGGTTCCGGGGGCACGGGCCTTCGCGGTGCAGTATCACCCGGAGGCCGCGCCGGGGCCGCGTGATGCGGAT
>JBFMFQ010000317.1:0-2274 GCA_040752075.1 Candidatus Zixiibacteriota bacterium | reverse complement strand
TCAGCGCACCATCAACCGGCACCCGCTGGTGTACCTCGACAGCGCGGCCACCTCCCAGAAACCGGAGCGCGTGATCACGGCAATCGCCGAGTTTTACCGGAAGTCCAACGCCAATGTTCATCGCGGTGTTTACACACTATCGTCAGAGGCAACGGACCTCTATGAGGGCACGCGTGAGAAAGTGGCGCGGCTGATCGGGGCGGCGCGCACCGAGGAAATCATCTTCACGCGCAACACGACCGAGTCGATCAATCTCGTCGCGCAGACTTGGGGCAATGCCAACCTGGGGGCCGGGGATGAAATCCTCGTCACCCAGATGGAGCATCACAGCAACCTTGTCCCCTGGTTCCTGCTGGCCAAACGGACCGGCGCCGTGGTTCGACACATCCCGCTTAATCCCGATGGAACACTGGATCTGGATCGCGGACTCGGAATGATCGGGGAGCGGACGCGCATCGTTGCCATCACGCACACATCCAATGTTCTGGGTGTGATCAACCCGCTGAAGCCCGTGATTGAGAAAGCGCACAAGCAGGGTGCGATTGCCCTGGTGGATGCCGCGCAAGGCGTCCCGCACTCGCGAATTGATGTCAGCGATCTTCATGCGGATTTTCTGGCATTCTCCGCCCACAAGATGCTCGGACCCACCGGGGTGGGGGTTCTCTATGGGCGGCACGAGCTCCTGGAGTCCATGGAGCCGTTCCTCGGCGGCGGGGACATGATCCGCACCGTCAGCCTGACCGGGGCGACCTGGAATGACCTGCCCTGGAAGTTCGAGGCGGGGACACCGAACATCGCCGATGTCATCGGCTTCGGAGCGGCGATCGACTACATTGACTCGATTGGAATGGAGGCCATCCGCCAGCACGAGATCTCCCTCACTGGGTACGCGCTGGACCGGCTGGGTGCATTCCCGGACATCGAGGTCTTCGGCCCGCGCGACGCCGCATCGCGCGCCGGTGTGATCTCATTCAACCACCGGGCCATCCATCCCCACGATCTGGCGACGCTGTTGGATCGGCATGGAATCGCGGTGCGCGCGGGTCATCACTGCGCACAACCGTTGATGGAATTCCTCAATTTGCCGGCAACGACCCGGGCGAGTTTCTATGTGTACAACGACCGGCACGATGTCGATGCGCTCGTCGCCGGCCTGGAGAATGCCGGGAGGTACTTTGGCCGAGGATAACCGCGATCTCGAACTGGACGCCCTGTACCGCGACACGGTGTTGGATCACTACCGTTCGCCGCGCGGGCGAAAGCCCCTTGACCGGATCGATCTGACCCGCGAGGGCCAAAATCCGGTTTGCGGCGACAAGATCAAGTTGTCGGTCAAGTTCGACGGAACCAAGATTGAGAATGTTGAAGTGAATTGCCGCGGGTGTGCGATCTCGGTGGCCTCTTCTTCCATGCTCGCCGAACTCCTGCCGGGCAAGAGCCCGGAGGAAGTTGTGCGGCTGGCGGAAGCCTTCAAGAAGATGATGCACGGCCATCCGCCGCCGGAGAATCTCGACATGGGCGATCTGGATGCGCTTGA
This sequence comes from Candidatus Zixiibacteriota bacterium, assembly GCA_040752075.1. Taxonomy (GTDB): domain Bacteria; phylum Zixibacteria; class MSB-5A5; order WJJR01; family WJJR01; genus JBFMFQ01. Next base: position 737 of record JBFMFQ010000317.1, on the reverse strand, counting down.
GGGCGTAAAGAAGTTTCCGGTCCGCGTGAAGTGCGCCCTGCTCGCCTGGATGACGGTCGTTGAGGCGCTTCGCGACGCGGAGAACGGCAAAACCGGGTCGAGTGAAATGACGACAACCGAAACGGAAGATTCCGGGGAGTGAGCGTGTTGGTCAATCAAGACATCGTCATGGAAGCCCTGAAGGAAGTGCAGGACCCCGAGCTACGCCTGGGGATCGTCGATCTTGGACTGATCTATGGCGCGGACATCAGCGAAGACGGGAAATCGGTCAAAGTCCGGATGTCCTTGACCAGTCCCGCCTGCCCCTACGGACCGATGTTGGTCAGCGATGTCCGACGCGTGATTTCAAACCTGCCCGGCGTGGAAAACCCCGAGGTCCAGATTGTCTGGAATCCCCCGTGGGACCCGCGCACCATGGCCTCGGATGAGATCAAGGACAAGTTGGGACTCTGGTAGCCAACGGAAAGGAAACCGACTTCGATGAATCTGCTGATCAATGACTTCGCCGATATGGCGCGTGTGATTCAAACCATGCGGGATGAACTGACCCTGGTGGGCGTAAAGGAGTTGCGCACACCCGAGGAGGTTGATCAAGCGCTTTCCGAGAAGACCGGCACGACCATGGTCGTGTTCAATTCCGTGTGTGGATGCGCGGCGGGCAACGCCCGTCCCGGTGTCGGTCTGGCGCTGCAAAACGGCGTGATTCCAGATCGTCTCTTCACGGTCTTTGCGGGCCA
>JBFMFQ010000316.1:0-2348 GCA_040752075.1 Candidatus Zixiibacteriota bacterium | reverse complement strand
CATATTGACTTCCGAGATAAACCCGGCGAAATCCGAAAACGGACCATCGACCACCTTGACCTGGTCCCCGACGCGGTAGGGAATCTCGGTGACTTCCTTCTCGCGGCTGGTGTCCATCTGCCCCAGGACCCGCTGGACTTCCTCTTCCTGAAGCGGGACGGGGCGACCGGCGGACCCGACGAAATTCGTGATGCCGGGCGTGTTGGTCACCAGATGCTGGGTCTGCTTGGTCAGGTGCATTTCGATCAGGATGTAGCCGGGCAGAAACTTCCTCATGGAGGAGGAGCGCTTGCCCTGCTTCATCTCGACGACCTCCTGGGTCGGCACGATGACGCGCCCGAGATGGTCCTCGACATGGGCGTTGGCAAACGCGCTTTCGAGGTACTTCTGCGCCTTCTTTTCGTGGCCCGAATAGGTATGAGCCACGTACCACTTCATTTCCAGGCTCATCCAATCCCCAGCAACATGCCGACGCCCTTGGCCAGAAGAAGGTCCACGCCGAAGATGAAAAACCCGAGGATGAGGGACACCACGATCGTAACGATGGTGGACCCGATCAATTCCTCACGGCTCGGCCAGGTGACTTTCTCGAGTTCCGAGACGGTCTCCTTGTAGTAGTTCGCGACGCCTTCTTTCATTCCCATTCGACGTTTCCCATCCCCTCCGGCAACAACAGCAGGCCTGGAGGGACTCGAACCCCCAGCCCCCGGTTTTGGAGACCGGTGCTCTGACCAAATTGAGCTACAGGCCTGTCACAGGCCGCACCAACCGGTCACTGTCCCGGACCGAGGGGCAACCTAGCGCGTTTCCTTGTGCACGGTGTGCGTGCGACAGCACCGGCAATACTTCCGAAATGAGACACGATCCGGATGCTTGCGGCGGTTTTTCGTATCGGTGTAATTGCGATTCTTGCACGTTTCACACGCCAATATGATAATCTCGCGCGGCATCGTTGCGGTCTCCGTCCATCAATCAATCGGTGCACATACCCGCGGGCGGGATACCCCGCCTCAGGGTTACTCGACCACCTCGGCGATAACGCCCGCGCCCACGGTCCGGCCGCCTTCGCGAATCGCGAAACGCAACCCCTTCTCCATGGCGATGGGCATGATCAATTCGGCCTCAATGGTCACGCTGTCGCCGGGCATCACCATTTCGGTGCCGGTCGGCAGCTTCGCCACGCCGGTCACGTCGGTGGTGCGGAAGTAAAACTGCGGACGGTAGCCGTTGAAAAACGGGGTGTGACGTCCGCCCTCTTCCTTGGTCAAGATGTAGACTTCGCCCTTGAACTTGGTGTGGGGCGTGATCGACCCCGGCTTGGCCAGCACCATGCCGCGCTCGAGGTCGGTCTTGTCGATGCCGCGCAGGAGAAGCCCGACGTTGTCGCCGGCCTGTGCGTCATCGAGGATCTTGCGGAACATTTCCACGCCTGTCACGACGGTCTTTTTTGTTTCCTTGATGCCGACGCGTTCGACTTCGTCGCCCACCTTCACCTTGCCGCGTTCGACACGACCGGTGCCCACGGTGCCGCGGCCGGTGATCGAGAACACGTCTTCGACGGGCATCAGGAAGGGCTTGTCGGTCTCACGCTGGGGCAGCGGAACGTAGCTGTCCACGGCCGCCATGAGTTCGGTGATGCACTTCCAGTCGGGCGAATCCTTGACCGACGCGTCCGCGCCCGCCTGCATGGCCTTGAGGGCCGAGCCGCGGATGATCGGAATGTCGTCGCCGGGGAATTCGTACTTGCTGAGCAGATCGCGGATTTCCAACTCAACCAGATCGAGCAGTTCCGGATCGTCGACCATGTCGACCTTGTTTAAGAACACGACGATGTACGGCACGCCCACCTGGCGGGCCAGGAGGATGTGTTCGCGTGTCTGCGGCATCGGGCCGTCGGCGGCGGACACCACCAGAATGGCGCCGTCCATCTGCGCGGCACCCGTGATCATGTTCTTCACGTAGTCCGCGTGACCCGGACAGTCCACGTGCGCGTAGTGACGGTTGGCCGTCTGATACTCCACGTGCGCGGTGGCGATCGTAATACCGCGCTCGCGCTCTTCCGGCGCGTTGTCGATCGAGTCAAAGGTACGGATTTCGGAGAGACCCTGGCGGGCCAGCACCATGGTGATGGCGGCGGTCAGCGTGGTCTTACCGTGGTCTACGTGCCCAATTGTGCCCACGTTCACATGGGGTTTTGTGCGTTCGAATTTCGCCTTCGCCATGATCGAAGGTCTCCCTCCTCAGAAAGTGATCAGACTAAACGCTATTGAATTCTACCTTAGGCCGCCTCGGTCACCAGTCGCTTCGTTTGTCCTCGGGGCGGCCGGTTCAAAAAGCCCACGACCGGA
>JBFMFQ010000315.1:0-2357 GCA_040752075.1 Candidatus Zixiibacteriota bacterium | reverse complement strand
CCGGCTCACTCGCGGTCTTCATCAGCAAGAGCTTCTTCTCCGGGGTCAATCCCACAGCCGGCTTCATCTTCACGCTGCTCAGCTTCGCGGCAGGCTTTGCCGTGCGGCCGTTCGGCGCGATCGTATTCGGGCGTCTCGGCGATCTGGTGGGGCGCAAATACACGTTCCTGATCACAATCGTGATCATGGGTCTGTCGACGTTCCTGGTCGGCTTCCTGCCCGGCTACGCTTCGATCGGCATGGCATCGCCGGTGATCTTTATCGCCATGCGGCTCCTGCAGGGCCTGGCACTGGGCGGCGAGTACGGGGGCGCCGCGACCTACGTCGCGGAACATGCACCGGCCGGCCGACGCGGCTTCTACACGGCATGGATCCAGACGACGGCCACACTTGGCCTGTTCCTGTCCTTGCTGGTGATTCTCGGTGTGCGTACTTCGATCGGTGAAGACTCGTTCGGCGCATGGGGATGGCGCGTGCCGTTTCTCGCGTCGATCATCCTGCTGGGCGTGTCCGTATGGATCCGGCTGCAACTGAATGAGTCGCCGGTGTTCGCGCGCATCAAGGCCGAAGGCAAGACGTCCAAGGCGCCGCTGACCGAGTCGTTCGGCCAATGGAAGAACCTGAAGATCGTGATTCTCGCGCTCATCGGCCTGACCGCCGGCCAGGCCGTGGTCTGGTACACGGGTCAGTTCTACACGCTGTTCTTCCTGACGCAGACGCTCAAGGTGGCCGGCCCCACCGCCAACATCCTGATCGCGCTTGCGTTGCTGATCGGCACACCGTTCTTCCTGTTCTTCGGCTCGCTGTCGGACCGGATCGGCCGCAAGCCGATCATCATGGCCGGCCTGCTGATCGCGGCGCTGACTTACTTCCCGCTGTTCAAGGCGCTCACACACTTCACCAACCCGGCGCTCGAGACCGCAACGCAGAAGTCGCCGATTGTGGTGATCGCCAACCCGGATGAGTGTTCGTTCCAGTTCAACCCGGTGGGTACGGCGAAGTTCACCTCGTCATGCGACATTGCGAAGAGCGCGCTGTCGAAAGCGGGTTTGAACTACGACAACGTGGCGGCGCCGGCCGGGACGATCGCGCAGATCAAGGTGGGCGATACGGTTGTCAATACGTTTGACGGCAAGGCAGCGGACGCGAAGGCGCAGGGCAAGGTGTTCGACGAAACGCTCGGCTCGACGCTCAAGGCAGCGGGCTATCCGGCCAAGGCCGATCCGGCGCAGATCAACTGGCCGATGAGCGTGGTGATCCTGACCATCATGATGATCTACGTAACGATGGTGTATGGGCCGATTGCGGCGATGCTGGTGGAGATGTTCCCGACGCGGATCCGGTATACGTCGATGTCGCTGCCGTATCACATCGGCAATGGCTGGTTTGGCGGGTTCTTGCCGGCTACGGCGTTCGCCATCGTGGCGGCGAAGGGGAATATCTACTCCGGGCTTTGGTATCCGATTGTGGTTGCGCTCGCCACCTTCGTGATCGGCATGCTGTTCGTCAGGGAGACCAAGGACTCGGATATTTATGCGAAGGATTGAGGGTGGTTGCTGTTGCCTGGATGCCCGTCTGTAGCTCGGCGCATGGCGGCTGAAAATGTTGGCGGTGGGGGGGGTTGACAGACTCCGCCGCCATCTTCATAATCTCGCTTCTTCTTTAGGCGAATTAGCTCAGCCGGTTAGAGCGACGGAATCATAATCCGCAGGTCCGGGGTTCGAATCCCTGATTCGCCACCAGTATTACTCGCAAGGCCCGCTACTCTTAACCGAGAGCGGGCCTTTCGTTTTAGTCCACCGACATGAATCAGCGGACCGCCTTGCTCACTCCGCCAGCCTCCCCAAATGCCGATCAATCAAGGGTGCGACGTGCGCCGCCCAAGTGTTAGCCAGATTGTGATCCCCACCCGCAATCACATGCAGTTCCGCCCTCGGTAGCAAGCGAGCCAACCGCTCCCCCACCGCAACCGGACTAACCGGATCGGCATCGCCCCACAAAAGCAAAACCGGAACCCCGATCGTCGGCAACAGCTCGGTCAGGTCCTCACGATAGTCCGCAAACCAGCGCGGCAACGCCGGCGCACCGGCGTGCAACGCCTCCCGCCAATCCACCCCGCCCATCGCCGCCACATCCATCCCACCCGAAGTCACGCTCAAAACGAGGTGTGTCACCAGCGAAGGCTTCTCAAGCGCTGCCCGAATCGCAACCACACCGCCCATCGACTGGGCGATCAAAGCAGTGGGCCGATCGATATCCGCCACCACGCGCGCAACGAGGTCATCCATCCCATTCACCGCAGGATCGCGGGGAGTCGGCCCAAACCCGGGCCAACCGTAATGCACCCGCTCCCCCGG
>JBFMFQ010000314.1:0-2367 GCA_040752075.1 Candidatus Zixiibacteriota bacterium | reverse complement strand
CGCAGCGCGGGATCGCAGGTCGTCCTCGCGGCCAAAGAAGGCGAGATGGCCCACCTGCGGCTCCCCTCCGGGGAAGTTCGCCTCGTGAATCTCCGCTGCTACGCGACCGTCGGCCAAGTCGGCAATCTCGACCATGAAAAAGTTTCGCTCGGCAAGGCCGGCGCGAGCCGCTGGCGTGGACGGCGCCCGAAGGTGCGTGGCGTGGCCATGAACCCGGTTGACCACCCCATGGGCGGCGGCGAAGGACGCTCCTCCGGCGGCCGCCATCCGTGCTCGCCGTGGGGACAGAAAAGCAAGGGGCTGAAGACCCGCAAGCGCCGCAAGCCCTCAAGCAAGCTCATCGTCAAGCGGCGCGGGGTGAAGTAACCGGGGAATAACCGCTGTTGAATTTCGTGTGAGGATAACAGAGTGGCGCGATCACTGAAAAAGGGACCGTTCATCGATCTGAGTCTGGCGAAGGTCGTGGAGATGCTCAACCGCGATGGCGAAAAGCGCGTGATTAAGACCTGGGCCCGCCGTTCGACCATCCCGCCCGATTTCGTGGGTCACACCATCGCGATCCACAACGGCAACAAGTTCATTCCGGTCTACGTGACGGAGAACATGGTGGGCCACAAGCTGGGCGAGTTTGCGCCCACGCGCACCTTCCGCGGTCACAGCGGTAAAAAGACGGAAAAGCCGACGGGGCCGACGCACAAGTAGTCCCTGTCGATTGCACATACTGAGGAGTTGAGAAAGACATGGAAGCCGTAGCACGAGCACGATACCTGCGCGGATCGGCGCGCAAAATGCGACAGGTCGCGGCCCTGGTCCGCGGGCTGGACGTTCGGACGGCCGAGCAGCTGCTGCGCCATGTCCCGAAGGCGGCGGCCACCCCGCTGGCGCAGGTGATCAAGTCGGCCACCGCGAACGCCCTCTCGATCGAAGGCACCGCGGGGCACAAGGCCGAGGGCCTGGTCGTGGCCGATGTGCGGGTGGACGGCGGTCCGATCGCGCGCCGGTTTCGCGCCACCGGAATGGGACGCGCCTACCGGATTCGCAAACGGTATTGCCATGTCAGCGTGACGGTCTCCGATCAGGTGGAGAAGGCAGGAAGACGCCGCGCGAAGAAAACGCCGGCGCCGCAGACGGAGACGAAGCAGGCGGCCTGAGGCCCCCTGTGAAGGAAAGGTCGGATAGTTCATTGGGTCAGAAGACAAACCCCATCGGATTCCGGGTCGGCGTCATTCGCGGCTGGTCCTCGCGCTGGTTTGCGCAGCGCAACTTCGCGGACCTGCTGCACGAGGACATCTCGATCAAGCGCTATATCAACCGCCGCCTGAACAACGCCGGCATCGCCAAGCTCGAGATTGTCCGGGCGCCCAAGCGCGTCACCGTGGATGTGCACACCTCGCGTCCCGGCATCGTGATCGGTCGGAAGGGTGCGGAAGTCGACAAGCTGCGCGAAGAACTGCAGCTTCTGACCAAAAAGGACATCACCATCAATATCATCGAGGTGAAGCGCCCGGAATTGCGCGCGCGGCTGGTCGCTGAATCGATCGCCCGCCAGCTGGAGGGACGCATCTCGTTTCGCCGCGCCATGAAAAAGGCGCTCTCCGCGACGATGAAGCTCGGGGCCGACGGTATCCGCATTCAGTGCGGCGGACGGCTCGGCGGCGCGGAAATCGCCCGCACCGAAAAATACATGGAAGGCCGCGTGCCGCTTCACACGCTCCGGGCCGACATCGACTTCGCCAGGGCCACGGCCAACACGACCTACGGCACCATCGGGGTCAAGGTCTGGATATGCAAGGGCCTGGTCCTCGGTCCCTCGGACGGCACCGAAAAGGAAGAGGAGCCGCCGGTCTTTGGCCGCGAGCGGGATCGCCGCGGCGGCAAGAAACAGCGCCAGGGCCCGCGCTCGCGCCGCAAGCGCCCCGATGAAGAGGGCGGCGTGACGACCGAAACGGACGGCGCGGAGGACACAGGCGCGTAATCGTGCCGGGACGGAATTGACCTATGCTGTCACCCAAACGAGTCAAACATCGCAAGCAGCAGCGCGGAAACCGCAACGGCAAGGCCTACCGGGGCGGGTCGGTTGCCTTCGGCAGCTACGGCCTCAAGGCCCTCGAGCCGGGATGGATCACCAACAAGCAGATCGAGGCCGCGCGCGTCGCGCTCACCCGGCACATCAAGCGCGGCGGCAAAGTCTGGATCCGGATCTTCCCGGACAAGCCCGTCACCATCAAGCCGGCGGAAACCCGCATGGGCAAGGGCAAGGGCAACCCCGAGTACTGGGTGGCGGTCGTGAAGTCGGGACGCATTCTCTTTGAGCTCGACGGCGTCACGCCGCAGCTGGCGCAGACCGCGTTCCAGCTCGCCGCGGAC
>JBFMFQ010000313.1:0-2413 GCA_040752075.1 Candidatus Zixiibacteriota bacterium | reverse complement strand
CACCCCGGCCGCCGGCTTGCATTCGCCGCTGATATCACATACTTTCCGAATTAGTCAGTGCCACCGATGCCCGCTCAGAAATGGTCCCATTTCGGCCACTCCCGGAGCATTGGAGGATCGCATTGGAGATGTCCACCGACCAACGGATCGTGCCCGCTCCGGGCGCGCGCCGACCCGCCCTCTGGGCGGCCGCGCTGATTGCCTTGGGCGTCTTGCTTGCGGACCGGGCCGACTGGATGCCGGCGATCTGGGCGTCCGCACTGGCCGGGTCGGCATTGCTTGTCCTGTTGGGACGGCGCTCCCGTGCCGGGGCCGGCTCTCTCCTTGTATCGATCTCAATCTGGTTAATGCTGTTGACCGCGGGCGGTCTCCGTATGGGCGTGGCCAATTCCGGTCGCCCCGACCCGGATGCATCAAACCTCGCCGTTTCCGGCCAGGCGGCGGAGTTGCATGGGCGGCTCGCCTCCATTCCCATCGAGCGCTCCACCGGCTGGCGCGCCACGATCGACTTGGAGTCGGCAAAGGTCGGTGATTCGCTGATCCCCCTGGACACTCGCGCCCTGATCGCGACCTCCCGCTCGCTCGAAGGGCTGACTTTCGGCGATTATGTGGTCGTTCCCGGACGGCTGCGCGTTCCCCCCACACGGCGGAATCCCGGGGGGTTCGACTATGCGACCCACTTGCAACGGCAGGGGACCGACTTTCTTCTCCATCCGACCGCGTCCGCCTGGCGTGTCATCGCACGCGGCTCCCCTTGGTCCCTTCACAATCTCATCGAACCGCTGCGCGATTGGATAAGGCGCACCGCAGGGGCAATCTTTCGTCCCGTGCCCGCCGCCATGATCCAGGGATTTCTGCTGGGAGACACCGATGGTGTGCCTGCGCGTATTCTCGGTTCCTTCCGCGACTCCGGCACTTACCACCTCTTGGCCGTGTCCGGCGCCAATGTGTGGCTGACCTTGCTTCTATTCATCGGGCCGCTGCGTGTATTGCGGGTTCCGAGGACCGCGCGAACAGTCATCCTCATTGCCGTCGCGGTCGGGTTCTGCTTCCTCACACGCAACGAGCCGTCCGTCGTCCGCGCCTCCCTCATGGCCGGCGCGGTGCTCATTGGCCGCATTCTCTTCCGGCCCGTCGATACACTCAACTCAATCGGGCTGGCCGCGTTGATCATTCTGACTGTCTCGCCCGCCGAATTGTTCCGGGCGGGATTCCAATTGTCCTTTGCCGCGGTCATCGGCATTGTCGTGGTCCACGCCCGTCTCAGCCGCGGGGGACTGCTTCCGAGAAACCGGCTGGCCAACTGGGCTGTCACGTTGGTTGCCTCTTCGGCCGCGGCAACCTTGGCGACCGCGCCGATCGTTGCGGCCCACTTCGGCGTCGTGCCGTTGCTCTCGCTTCCCGCCAATCTGATCATGGTTCCCCTGGCGGCACTCATTTCCTATGTCGGAATCGCCGCATTTGGGTTGGCCGCGCTGTCGGTGACACTGGCCGCTCCGGCCGTCGCGGTCGCGGAATTTGCCCTGGCCGCGGCGCGGGAAACGGTCAGAGTCTTCGGCGACATGGGCGCGATCATGAACTGGCCGGATCCGTCACACTCTTCGATCGCCGCATTCTACTTGGTCGCCGGTCTCGCTCTATCATGGCGCCAAAGATACCGTTGGGCCCGGCCGGTGGCCTATTTGGGCCTCGCCGCCTCCGCCCTCCTGTTGGTTGGTGGCTTGCAGGCGAAAAGCCCCTCACCCACAGTTGCCTTCCTGGATGCGGGCCGCAACCGTCTGGCCGCCGTCATAGCCCCAACGGGGCAGATCACCTGGATCGCCGACGACCCCGGACCGACCGAGTCCGATCGGCAGTGGCTGACCGGACCGTTCATGCGCGCGCTGGAAATCAGTGATCAGCATGAGTCCGTCGTGCCGTGGCGCAGGGCAGACTCGACAATCGTGGATTGGACATCGGCCGTCAGCGGGTCACCGTTCTGGCGGTGCGTCACTTCACCCTCGGACTCACCGAACGAAGCTCCCCTGAGCTGGGCCGATGTGTTCACATGGAACTCTGATACAGTCATTCATGTGCGTGACATCCCGGCACCCGGTCACCATGTGGCCGAGGAATTGATTGACAGGTTCGTATCAACCGCAAAGGTTCTTGTGTTCCCCTCGCGAGCCCCGTTGGAGAAACTCCGGCGCATGCTGGACCGGGCGCACTCCGCGCAAGCTGTTCTCTTCTATGGACCTGCCGGTTGGATGCGGGATGAGCCGTCGTGGCTGAATCTCTGGAAGGCGCATTACCCCATGATTGACTTCTACTTCACCGGGTCCAACGGCGGTGTGATCCTCACATGGACCGAGCAGGGAGCCGAACTCGTCCCCTTTATTGCCCCTTTTGCATGGCGTGATGCGGATTATCGATA
>JBFMFQ010000312.1:0-2429 GCA_040752075.1 Candidatus Zixiibacteriota bacterium | reverse complement strand
GATCAGGCGCTTGTCGGCCAGTAAGGTCACATCAACCAGGTTCGCCCACTCATTGTAATCGGTGAGAGTATTGGCCCCGGCCCCGGCGCCGCACCACGTGTCATTCTTGTAGACATTCGTCAGGCTGCGGCTGGATGAGCCCGAGATCGAACCATCGCAGTTCCAGTCGATCTGACGCATCCCGTTTCCGAATGCCTCGCTCAGCCCCGCCTCAACCAATCCACACGCGCGCCCCTCCGAGTAATCGATCTCCTTGAAGAGATTGGCCGCCTCCTGCGTGAGCCCGAGGCAGAGCAGGTTGGTGCGCACACCATCCAGTTGAAAATTGTAAGTCATGACACTCGGCATCACGATGTTCCCGGGCCCGACCAGATCCTCATCCATGGCGCCCGAGTGGCGCAGGCCAAGGTTGTGCCCGAACTCGTGCGCGAGGGTCGATGCACGATCGAAGGGTGTGCCGATCTGGTTGGAAAACGACCCCAGCGTAACGACCAGGTCGTCCCCCGGACGCTCGGCCAGCCCCGAACTGCCGGTGGTCGCACCCTCCAGTTGATACTGATGCCCGAAGATGCAGTAGTGCCACGGGCCGCCGGCGTTGTCGAAATACGCCAGCTTCATCAGATACTGACTGTTCGGCTCCAGGCTGAAGCCGAAGATGGTCTTGTCGTTGCCGGGATTGTCCGGGATCACGTTAACATGCGGGATCTCGTCGTCGATGACGGCATTGAGCGTGATTCCATGGCAGGCGAACATCTGGATGACCGCGTTGACCTCGGCCTGACTCGGCATGTGTGAGTGCAGAATGTTGTTGTTCTGATCGCGAAGCACCATGTAGTCGATTTCAATGTTCAACGTGACCGCGCCCGCCGGGTCAACGAAGAGCCCGCCCACGGCTACGACCATCACAAGAAGCTGCACAACGGCCCGCCGAGTCTGTCGCAAAGTTCACTCCCCTGTTATCTCATCTGGTCGCAGGAAGCCACCGGGTGATCGCAGAAGCCCGATCTCCCCACAAGCAGGATAACAGGATAATTTCAATCCGTCAATCTGCCTGCCGCTTGATCCTGTGGCCGCGGCTCAACGCTTTCGGGCTCAAAAATTGCACGGGTCCGCCGGCCCGCCGCCGCCGAAAAAGACATGGTCGATCAACTCGGCCAGATCGACCGCATCCGGCGTTCCATCGGCGTTGAAGTCCGCGCGCGTCCTCGGGCAGGAGGAGTCCTGTTGATCGGTGGCGCCGAAAAACACAATGTCGATTTCAATTGCGAGGTCAACGGCATCGATCGCCGTGTTGGCGTCGTGATCCGCCTGGAACGGACAAAAGCAGCAGCTTCCGCCGGCGACACCGGGAAGCCCCGCCTGTCCGTTGGTTGCCAGCCCGACCGCGCCCTGTACGCCATTCGGCGACCCGCTCCCGCCGATTCCGCCCAAGCCGGGTGACCGCGTGCCGGGGGCTCCGCCCGCGCCTCCGCTGCCCGCAACCGCGCCGTTGCCGCCCGGACCGCCGGGTCCGCCGCTGCCTGCCGTGGCCGAACCGCCGTTGCCGCCGTTGCCGCCCGCTCCGGTCCCGAAAGACCCATTCCCGTTTCCACCGAATCCGCCATTGCCTCCGTTCGCGTTACCGCCCGCGCCGCCGTTTCCGCCGTTTCCGCCCGCGCCATCCGGGTTGCATGCATCACCGCCGATGCCACCCATTCCACCTTGGCCTCCGGTCGCGTTCCCCCCCTTGCCCCCGTCGCCGCCGTCCGTCGCGGTCACGCACGAACCGCCATTGCCGCCGTTGCCGCCACATCCGCTCTGCGCATGTCCGCCCCGACCACCGTTGCCCCCGACTCCGCCCAAGGTGCCGTTGCCACCCGGTCCACCGGGTCCTCCCAAGGCGTTCATGCCGGTCCCTCCCTGCTGTCCATCCTGGCAACTGCCGCCGGACGATCCCGAGGAGCCGCACAGGCCGGTGACGTCTGTGCCGTCGGAGCCTGGCGATCCAGGGGGCAGACTCGACAAGACATCGCCGCCGTCGCCTCCATCGCTACCCACACCATCCGCATAACCCTTGATTCCATCACCTCCACGTCCGCCGGCGCCTCCGATCAGAGTCAATGCCCGCGAGTGGTCGGGACCGTGGTACCGCGCGATCATGATGACATCCCCGCCGTCCCCGCCGCGCGCACCCGGCCCACCGGGCCCGGCGGTACCGCCCCTGATAGCGCCGGTGCCGACCACCAGTGGAGCCTCCAACACAACCGAGCCGCCATGTTCGCCCAAAATCCCGAATCCGGGAACGTCCCCCGATGCATCGCCGGCTCGAATAATCCCGTTGATGACAATCCGCCCAGCCGCACGGAGCACGATGTCACGCCCGCCGATTGCCGCTTTGCCGCCTAGCGGAACCGCCGTCAATTCACCGTCGATGATGATGTCCCCTCGAC
>JBFMFQ010000311.1:0-2446 GCA_040752075.1 Candidatus Zixiibacteriota bacterium | reverse complement strand
ACCCGACCCACAAGGGGTCGGGCTACGGGGCGTGGGAACATCTCTCGCGTAACATGTTCATTGCGCGGATTCTGATCCTGCCGCGGGGCTCGGCCCCGCTTCACGGGATCTGCGACAGGAGCCTCGCCCTCCCCACGATCCAATCTCGTCACCCCTCCAACTCCTCAACGGTCTTCGGCCAATCCGCCCTCAATAACCGCGACAGCGCTCGATCCGCGAGGAGGCGTCCCCCTGTCTGGCAACGGGGGCAATAGTTGGTTTCGTTGTCCGCGTAACGGATGCGTTGGACCGCCGTGCTGCAGACGGGGCAGGGCTGCCCGTGCTTCCCGTGCACGGCCATCTCGGCGCGAAACGCCGTCACCTCCTCCGGGAACCCATCGCCGACCTCCGCGCGCAAACGCGCGGTCCATTCGGTCAGCGACGACCGTGTCGCATCATACAGGCGCGCGACTTCCTCCTCGGTGATGCGGCTGGTGAGAAGCAGCGGTGACAACCGCGCCCGGTGCAGGATTTCATCGGAGTACGCGTTTCCGATTCCGCTGAAGAGCCGGGGGTCGGTCAAAGCCCGTTTGAGGGTGTGATTCTCGGAACGCAATCTGGTCTCGAATGATTCCCGTGAGGCGTCGAACACATCAATTCCTCCGGGGTCGTGCCCTTTGAGATTGGCCTCTCCCGCAACCAGGTGAATCGAAGCCCGCCGCTTCGTACCCGCCTCGGTCAGAGACAAGATTCCCTCCGGAAAGTGTAACGCGGCCTGGGTCAGCTTGCCACCCGGCGGCTTCGCTCCCGGAGGCCGCCAACGCAGCCGGCCCGCAATCATCAGGTGGATGATCAGATACAATTCAGACTCAAGCCGGAGCACGATTCGCTTTCCCAATCGCCGCAGTTCGACCACAAGCTTCCCATTGGCCGCGTCAATCGGCGGATCGAATGTCCGCAGCACGAACGGATTCCTTATTTCGATGCGCTCGATGGGCCGGTTGAGCACACGCGGCGCGAGGCATTCGAGATAGACCGTGATATCGGGGAGTTCGGGCATGGCGGGAGTATGGGCATGGGATGGCGGGGAGGCAAGGGGGGTGGCGTGTCTCCCGCTCTAGCAATCACGCCGTGTGCCCTGACCTTGGGGTGTGTTGCCCAACCTATAAGCGGCGCCTGGGGTCCGACTTTTAGCCGGATCAGGTGCGGCTAAGAGCCGCACCTACGCGAGGTTGTGTAACCGATAATGAACGGCAGCGGGCGGGTGTCGTTTGGTCGCACGGTCTTTTCAATCGGCTCCAAGGTCAGGGCAGACGGTGAGGGTTGCGTTGCCAGGCGCAGCCGGCGAATGTTCTACTTCTCGCCGTGCACGACCCATGTCACGCCGTCGAGTTCGACTCGGCCGTTGGATGCGGTGACCGCGCGTTCGATTTCGGCGCGGACGACGGGCTGGCGGTTCGCCGGGATCTGCTTGAAGAGAATCGCCACCGGGCCGGCCAGATCCTGTGTCCAGTCGAAGTACTCCGCGGGAGTATCGAAGTCGGCCATGCGCACGCGCACCGGCTCGACGGTGACATGGTGGAAGCCGGCCTCATGCATCATCGACTCAAACCGGGCCGAATCGGCAAACTGGAAGAGCCCCGGGCTTCCCGGCGCCGGAGTTTCCATACTGAGTTCACGCCGGATGATCCCCATCGGCAGACTGGCCCAGGGATTGTCCTTCGGCGCCGCCCAGCAAGCGGCAACAAACTGTCCGCCCGGCTTGAGCACACGGAGCGCCTTTTTCAGGCACACCAGCGGCTCCGGCATGAACATCAGGCCGAAACGGATCGTGACGGCGTCGAATGAATCGTCGGGGAAACGCAGTTCTTCGGCGTCGGCTTTCTGGAATACGACGTTCCTCAACCCTTTCGCCACGGCCTTTTCGCGCGCGAACTCGAGCATCTCCTCAACGAAGTCCAGCGCAACGACCTCTCCTTTGCCAACACGCGCGGCGGCGGCCAATGCCGGCTCACCGGTGCCGCAGGCGAGGTCGAGGACACGTTGCCCGCTCTGAATTCTGGCGAGATCGAGCATGCGCTCGGTCACGGGTTTTGTGATCTCGACCAAGCGGGTGTCATGTTTGCGCCATCCCGGCGCAACGAGAGTCCAGGTCTTGAATTCGCGATCTTTGATCGCGGCGGGGTCTTGGGTAATCGGCATTAAAATCCTCCTCTTTTCGCTTCCAGTAATACGTCAATCGCGGCGAAAAGTTGAAATCAGGATCTCTGCGGCCGTGGCCGGGTGGCTTGGATCCCGGTCAGCAGGACTCCGGACTCCTTCGGAGAGGCCGCCTCAAGTCCGAGCACGATTCGCGTTCCGGCGTAGTAGGAACGGGTTGCGAATCTCGATCTGTTCAACCGCCCGGTTCAGAACACCCGGCACGAGGCACTCGAGGTAGACCGTGATGCCAGGGAGTTCGGGCATG
>JBFMFQ010000310.1:0-2449 GCA_040752075.1 Candidatus Zixiibacteriota bacterium | reverse complement strand
AATCTACGGTGTGGGTCAGCAGTGCGCAATCACTTGCTGCAGCCAGCAGAAAAGGACAAGGTCCCCGACGCGACAGACTCGGGGACCTTGACCAAACCACGCGCCCCTCACTTCCCCCGCGTATACTTAATCTCCATCATCTTGTATTCTTTGCCCTCGGGGGTCTTGTCGTACATCTCGAAGATCGAGGTGTTGTCGTCGACATTGTGCACCACGCTCTTGTAGACCTTGTTTTTGGTGCCGGTCATGATGTCGTCGCACACCCCGGAGTAGGTGATGGTCTTTCCGTCGGGCGAGGCGTCGCCATAGGAAATCATGGTCATCGTGGACATGTCGTCCATCCAGGTCGAGACATACTGGTTTTTGAACTTGTCGAAGCCGAGGTAGCCGATGCCGGTGAAGGGCATTCCCATCATGTCGCCGGTGTAGTTCTGTTGGAACCAGCGGCCGCCCAGGACACTGGTAATCACGACGCTCCCGGTCGAGGTCACCGGCTCGGCATCGGGCGCCATCCAC
This sequence comes from Candidatus Zixiibacteriota bacterium, assembly GCA_040752075.1. Classification (GTDB taxonomy): domain Bacteria; phylum Zixibacteria; class MSB-5A5; order WJJR01; family WJJR01; genus JBFMFQ01. The sequence continues at coordinate 1,933 of JBFMFQ010000310.1, read as the reverse complement.
ATGGTCGTGGCGGCATCCCACTTGCCGACCATCTTCGCCAGTTCGGCGTGCTCCTTGCCCGGTGTGCCGTACTTCTGCATCAGTTCCATCATTGGATCCTCGGCCATCCCGGCGGCCATGCCCTCCGGCTTCTTCTCCTCCTGGCCGAAGGCCGTCGCGGCGCTCAGGGTCAGAGAGACAACCACCGCGGCCACTGTCAGACTGCGAAACCACTTCATGCGAATCTCCTTTCGAAAATGTGCACCAAATCTGTCTGAGTTCTCGTACACCAAAGCGAGCGTCAAAAACCGGGGCCAATTCTATTCGGAATCCCGGTTCCGATCAATCATTTAGTGGAGATTTCTTCCGCGAATCCGAAAAGTAGGTTGACACACAACGAGTTGCGCTTCTGATTCAGGACAAGGATTGGCGCCCTACGGGGCTGGTCACCGGCAGCATCAACAAAGGAAGGTACCCAATGCCTCAAACCACGATGGGCTTTGACCTTTACCACAGCGGCAGTCCAAGACTGAACGAGAACCTCCGGGCCGGGAACACACTTGCACACAAACTGCTCCCGTTTCACATGATTCAGGGCTACGCGGACAACCGCTCCGCCGCCGGCGGCGGGGTCATGTGGCGGGTGTCGCTGCCGTACCTCGTCTGGGCGCGCGGCCTCTCGACCGGCGCCATCTCCTGCAGCCCGACAACTCCCGGGATTTCGTACATGGTCGATGACTCATACCTGATCCGCAACTACGGCCAGATCCAAGTCGCTCGGGTCTGGTAGGGGAGAAGCGCCGGCAGATTTCGCCGCCGCTGGACTTCATCTGATGTATGAACCGGGCGTCCGCGCCCGGTTTTCATTTGTATATTCCGCCGCATGCGTGACTGGGTCATCGCCTTCCTCGGAAATCCGGGAGACCGCTACGCCGCCACCCGCCATAATCTCGGCTGGTGGGTAGCCGATGGCATCGCCGCAAAGGCCAAAGCAAAGTTCCGTCCCGGACTGGGGGACTATCTCCTCGCCGAGTGCCGAGTCGCCGGACGCAAAGCTCACCTCCTGAAACCGACCACTTACATGAACGGGTCCGGGCTCGCCTTGGATCAGTACGCCCGCTGGGCTGGCCTCGTCCCCGGCGAATTGATCGCGGTGGCCGACGATATCGCCCTCCCCTTAGGGGAAGTCAGGATCCGCGCACGGGGGTCGAGCGGCGGCCACAACGGGCTGGCGTCGATTATCGAACACCTTGGCAGCGATGAGTTTACACGGGTGCGCTGCGGGGTTGGCCCGGTACCGCCCGGGGTTGATGCCGCCGAGTTTGTCCTTGACGATTTCACTCAGGATGAGTTACTTCCAGCCCGGCAAATGGCAGATCGTGCCATGCTTGCCGTCGAGATGATATTGGCGCGCGGAGTCTCGGCCGCCGCCAACACCTATAACCGCAAACCCCCCGCGACCGAAGCGGAATCACCAAGTCCGCCGGACGCCCAATGACCAGGGGAGGGTAGATGAAGCTTTACGAAACAACGTTCATTCTCAACCCGGAACTCAAAGAAGAGGGATGGGAGCAGTCGATCGCCAAGTATTCCGGGATCATCACCCAGAATGGGACCATCCGGAATGTCTATCGCTGGGGCCTGCGCCGCATGACCTACGAGATCGAAAAGCAGACCCACGGGTACTACGTTCACATCATTCACGAATCCGCCCCCTCCATACCGCGTGAACTGGAGCGCCAGTTTCTGCTGGATGAGACCTGCCTGCGCTACCTGACGGTGCTGGGCGACAATCCGCTTTACCTCGAGGAAATCGAGAAACAGAAACTGCGCGAGGCGTCGGCGGAGGGAATGCGGGCTCCCGATGCGGAAGGCGATGCGCGGCCCGAAACGGCGACCGCCGCCGCCCCGGGCGTGGACGATATTGAAGCAAAGGAGAACGAGTAATGACATA
>JBFMFQ010000031.1:0-22277 GCA_040752075.1 Candidatus Zixiibacteriota bacterium | reverse complement strand
TAGGAAGGAAGAACGAGACCGTCACGGGCCTTGATCTCCACGAACTTCATCGGCGCCAGTGTGTGCTCGTCCAGCTCCGGGCGCACGGAGAAAAGGAAGGTCGACTGGTTGGTCTCACGGTCGTAGGCGTAGTAGCGGACGGCCTTGACATCGGACGAAAACGCGACGAGCCAGTTTTTGTCGGCCAGGTCGCGGCTGACGATTTCGAATTCGCCGGGGAAGATCGCTTCGATGGCGGCGAAGTCATCGGCCACACTGGAGTCGAGCACAGTCCAGCGATTCTGGTCGTAGTTGAAGGACACCGCCTGCACGTGGTACTTCGTGGGATGAATGAACACCGCACCCACATCGACTTTCGGATTTTGGGCAATGACGGTCTCGGCCTTGGTCGCCAGGTCGACGATTTTCAACTGACTCACGTCGGAGCCAAGCGGATCGGCCACATACATGCCCTTGCCGTCCGGGGTGAATCCATGCGGTTCACCATCGCCGTCCTGCGGGCCCCAGTGCATGAGCAGGCGGAATTCATCAGCCTCGGTGTCGCGGACCAGAAGGTCGATGCCGCCATCGGGCGACATGCCGACGGCGCCGCGCGCCTTGAACTGGTTGTCGGGAATGTAACCGACCAGGTTTCCCGGATTCTCGTGAACAAGCGTGGCTTCGCCGGTGGCAAGGTTGAGCCGGTAGAGATCGAACAGGCTGGGGTCGCGCTTGTTCAATTGCATCATCATTTCATTCGGGAAGTTCGGATCGAGCGCGACCGGCTGCGCGCGCACACCCTCAAACGGTGTCAGGTCGCGCGTCTGGTTGTCGTTGAGGTTGGCGGCATAAATGTGGAAGTTTTCGTCCCCTCCGACATCCTGCAGGTAGAGAATGTGCGTGTTGTCCTGCGCCCAGAAGTGGATCTGGATGCCGCGCAGGGTGTCGTTGGTGACAGCACGGTCGTCTTCCTGCCCGATGGTCTTCACCCACACGTTCAGGACGCCATCCTTGGGAGCGAGGTAGGACATGCGCTTGCCGTCCGGCGATATGCGTGCCTGAGCCCGCTGGGGATTCCCGAAGAGGAGCTCCTTGGGAATGAGCGGCGGCAGCGCCGCTTGGGCCGCGCCGGATTGGACGAGGATCATGACACCCAACACCAGTGTCCACCACGCGGACTGTTTGATCCTGTGCATGACATTCACTTCCATCCTCCTTCCCCGCCATCCGTCGATCGGAGCGGGGTTGTATGAGATTGCCTGTCCCGTCGGTCGTTGCTCGGTCGGAACACGGTCCGATCCTGGCGTATACGTCGCGCCGGAGGCATCGGGTTCACTATTGTACACCGCCCGGGAGTCAACTTTCAAGACGCTTCACACGTGGCGGGGCGGCAAATCGGACTGGCGGAGACATCTTTTTGACAAGTCGTCTCCGGTGATCATCCTTCGTCAGACTGACTTCGCATGAAGAAGCGGGACCGGAGCCGTGCGCTCCGGTCCCGCATGGAGGACGTGGACAACCACTCTATTCCTTCTTGAGCACGATGGTGAAGGTCTTCTCGAAGCCGCTTGAGCCATCGACTTCCATGTGGCAGAAGTAGACGCCGTTGGCGACGACATCGCCGCCGGATGATTTGCCATCCCACTTGATGTCATGCGATCCGGCGCTCATCACCGCGTCCTGCACAGTTGCGACATCCGCCCCCGTGATGTCGTAGACCTTCGCCCGAACCGTTGCCTCCTGTTCAATCGTGAAGTGCATTCGGACTGGTCCTTCTGCTGGGTCAAATGGGTTCGGTACGATGACCCCGGGGGAGGTCACTTCAAGGCGTGCGTTGATCTTGATCGGTTCGGTTTCGGGATCGTCCGGAGTGACGACAATGGAGTCGGCGTAGGTTCCTTCGGTTATCCCCGCGATTGTCGCGCTGACGGTGACCGTTGTCGAATCGCCGCTGGCCACATCTCCGGTCAAGGGTGTCGCTGAGGCCCACGCGGGAACATGCGTGACCTCGAATCCAAGATCGATGGGGAGGGTGTTGTGCAGCCGGAATTCCTGCGACGCCGGATCGTTGCCGTTCTCCGCCGCCTGGAAGACCAGGTTGGCGGGCACCGCGGTAAAGGCATCGCCAGCGTAACGCGACCGTGCGACCCGTGCCGAAGCAATCAGATCGGTTTCCGATTCGGCTCCGATGATGGCGAATGCGACCGTTACCGATCCATCCGGGGGGATCGTGAACGGGCCGGTGGCGATCAAGTGCGAGCCGTCCTGCGCGCCAGTCGATGCGGTCTGCTCGAATCCGCCGGTCATGGCCTCCCACTTTTCGGCGTCATCGAACCCGTCATAGATGACCGGGTCGTTGGTGAAGTACCGGTAGGAGGTGACACCCGGAGGTGAGAGCACCGTCAATCCGCGGAAGCGTTCCTGGCTGGCCTGCTTCATCCAACCCAAGCCCTCGCTGGCATCGTAGTCGCCGTTGTCGCTGTTGCCCGACAACCAGGGGAAATCCCAGTCGAAGAACAGTCCCGCGTGCAGATCAGTGATCGTGGCGCCTGACCGATTGTGAATCGTGTACTCGGCAACGAGGTAATCGTCTGCTTCCGGGTCGCCGGAGACCATGGTTCGTTGTTCCACGAAGACGCCGATGGGATTCTCCGCCGCGTTGTCGGAGAAGCCGGCACGCGTCGCCTCGGCGAAACCCTCCGGCGGAGTCACCTCTTCGATCCGGCCTCCCGGATCCAACTGGAAGTCGAAATCGGGGAAGCCGAGCAGATCGCGGGCGTTGTCCGAGACATGATCGGCATCGGTCGCCAGCATGAAAGCGCCTTCGAACAGGGATTCGAGTGCGTCGGTGCCATGGAAGAATCCATGGCCGCCGAATCGCGGGTTGATCGCATCCGGCTGCAATCCGAACATCCCGTACGCCCACGCGGCGACTTCGATGTTCCCAGCGGTGTGAACGAAAACCTCATCGGTGCGCGCCGGGCCCACCTGCACCGCGCCAGAGATGATCTTGGAGTCACCACCGCTGCCGGTAATTTGAATCTGAATTGGCAGGCGTTCGCCCGGAAGCACATCGACGGACACTTGGAGATCGAAAGGATCGGCGTGATTGGCGGCGGTGTCGCCGTCGGCGGCGAAGTTCCCAAAGAGCGCCGTGCCATCGGTGACGGTCAGTTTCGGGCTCTGCGATGTCACCGTGACGGAGACATCGTTGACGGCGGTGCCCGCCGAGCGCAATTGGAACACCATTTGTGTCGCTCCGCCCGGCGCGGGACGAGTGTAGTAGTCCTTCTTCACGTACAGTGCCGGCTGGGTGTTTGGCGGGAGCACCTCGAGCGCCGCTTCAATGTCGATCAGGCCGTGTCCGTAGTTGTTGTCCGGTCCCGCTGTACCCAAATCCAGGGCCGAGTTCAACAGCGCGGTCTTGATCTGGTCAACCGTTGCGTTCGGATTGTACTCGCGGAGTATCGCCACGGCCCCCGCGACGTGCGGGGTGGAGAAGGAAGTTCCCAGGATCCCGCCGGTGGCAATGTTGTCATTGGGGTGTGTGGTTTTGATGTTCACGCCGGGGGCGACCACTTCCGGCTTGATCGTCGCATGATCGCAGACCGAGGGGCCGCGGGATGAGAAGTTGTGCACCGGGAACGAGACAACACTGGCGTCGATCATTCCAACGGAGAAGGCATTGGTTTCGCTGGCAATGCGATTGGCCGGATTGCGAATCGACTCCGCCCCCGGACCCTCGTTGCCGGCAGCGAAGAGCATCACCGCCCCTGCGGCCTCAACATTGTCGATGGCATTCCAAAAGACATCCTCGCACCCTCCCCCTGCCGCCTCGACGCCCCACGAGTTGTTGACCACGTCGGGGACATCGGCGTCGGTGTTCGGGTCATTGTCGGGATCGGCGACCCACTGTAGCGCTTCGAGGATGTTGGCGCCGAGAACGTCGATCACGGCGGCGGAGATCCACTCGGCGTCGAAGGACACACCGAGTGTGTCGCCCGCGGGCGCTCCCACCAGATTGGTATCCAAGAGGGCGACGATGATTCCCATCACCCAGGTGCCGTGGTTGGCGCCGGTTCCCAGGATGATCTCGGGGACCGTGTCCTGTCTCTGCGGATTAAACCAGCTCTCGCCTACGGTGGCCCCGTTGTGGCCGCGCCACTTGGGCGATAGCAGGACATGTTTCCCATCAACGCCGGTGTCGAGCGTGGCGACCAGGCGACCCTTGCCCGTGTAGCCCATCGCCCAGGCCTGCGGAGCTTTGATCGCACGCAATCCGGGCGTGGCCGAGCCGGTGACATCGGCCGGCGTGCCGACTTCGACGTCGCCGGGCCGTGCCGCCGGGGCAATCAACTCAACCGGCGGGAAGTACACGACTTCCTCAACATCGGCACGGCTGGAGATTTCTGCGATGGCCGACGGGGTCATTTCCGCGGTGATGACGTTGTCGATCCAGAAACGTTTCACGTTGGAGACCCGCCCGGTGAAATCCGGGCCGTTGAGCGCGCGCTCGATCGGCGGCAGCATCGCCTCGGAGGTTGCCTTGAGGGCCACAACCGCGACTCGGTGCTGTTCCGCACGGGTCGCGTACTGCTGCGGCAACTGACGCTTCAGTGTCATGCCGCTTAAGGTGCCGACCGCGCGGATGACCACGGGAATCCGGTCGTTGGGTCCGGCCTGAAGCAGCCGCTGCTCAAGATCGGTGCTGAGTCTGCCCGCGCTGGCATTGGGCGCAAGGAGCAGTACGGCGAGCAGAGACAAGATGTACGGACGAGACATCACACGCATGATCCCACTCTCCACTGGGGATGCGGCACGGAGGAACGCTCCGCCGCATCCGGTTGAGTCTGAACTTCCCTGTTGTCCAATGAGATGCCGGAGACCGCCTCGCGGGACCGCCCCGGTCATCCCCCTTCATCTTTCTCTTATCGTCATATTGGGATCGAAGGCAATGGGGGCGGGGCGGGTGGATGTCCTGTGGGTTTGCTCCTGGTTTGGTCCCCTGCGCCGGCCGGGCAACTTCCCAACGACCGGGTCAGCAATATATATCAAATGCCCGGGATGACCAAAGTGTTCCATCGGCCAAGAACGAACTGATCGCCGTGCGGTGGTTTTCTCTGTCCCCCCTGCGCACCCTGTCCTATGTTTCCCGACTTGATGGTCGACCCCATCATGCACCCCCCAAGGGGAGGAACCGATGCCAAAAACACGTGCCCAGAAAGCCCGTCCAGTCGCCATGGACGACCTCACCCGGATCAAATTCGTCCGTTCTCCAGCGCTTTCACCGGATGAGGAGTCGGTGTGCTTTGCGGTCGAGGTGGTCGCCGACGACCGCAAGAAGTACAACTCGCACCTGTGGCGTTGCCGGGTCGACGGCACAGACCTGCGCCAATTGACATTTGGGGATCGGGGTGACTCCGGGCCCGTGTTCTCGCCCGACGGGCGGTTTATCGCCTTTACCTCGAAGCGGGGCGACCTGCCCGGTATTCATCTGCTGCCCACCGACGGCGGTGAGGCACGGGTCCTCGTCGAGAAGGACGGCTCGTTCGCCTCGCTCTGTTTCACACCGGATTCCAGGTCGATCGTCTGCGCCTTCCGCGCCAACGATCCGATTCCGGGGGCAAAACCAGATCAATCGAAGGGCAAGCCGGGCGAGGCTCCGAAGGCCGAAAAGCCGCCGAAACGGGAGACGCCGGTGTATCGGCACATCACCCGGCTGTTCTATCGCTACGACGGAGCCGGGTTTAATCCCAAGGACCAATACCACATCTGGGTGTTCGATGTCGCCACCGGCCTCGGCCGTCAACTGACAAAGGGGAAATACAGCGAGACCGGCCCCTCGGTCTCGCCCGATGGCCGGTGGATCGCATTTACGACCAACCGGCGCCCGGATCCGGACCAGGACCTGATGCGGCAGGACCTATATATAGTCTCTGTAAAGGGGGGCACACCGCGCCGGATCCCCACCCCGCCCGGGCCGGTCGAGGCGCCGTCGTTTTCTCCGGACGGAAAATTGATTGCCTATTTTGGTCATGATGACCCAGATGGGCCGTGGGGTGTTGTCCCAATGCATCTCTGGGTGGTCGGAGTTTCCGGACGCCCTGCGGCGCGGAACATCACGCCCGACTTCGACCGCGAGCCGGAGGATCTCACCCTCTCGGACACCGGGGAGGGCTTTGGGTTCATCACACCGCATTGGTCCCCGGACGGGCGCACGATCACGTACTTCTGCAGCGACACGGGCGCGACCCTCCCATGCCGTGTGTCAAGCCGGGGCGGCAAGCCCAAGCCGCTCTTTCGTCAGAAGTGCCATGTCCAGGCCATGGCATTCGGGAAGAGAGGCCGCCGGGCGGCGATTTTGTACGGCGATGCGAGCGCGCCCGCGGAGATCGGGATCGTCAACCTGGCCGGCAATGGCGCCAAGCCCCGTACCATCACTAAACTGAACGGGGACTGGCTGAAAACGGCGACCATTGGAAAACCCGAAGAGGTCTGGTTTACCTCTACCGGCAACACCCGCGTGCAGGGTTGGGTTCTCAAGCCGCCGGGGTTCCGGCGCGGCCGGCGTTATCCGGCGATTGTCGAGATTCACGGCGGGCCGCGTGCGCAGTACGGTTACTCGTTCTTCCATGAGATGCAGCTTCTCGCCGCCAAGGGGTATGTCGTGTTTTACTGCAACCCCCGCGGGTCGCAGGGACGCGGCAGGAACTTCAGCGGGGCCATCACCAATGGCTGGGGCACCGTGGATTACGAAGACGTGATGGCCGGCGCCGACTGGCTCATGCAGCAACCCTATGTGAACACGAAGCGGGTGGGTGTGACCGGTGGATCGTACGGCGGTTACATGACCAACTGGATCGTGGGACACACGAACCGGTTCCGCGCGGCGGTCACCCAGAGGTCGGTGGTCGATCTCAAGACCTTTTTCGGGACATCCGATCTTGGCTGGGAGTGGTGGCGGGAGTTCGGCGGGCAGCCGTGGAAAAACCCGGAGGGGTACCAGCGCATGTCGCCATTGACCTATGCGAAGAACGTGCGCACGCCGCTTCTGATCATTCACAGCGAGCAGGATCTGCGGTGTTCCATCGAGCAGGCGGAGCAATGGTACGTGACCCTGAAGGTCATGGGTAAGACGGTCGAGATGGTCCGATTTCCGGAGGAACCGCACGGGCTATCGCGGCACGGCCGTCCGGACCGCCGTCTGGCGCGCCTGGAGCACATCCTCCGATGGTTTGACAAGTACTTGCGACGGTAGCCTACTCGCCCCGCCCGCGACTTCGCCGGCGGGGCAATACTTCGGCGAATGCGGCGAAATCTCCGCGAGGAGATTTCGCGCAACTTCAAAACTTCAAAGCCGTAAGAGATAATCCCGGCAAGGCACCCCAGTCTCGGGCGCCTTGCCGTACAACCAAAATTGTCTTCTTCTCACCGCTCCCCGCCCCCGGGGGGAACCATTGGAGGGTCCGATGAAAGTGTGGAAGTGGATTGGTACGGCAACACTCAGTGTGGGCGTTGCACTATTGATCGCCGGTTGTTCGGGTGATCCCGGCACGCCGACATCCCCTGTCGGCAGTCTTGAGCGGTCCGTGTACGACGATGGTCCGACCGAGTACATGAACGAATGCGAGATTCAGGCCAAGGACATCTTCGGAAACGGCGGCACCGGGATGCCGTTCGAAATGTCCTGTGAGAACATGGGACAGGCCCAGTACGGCGTTTCCCGCCGGATCTACGACCGCAACGGTTGTCTGATCGAGGTCCAGGGCTGGATGCGTTTCACCGACAGCGGCCATCGCTACTCCTTCAGCGCGAAGACGCGCGGCTGCGATCACGATGGCGGCAAACTCACCGTGTGTGGCCAGACTCTGGGTGGATGCCGCGAGGTGCTCTTGCCCGTGGCGCTCAGCAGCCCGACCACGGTGCGTGGGACGGCGAAGTAACGGCAAGGGAACAGTGATGATTCGAAGGCCATCCTGCGGGATGGCCTTCTTGCATCTCGGCAATGCCCCGCCACCGGGCTCGCCTGCTCAATTGCAAGTGGTTAGACAGTAGCAACTTGACGGGCAGTTTTGGGTTGTTTTTTCTCCTCAGCGGTCCTACCATGCGCGCCGGCGTGGCGTCGCGGATCGGTCGTCCCTTCCGAACGGATTCGGGTCGTCTGGTCCCCGCCGTTATCCCACGTCGACGGCTTCGCTCGCAATCGACCGCACGACCTGGTCGGCCTCCCATGGCAACCGTGGTCGGGGGTATTTGTTTGATCGAATCGATGGCCCGTCGCGGACGGGTTTTGCCTCAGCATGGATGGAGGATGACGAGCATGAGACTAAAGTTCCCGGGTTCATTGATCGGCGGGCTGTTGCTTGGCGCGGTGACGTTCGCCGTGTTGTCGTGCGCCCCCGATGAAAACAAGATCCGCGTGGGGGTCTTCAACTCGCTCACCGGGCTCACGGCCACATTTGGAATCTCGTCTTCGCAGGGCATCCAGATGGCCGCCGACGAGTGGAACGCCAGGGGCGGGCTTTTGGGCAAGCAGATCGAGCTGATCATCGAGGACGATCAGAGCAAGCCGGAGGAGGCCGCGCTGGCCGTATCGAAGCTCATCAACCAGAACCGTGTGGTGGCCATCCTCGGCGAGGTCGCTTCCTCACGGACCTTGGCGGGCGCTCCGATCGCACAGAAAGCCGGTGTGCCGCTCATCACCCCCGCGTCCACCAATCCCAAGGTCACACAGGTTGGGGATTTCATCTTCCGTGTCTGTTACACCGACTCGTTCCAGGGGGTTGTGTGCGCGCGGTTCGCGGCCCAGAACCTCGGGCTCAAACGTCTCGCGGTTCTCACGGATGTGAAGAACGATTACAGCATCGGGTTGGCGGAATACTTCAAGGGCGAGGCGCTCGCGCTCGGCGCGGAGATTGTGAGCGAAGAATCGTATTCCGAGGGCGACACGGATTTCCGGGCGCAGATTACCACCATCAAGGCGGCCGATCCGCAGGCCATTTTCATACCGGGATACTACACGGAAGCCGGCCTGATTGCCAAGCAGGTCCAGGAACAAAACATGAATGTGGTCCTCATCGGCGGTGACGGCTGGGATTCGCCGCGGACCGTGGAGATCGGCGGCGAAGCGGTCGAGGGTTCGTTCTTCTGCAACCATTACTCCGCGGAGGACACGAGTCATTTGGTGCGCACCTTTGTCGACAAATACTCAAAGCAGTACGGCAACATCCCCGATGCGATGGCGCCGCTCTCCTACGATGCCGCCAACTTGTTGTTCGATGCGATCGCGCGGGCGGGTTCCGCCGAGGGGGCGAAGATCCGCGATGCGATCGCGCAGACGCGGGATTTCCCGGGTGTGTGCGGCACGGTCACGATCGACGCTGAGCGCAACGCGCGCAAAGCGGCCGTGATGCTTCAGATCGAGGGCGGCAAACTCAAAGTCTATGATGTGATTCAGCCGTAACCGGGCACAGGGCGGTCCTCTTTGTCGCAGTTTCTGCAGCAGTTGGTGAACGGTGTCTCGCTGGGGGCGATCTATTCGCTGATCGCCCTCGGCTACACCATGGTCTATGGCATCCTGCGTCTGATCAACTTTGCGCACGGTGATGTCTACATGGTCGGCGCCTTCATCGGTTTCTATGTCGGCCGGCTCTTTCACTTCGGATCCGGCGAGAGTGCGTGGGGGATGCCGTTTCTGGCCGCGATGGCCGGGAGCATGGTGGTCTGCGCCGCGCTGGGGTTCGTCATCGAACGGGCGGCCTACCACCCCTTGCGCAAAGCGCCGCGGCTGACCGCGCTCATCACCGCGATCGGCATTTCGCTCCTGCTGGAAAACCTCGGACAGCTTGTGTTCGGCGCGGATCCCAAAGACTTCCCGCCGCTGATCCCGCGGGCCTCGTACACAGTCGGCGCCGTGGTGTTTTCGAACATCCAGATCATCGTGATCGTCACATCGGTTGTGCTGATGCTGGCGCTGCAATTGATCGTGCACCGGACCCGGATGGGAACAGCGATGCGTGCCGTGTCCTTTTCGCACGATGCCTCGGGGTTGATGGGTATCAACATCAACCGAGTGATCTCGTTCACTTTTGTTCTCGGCTCCGCCCTGGCGGCGGCGGCGGGGATTCTGGTCGGGCTTTACAATCCCAAGATCGATCCCCTGATGGGCATCATGCCCGGCCTCAAGGCGTTTGTCGCCGCGGTCCTGGGAGGGATCGGCAACATCCCGGGGGCAATTCTGGGCGGACTGATTATGGGTGTCGCCGAGACACTCACGGTCGGGTACTTGTCATCGACCTACCGCGATGCCATCACCTTTGTCATCCTGGTTGCCGTGCTCATATTCCGGCCAACCGGGATCCTGGGCAAACCCGAGCGGGAAAAGTTCTAGGCCATGAAGCTCACCGGATCGATCCGAACCCTGGCCGTTGCGCTGCTTTACCTCGTGGTGCTCGCCGTTTTGGGGAAGACGGTTGTACCCGCCATCGGGGCCTACTATACGCAGATTCTCATCTTTATCGGGATCAACATCACGCTGGCGGTGAGCCTGAATCTGATATTGGGATTCGCCGGTCAGTTTTCACTCGGCCACGCCGGATTCATGGCGCTGGGGGCCTACACCGCATCGGGCCTGTCGGTGTACCTGCTCGAGCCGATGATCGCATCGCTGCCCGCCGGCGCCGCCTCGCTGGCCGGTGAATCGGCGGCGCTGGCGTTGGCGCTTTTCGGCGGCGGCGTTGCGGCGGCCATTGCGGGGGTGCTGGTCGGGATTCCGACTTTGCGTTTGCGCGGCGACTACCTCGCCATCGCCACCCTGGGGATGGGTGAGATCATCCGTGTGATTATCCTCAACGCCGATTTCGTCGGCGGCGCGCGCGGTTTCACCGACATCCCCGCCTGGACATCGTTCACCTGGGTCTTTCTGGTCGCCGGGGCCTGCGTGCTCGTGGTGCGCAACCTGATTCGCTCGACCATCGGGCGGGCCATCATCGCGGTGCGCGAAGACGAAGATGCCGCCGCGGCGATGGGCATCGACACGACACGCTACAAGGTCCTGGCCTTCATCATCGGAGCGTTTTTCGCCGGCGCCGCGGGCGGATTGCAGGCGCATTACCTGCAGTACCTGCACACGAACTCGTTTACCTTCCTGCGGTCGGTCGAGATCCTTGTGTTTGTCATCCTCGGCGGGGGCGGGAGCATCACCGGCAGTATCATCGCCGCCGCGACATTGACCATTCTGCCGGAGGTGCTGCGGGTGGCCCAGTCCTGGCGGATGGTGATTTACTCTGCCCTGCTGGTCGTCATGATGCTCACGCGGCCGCAGGGATTGATGGGCGGCCGCGAGTTTCGCTGGAACTGGTTAATTCCAGGGAAGAAGGCATGAACGATACCCGCAAACCGGTGCTGGAATACCGCGACACTTCGCTGTCCTTCGGCGGACTGAAGGCGATCCAGCATGTCTCGCTGCATGTGAGCACCGGGGAATTGGTCGGGCTGATCGGTCCCAACGGCGCGGGCAAGACCACGCTCTTCAACATGGCCACCGGTGTGTACTGCCCCGATGAGGGCAGCATCCACTTCTGCAACGAGGACATCACCGGGCGTCCGCCGCACCGGGTCAACCACTGCGGGATGGCGCGCACCTTCCAGAACATCCGTCTCTGGGGGGCGCTCTCGGTTCTCGATAACATCCGTGCGGCCATGCACCGAAGCGCCGAGAATTCACTCTGGCGGATTGTGGTGGGTGGAACGGCCTCGCAGGCGCTGGAGGATGAGGTCGTTCACCGTGCCCATGAGATTCTCAAGTACATGGAGCTGGACCGTTTCGCCGATGAGCAGGCGAGAAACCTCCCCTACGGCGAGCAGCGACGGCTGGAAATCGCGCGGGCGCTGGCCACCGATCCCAAACTTCTGCTTCTGGATGAACCCGCGGCGGGCATGAACACCAGCGAAAAAGTCCACCTGATGAAGTTGATCCGCCGCCTGCAGTCCGAGCGCCACCTGACCATCCTGCTCATCGAGCACGACATGAAGGTGGTCATGGGAATCTGCGAGCGGGTCATCGTCCTCGATCACGGAGTCATCATTGCGCAGGGAAAGCCCGAGGTGATTCAAAAGGACCCCAAGGTGATCGAGGCGTACCTGGGCGAACCGCTGTCGCACAACTGACGAAATACGATGAGCACACTCCTGTCGGTCGAAAACCTGCATGTCTCCTACGGCGCGATCCGCGCCCTAAAGGGAATCTCGTTTGCCGTTGAGAAGGGTTCGATCGTCACGCTCATCGGCGCCAACGGCGCGGGGAAGTCGACCCTGTTGCGCACGATCTCCGGCATCCTGCAGCCGGTGGAGGGATGGATCACCTACACGCCGGACGGGGACGACGCGCGCCGTTCATGTTGCCTGACGGAACTCGCCGCCCACGAAATTGTGCGGCGGGGAATCGCGCAGGTCCCGGAGGGGCGGATCATCTTCTCCAACCTGTCGGTCCGCGAGAACCTCCAGATGGGCGCGTTTACCCGATCGGACAAAAAGGAAATCGCCCACAACTGGGAGAATGTGATGGGCCTCTTCCCGCGCCTATCGGAGCGGCTCGGTCAGAAGGCGGGCACGCTCTCCGGCGGCGAGCAGCAGATGCTGGCGATCGGCCGCGCGCTGATGAGCAACCCCGAGTTGATCTTGATGGATGAACCCTCGCTCGGTCTGTCGCCGATTCTCGTTCAAACGGTGTTTTCCGCCATCCGCCAGATCAACCAGGAGGGCAAGACCATCCTCCTGGTGGAGCAAAACGCGCACATGGCGCTGACCATTGCGCAGCAGGGGTATGTTCTGGAAACCGGAACGATTGCCCTGTGCGGTCCGTGCGGGGACCTGCTCACCTCGGATGAGGTACGGCGGACGTATCTGGGGGAGGAGTAGCACACCCTCGATCACCCGCTGTCGGTAACTTCACGACTCAGGATTCTCCATCACCCCCAGGAAAAGCACAAGGCCGCTTTCGTCATCAACGATCGCGAAGACAAACGGGTGATCGGCCCGGAACTCGAATCGTTCGCGAGGAATCTCGATTGTGGTAATAACCACTTCCACGCTGGTGACGGCCGCCGCCTCTGTCCCCTTTTCGTTGACTTCCACGAAAGTCTTGTGCTTGACCTTGCTGATGTAAACGTTCTCCAGGGCATTAATCGGGTGCAGGTCGCCGAAGTCGGCGCGGCCCGGGTTGAAGGCAATCTCCATCCCCATTGCTTTGAGTGCATCGTTTAGTTCAAGGTCTTGTTCCATCTTGAACCGCGGCAGCCGGACCTCGCCCTCAGCCGCTTGGAATGCCTTGGTCCACTCCGACCAGTTCGGCGCATCGAGCCGCTCGAGCAGTGAGTTGACCGACGTACCGTTGTCAGGCAGGAGGACATACATCGCCAGCCGGCCATCACGCCCGTAGGGCAGGCGGACTCCCTGAAACCCCGATCCGCGCAAGTACCGGTACGACCCGGATTGACGCATCATCGGTACAGTGCGAGTGGTGCCATCGGTCAGAGTGAATGGCTCGTTGGAGGTCAGGGAGTCATCGAATGTCACGGTCCAGGCGCCGTAGAAGTAGACGGCGTTGATGAGGATCATGATTAAGTCGGGATCAAGCGGCGGCTCGACGATGGTCGGGATTTTCTCGTGTGTTTGTTCGGACACCCAGCCATTGATGAAGTCGACCGTGGCCGGATCAGTAAAATCAACCCGCTCCACCTTGGCGCTGTAATAATCCCGGGTGCGTGTTAGAAAGTTCTCGTTGAAGGGATTCCCCTCTTTCGCCCAGATCGAATTGGCGATGGACAGGTCCACGCCGGAATCGGGATTGGCCAGGACCGACAGGAGATCTCTCATCGAGCTATTAACTTCATCTCTGGTCATTCCGGAAATTTCGAGCGTGCGGGACATGGCGGCTTCGGTTTCATTGCGTGCGCCGTTGTATGTCATGGCGAGTGCGATGTGCACACTGGCCGGGGAGATGAAAGCGTTCTCATTGGGCGATTCTCCCCTCACCTTGTGCAAGAGATCGAACCCGAATGAGTTGACAGCAGTCGCCAGGGCCGGCTCGATGTCAGCGCCCGTGGGATTGGGGTCCGGGTTTTCGACCGCCTCCGGAGTCACTGCCGGTTGCTCGGCGCAGCCAACGAGCAGCGCCAGACAGCACATCATCATGAATCTGAGAACTGTTTGCATCACTCCCTCCATTGATCAAGGATCAGGGCTTACTCGCACCACGACTCGGGCAGTCCCGTGAACTCCAAAACCGTGGGACACACAGTTACCCACCAATCCGGGGAATGGCCAGTTGGAGGGAATTGGATCCGCCGCGAAAGAGGCTTATAGAAGGAGCCCGCGTAATGGACACCCTGTTCACCAGCGAAAAAGCACCAGAACTCGTTTCCGCCAATTGGGACGGGATCAAACGGAAAACCGTCACCGCGATGAAACAGATAGACAATTGAGTCGGCGTCAATTCGGGTTGGATAGATCTGATGAGTGTAGATCGCCCAAGACATCGTCCCACGCTCGACGTAAACGTTGCCCAGGGCCTCGACCTCGCGGTACGCATCGGCCAACCGTTCGGGATGCAAGCGACCTGGGAACTGCAGGAGACGTCGGGTCTTATAAACGGTTGGTTGATAGATCGCGTCCAGAGAATCCCACACTGGGTTCCCTGCGCCAACCAAGTGCTCGAGCGCTTCCGAATCGGCGGTGACCGAGAGGAAGCTGGGGACCCACGGTGCATGAAAGGCGATGGAGTCTAATGCCACAAGGGAGTCATAGTCAGCGCGGATTCGCTCCAAGTGCCCATGAATCCTCTGATAGAGCGGAAGCGGTGCCTCCGTTTCACCTGAAAGGTAAAGGGCCAGCAATTCTGCGTTTTCGTCAGCCAACGGTGCCAAGCGCAAAGATTCCGACTGATGCTGCGTGGGGTGATCAGAAGTGCATTCCCAGGCGATCATTGCGGAAAGCACCATCCAAGTCCATGAAAAGTGATGGCAACGCATCTTGACCCCCTCTGAGCGTGGCGGTCCGCAACTTCCGGCGATCCCGGCTAGGGCAATCGGGTGCCGACCGGCCAATTCGCTCAGTAGATTATGATACTCTTGCTCGCCTCTTCCCACCAAGTCGGTTCGGGTTCCGGCATTTCGGCTTGGGGGAACCAGTTGCCAACGTACTCGATGCAACGTCCCTGAACTCTGTAATACCAGTAGTGGCTGTAGGCACAGCCCGCATAGCAGTCTCCCCATGCATCACTAAACAGGTATCCAATCCCGCGATCCACTCGACGAACGTAGAGTTCCGGCCAGTCCCCGCCGTACGACTGCGGCTCCACCCATCGCAGGCCTGGCAGGTCGGCGTACGCGACGCTCAGAGTGTCCCAGTGGACTCGCGCCTCAAAAGTCAAGTGCACCACAAGTGCATATCCGCTGATGTCCGTTTCCCTAAGCCGGAAGCGCTGGTTGAGCGAGTCCCAGGCCGTGTAGACCCCATTCTGGATTTGGTTTAGCGTTTCAGGTGTGACACCAAGTGATAACGTTCCTGGAATGAAGAATCCGTGGTGCCGAATTGTCGATACCCGGGGCATCGTATCCCCCCACGACTCCCGAATCGCTGCCAGATCGCTCCGGACCTGTTCGTAGAGGTCCCTGGGGGCGCAGAGATGCCCGGACAACAGGAGGGCGATGTTCTCCGCCTCCTCATCCTCCCATGGCTCGTGGATGGGCGTGTTGATTGGTTCGGGCGGCGGGCCCATGGCTCGTTTGACGCAGGACAGTCCCAGCGCCGCCGCATGGGCCAGCATCACCGACAGCGAACGCCTTGTGGTCGCGTTCATATCAATCCCCCGGGAGAAAAGTCGCGTTCTGGACGCCGTACGAACCTATCTACCCATGACAGGGCGTTCTATTCCATGGAATTTCGAGACCGGACAGAACCAATGATCGATGGATACCTATTGACGCAGTGTCTATGCTATTAAGGATTATTTCAGTCGGTTTTTGCAGGGCGATATGTATCAATGAGTTGCCATGCGCGAACCACACCGCCGGCGCCAACGGGGGCTCTCTCCATCCGGACGATGCCGCTTTGCGGACTGATCCACAGTCGGAATAATTCCCGCCGGTCGCCAAGGCGTTCCCGGATGCTGACCTGTGCGCACTCAGTGAAAGTTCCGGCAGGGACGGTGACCTCCTCAATCGACGCTACCCAGACACTGTCGATGCGGGTCGTGTCTCCCGGCAGCTCGCCGGCGCCGATCAGCGGGGGCCAGCCGAGTTCGAGGAACGCGCAGCATTGGTTTTGCCCTTGCAGGAGCAACCTGGACCCGTCACGTCCGGCAAACACGGTGTCGGTATCGACGGGAAACGGCCGTGTTGTGGGCCGGGAGTAGCCAAGTTCCCAGATGTCGGTGGAGATGGAATCGGAAGCGACCGACCCGCCAACCGTGACGATTCGGAGGGTATCGATGATCCGACCGGTTGAATCGGCGCAGGTGTAGGTCCAGCGTGCGCCGATTCCGGACGGCAGACCGCACAAGCCGGAATCGGTTCCGGCTCTAGTCATTGGCGGACAGAGGAGAAAGAGCAAACCCATCAGAAGAGAATGCGTCAGCAGAAATCTCATCGCAGCGTTGCTCCCCCTCATCTGCTCGGGACAGCCGGATTACTGTCCAGGGAGCGGCTCCGTGACCGGTCGGCGGGGTAATTTCTTAAGACCAGTTCCAGAAGTGAGACGAAATCCGCGGGCGGCCGGTAACCGGCGACGATTCCCAGTTCTTCGCCTTGGCGATCAAGAAAGATCATCGAAGGATATCCGCGAACCCCATAGATGTTCCGGGCAAAGACTTTGCTTGTCACCGTCGAGTCTCCGTGCACGACGAGAGAATCGGAGTCCGGGTCAATGGCGACGACATTGAAGGACTCGTGCAGGATGGCGATCACCGACGAGTCGGTGAGCGTCTCATTCTTCAGTCGTGTGCAATACCCGCACCAGGTGGCGAGAACGAGAACGATCGAGTGGTCCTTCTTTCCCTCCACTTCGTGATAGAGAATCTCCGTCCCGAGATAGTGGATTTCGGCGGGATCATCGCGGGACACGATCGGATTGCCGCCACCGCAGCCGGACACGGCCACGGCGATCAAGGCGATCACCGCACAACGGGAACGAGTGCTCACTTCGGCGCCTCCTGCAGGATGCGGTTGATCACGGACGTGTCGGGTGGGAGCAGATCCGAGCGGACCAGACGCGGAACAAGTTCGATCCAGCGCGGTTCTGCGGCGAACACCCGCCGGAAGACCGGCAGGGCATCTTCGAGTTTTCCCGCCGACGCGAGTGTCACTGCATGCCAGAACGGCAGTTCGACAATCTGCGGCGCGAGCTTTTCGGCGGTTCCATAGCAGACCACGGCGCTGTCCCATTCGGCGCGTTCGGCATGGAGATCACCCCGGTTCATCCAGTCGTAGGCGGCGTGCAGTCCATACAATCGCGCAAGTTCCTCCACCGGTGCGGGATGGTCCTCCACCCGAAGCTCGACGAGCCGTCCCTGCCACGGCTTATCGTGCCTTTCGCCATCCACGATGAGGATCGCCGCCGATTGCCGTCCGCGGATGTCTCCCCCCTCGCCTTCACCGGCACGCAGGGCGGCGATCATGCGTTCAGCCAGATCTCCCACCGTGTTCGTGTAAGCGGTTGCCATCGCGGCCGGCACGGTCGAATCCGCCATGAGATTCGCCTGCACCGAAAACCCGGGTCCGGTGATGTGGCTGGCATAGGTGATGCACCGGGCGCCTGTGTGGGCCGAGACCCGTCCCTGCGCATCCACGATCGCGACTTGCCGCACCGCGCGTCCGGAATCAGCGGCAAGCATGGCGGCCAGTGCATCGGCGGGGCTCAGTCCGTTTCGGAGACGGTCGAGCCCATCGGGGCCGTAGTCGACTTTCACGAACGACTGTGTCGCGATGGCCCCCACACCGGCCTCGGCCCAGGGGACAACCGGCCCAACGGAAAACCAGTGGGACTGAACGGCCACGCCCATCTGGCCGGTCACCGAATCGCGCGCAACGATGGAGTAGGTGGACACCGGCCGCAGCGGAAGACCGGTCGCTCCGGCCACGGCCGTTCCAGTGACCGTCCAACACAGGATCGGTGTCAGGCATCGCATGATGTGTCGCATGATCGCCTCCTTGACGGAAACGAAACCGCATTTCGCGATTCGCTTCAAGCAAAGAAAAGGAGGGGCACCCCGGCTCGGATGCCCCTCCGCGTAACGACGGACTTCGCAATCAGCGACGGGCGGAGTGAACTCCCTCCGGCTCGCTGATTTCCTCCTTCGGCACAAACAACTCACGCCGCATGCGTCCTTGCGCCTCGACCACGGTGACCGCGGCCAGGTGCACGATGTCGCGAACGGTGTACGAGCCCACCTGCAGGACCTGAATCGGGCGCTCCATGCCGACCAGAAGCGGGCCGATGATTTCGGCGTCGCCCAAACGCTGGATCAGCTTGTAGGCGATGTTGCCAGACTGCAGATCGGGGAAGATGAGCAGGTTGGCGCGCTCTTTGAGTTTCGCAAACGGGTATGTCTCGGCGAGGATCGCCGGGGTCACCGCGGTGTCGGCCTGCATTTCGCCATCAACGATCAGGTGCGGCTCGCGGTCCTTGATGATGGACACCGCGCGGCGGACCTTGTCGGTGAACGGGTGGCGGACCGAACCAAAGTTGGAGAACGACAGAAGGGCGATCTTCGGCTCCATGCCGAAGCGGCGCACTTCGCGCGCGCAGGTGCAGGCAATGTCGGCCAGTTCTTCGGCGGTCGGGTCGATGTTTACGGTGGTGTCCGCGAAAAACAGAATGTCGTCCTTCAGGATCACCATGTTCATGCCCGCCACGCGTTCGGGGCCGGATGCCTTCGGGAAGATCTGCAGGGCCGGGCGCAGGACCTCGGGATAGTGCATCGACGCCCCGGCGACAAGCCCATCGGCCTTGCCGGTGCGGACCATCATCAGGCCGAAGTAGTGGTTGTCCTGCATCAGGCGGCGCGCATCGCGCATGGTCGCGCCTTTGCGCCGGCGGAGACGATAGTACTCCTCGACAAACGACTCGGTCCAGGTGGACGTGGCCGGGTTGACGATCTCGATGTCATTGATGTCGACACTGAGTTCGGCGGCGGTCGACTTGATCTTTTCCGGATCACCGACCAGGATGGGTGTGCCGATTTCCTCATCGCGGATGACGCGCGAGGCGCGCAGAATGCGGGGGGCGTACCCCTCCGGCAGCACGATGCGCTTGGGCTCGCGGCGGGCGCGGTTGATCACATCGCGCATGACCGCACGCGAACGCCCGAGGCGCGCTTCGAGCTGTTCGGTGTACTTGTCGAGATCAATCTGGACTCCCGCAACGCCGGTTTCCATGGCGGCCTTCGCCACGGCCTTCGCCTCCCAGAGCAGCACGCGGAAGTCGAACGGCTTGGGGATGATGTAGTCGGGGCCGAAGGTCAATTCGACGCCGCCGTACGCCGCCGCGACCGACTCGGGAACCGGTTCCTTGGTCAGCGAAGCAAGGGCATGCGTGGCCGCCACCTTCATCTCTTCGTTGATGGCCCGGGCCCGGACATCGAGCGCGCCCCGGAAGATGAACGGGAACCCGAGCACGTTGTTCACCTGGTTCGGGTAATCCGAGCGTCCGGTCGCCATGATCAGGTCGTCGCGGACCGACTTCGCGTCCGGATAGGTGATTTCCGGATCGGGGTTTGCCATCGCGAAGATGATCGGGTTTTTGGCCATGGAGCGGACCATGTCCTTGGTGACCACATTGGCCACGGAACAGCCGCAGAAGACATCGACCCCCTCAAACGCCTGGGCCAGGGTGCGGGCGGTGGTGGCGGAGGCGAACCGCTCCTTGTACTTGTTCATGCCCTCGGTGCGTCCCTTGTAGACCACGCCCTTGGTGTCGCAGAGAACGATGTTCTCGAGTTTGACTCCGAGATTGACATAATGATTGGCGCAGGCAATGCCGGAAGCGCCTGCCCCGTTGAACAAAACCTTGATTTTGTTCAAGTCCTTGCCGGCCAGTTCGCAGGCGTTGAGCAGCGCCGCACCCGAAATGATGGCGGTGCCGTGCTGATCGTCGTGGAAGACCGGGATCTTCATTTCGGCCTTCAGCCGTTCCTCGATGTGGAAGCACTCGGGCGCCTTGATGTCCTCGAGATTGATGCCGCCGAATGTCGGTTCCAAAGCTTTGACAATTTCCACGATCTTGTCGGGGTCGAGTTCGTCAATTTCAATGTCGAACACATCGATGTCGGCAAAGCGTTTGAATAGAACACCCTTGCCTTCCATCACCGGCTTGCCGGCCAGGGCCCCGATGTGACCCAGCCCGAGGACCGCGGTGCCGTTGCTGATCACCGCGACCAGGTTTCCCTTGGCCGTGTACTGGAACGCCAGTTCCGGGTTCTTTTCGATTTCCAGGCAGGGCACCGCCACTCCGGGCGTGTAAGCAAGCGACAGGTCAAGCTGCGTCATGCAGGGTTTGGTCGGCACGACTTCGATTTTGCCCTTGCGCCCGCGACTGTGGTATTCCAATGCATCTTCACGTTTGATCATGATACTCCCCTCTGTAAGCCGGGCAGTCACTCAGTTCTGGGTGTACTGGAGGCCGGTCACCTCGGTCACAGTATACAAACAGAAGGGCGCGCGGGCCAAGGGGCGTACGATTGTACCTCTTGGACATCCCATATTTTGACACGCAACGGGCCGGTTCTCGATAAACCGCTTGATCGGCTCTGCGTAAGATATTAGGGATTAGACGCTTGTTACGGATTTCACGAGCGTTGAGGTCCACGGGCGACAAGCCGCCGAATTGGTGACAACGCGGGCAGGCGACAAGAGAGAAATTGGCCGATATTCACGTTGGAGAAGGACCCGGCATTAACAGCAGGAAAGAGAGGCGCCATGGCGACGCTACAAGAAACTCTGCAGAAACTGATCCCCAAGTGGAGAGATGAAATCTCCGTATTCGTCAAGGAACACGGCGAAGACGCGGTGGGCAAGGTGACCCTCTCGCAGGTGTACGGCGGGATGCGCGGAATACGCGCGCTGGTCTGCGACACCTCGTCGGTCGAGCCTGACATGGGGCTCATCATCCGCGGCATCCCGGTCAAGCAGTTGACCGAACGCCTCCCGGAGGAAGTTTTCTGGCTGCTTCTCACCGGCTCGCTGCCGGATGAGCATTCCCTCCAGTCTTTGCAGTCGGAGTTGAAGAAGCGCGCGCAGGTTCCGGACTATGTCTGGAAGGTTCTCGAGGCGATGCCGCGCGATTCGCACCCGATGTGCATGCTGGACACCGCGATTTTGGTCATGGAGCGCGAGTCGGTGTTCCGCAAGAAATACGACGAGGGCATGAAGAAGGATCAGTACTGGGAAGCGACCCTCGATGATTCACTCGACATCATTGCGCGGCTGCCCGCGATCGCGGCGTATGTCTATCGCCTGCGCTTCAACAAGGGCCCGCGCATCCCCAGCGACCCGCACCAGGACTGGTCGGGCGACTACGTTCACATGCTCGGCATCCCCGATCCGTCGGGCGACTTTGCGCGGCTCATGCGCCTCTACCTCGTGCTGCACTCCGACCATGAATCCGGCAATGTCTCGGCGGCGTCGGCCTCGACGGTCAACTCGGCGCTTTCCGACATGTACTATTCGCTGTCGGCGGGGTTGAACGGGTTGGCGGGCCCACTGCACGGTCTGGCCAATCAGGAGTGCCTGGCCTGGGTGCTCGACACCAAGAAGAAGTTCGGCGGTGTCCCGACCGATGAGCAGCTCGAGAAGTACGCCTGGGAAACGCTCGAATCCGGGCATGTTGTCCCCGGCTACGGTCATGCGGTTCTGCGCATCACCGATCCGCGTTTCGATGCCTTCCTCGCCTTCGGCAAGAAGTACTGTGCCCAGGACGAGGTCTTCCAGATCGTCGCGAAGGTCTTCGACGTGGTGCCGAACGTGCTCAAACAGGTGAAGAAGATCAAGGATCCGTGGCCGAACGTTGACGCCGGCTCGGGTGCGTTGCTCTACAAGTACGGCATGACCGAGTTCCCGTATTACACGGTTCTCTTCTCGGTCTCCCGTGCGCTGGGCATCTGCGCGCAGGCGATCATCGCACGCGGCATGGGCTACCCGATCGTGCGTCCGAAGTCCTCGACGACCGAGTGGCTGAAAAAGACCTTGCTCTCCGCGAAGGTTATCGCTTAATCGCCGGTGGATTTGTCCCGCATCGCGGGACCG
>JBFMFQ010000309.1:0-2475 GCA_040752075.1 Candidatus Zixiibacteriota bacterium | reverse complement strand
CGCTTCAAGAGCGGCCACTCACCCACCCGCCCGCTCAACTCCGCCGCCGCCTGACGCGCCGGTTCGACCAGGGCCGCGTCACGGATGAGATTTGCGATGCGGAATTCGGGGAGACCGTGTTGGCGTGTGCCGAGGAATTCGCCGGGGCCGCGCAAACGCAGGTCGTGCTCGGCGATGACAAAGCCGTCGTCGGTGGTGCAGAGGACATCGAGACGCTCCTGCGCAATGGGATTGGCGCGCTTCTCGACCATCAGGACGCAGATCGATTCGCCCGGGCCGCGTCCGATGCGGCCGCGCAAC
This sequence comes from Candidatus Zixiibacteriota bacterium, assembly GCA_040752075.1. GTDB lineage: Bacteria > Zixibacteria > MSB-5A5 > WJJR01 > WJJR01 > JBFMFQ01. Next base: position 2,175 of record JBFMFQ010000309.1, on the reverse strand, counting down.
TGGTGCAACTGCGAGAGCCCGAAACGATCGGCGTTTTCGATGATCATCAAACGCGCCGCCGGCGCATCGACACCGACCTCGATCACCGTGGTCGAAACCAGCACATCGAGCGCCCCGGCATAAAACGCCTCCATCACCGCCTGCCGCTCGGCGGTCTTGATCCGCCCATGCACCAGCCCGATCCGCAATCCCGCCAGATGCTCCTGCAACTCCTCATATCCCGCGACCGCCGCCTTCAGGTCGGATTTCTCGGACTGCTCAACAAGGGGATAGACGATATAAGTCAGATCGCCGCGCTTGGCCGCGGTGCGGATGTACCCGTAGATCTTCTCACGCGCCTCCCCAGTCCGCCAGACCGTGCGGATCGTCCCCTTTTGCGGCGGCTTCTCGCCCAGCACCGAGACGTCGAGATCGCCATACAGCGTGAGCGCGAGCGTGCGCGGAATCGGCGTGGCGGTCATGACCAAAAGATCGGGGCGATGTCCCTTCTCGACCAGTGTCTGTCTCTGTGCGACCCCGAACCGATGCTGCTCATCGATCACCACCAGCCCGAGATCATGATACTCGACATTCTCCGAAAGCAGCGCATGCGTCCCGACAATGATCTTCGCCTCGCCGCTGGCAACCAGTGCCAGCCGCTCGCGCCGTTCCTTCGCCTTGAGCGACCCGGTGATCAGCACGGACTCCATCCCCAGCGGCGCAAAAAGACGCGTCAGCGTGTGGTGATGCTGCTCGGCGAGAATCTCCGTCGGGACAAGCAATGCCGCCTGTGCCCCGGGCAGTGGTCCGTGTTGAAAACTGTCGGCTGTTGGTGCTGAGCTAACTTCGACAACGGGATTGCTTCGCTTCGCTCGCAATGACTGCTTTGGAGGGTCATTGCGAGGAACGGAGTCCCGCCGAAGGCGGGACGAAGCGACGAAGCAATCCCGATCCGAGCCGACATCCTGCGCATTGCCCTTATCCTTCGACACACCCATTGGTCCGGTCCCCGTCCCTGGCTCCGCCCAAAGCGCCATCGCCACCGCCGCAACCACCGTCTTGCCCGACCCGACATCCCCCTGCAACAACCGCCGCATCGCACGCGGCGAACGCAAATCCGCGGTGATCTCCGAGATCACCCGTTTCTGCGCCCCGGTCAGTTTCCATGGCAGGGCATCGACCAGCTGACGCGCCAGCACACCCTTCGCGGGGCAGGCACGGCCGTCCTGACGCGCATCGATCTGTTCACGCCGCCCGGCCAGCGTCAGTTGCAGGAACAAAAGTTCATCAAAGGCCAGCCGTTCACGCGCCCGCTCGGCATCTTTCGTCGTTTGCGGATAGTGCGCATTGGCAATCGCCCACCCGAGATCGGGCAGCGCAACCTTCTCCGGCACGGCAGGGGGGAGGTAATCGTGAAACACCGCGCCGGGCCCGGTCACCAACGGCTTGATGATCCGGCGCAATGTGCGTGGCTCCAAACGCGCCGCACGCCACTCCTCACCCGAGGGATAAACCGGGATGACACGCCCGGTGTGCGTGAAATCATCCGCGTCCTCATTCTCGAGTATTTCATACTCGGGATGAGTCATCTGCACCCCGTAGTAATACTGCACCTTGCCGGACACCGCGAGGCGCACATTCTTCTTGAGCGCCTCGGCAACCCACCGTATCCCGGAAAACCAGACGAGCGGCAATTGCCCGGTCCCGTCGACCATCACCGCCTCAAACCGGTTCTTGCGTCCCCTGATGACTCCCGATGCCGCAATCTTGCCGACCACCGTGACGGTCTCATCCGGCCTCAAACGGTCGATCGTGACCACGTTCGACCGATCCAGAAACCGTCGCGGCAAATGCAAAAAGAGATCAGCCCCGGTCAGGATACCGACCTCCTTCAACGCCGCCGCACGCCTCGGCCCGATCCCCTTCACATACTGCACCGGCGATTCCCAAAGCGGATGCACCACCTGTTCACCCTGCGGCATGCCCGATGGATATGACACGAAGCGCAGATGCGCTATCACAATTCGCCGCAGGGGGGGCACACGGGGGGCGCCAGCCCGGCTGTCATCGCAGCGACATCCCGTGGGCGGTCATCGCGAGGCGGGAGTCCCGCGGAGCGGGACGACCAACGAAGCAATCCCGTTCCATCGCGACGTCGCTGTAATCGGCGCGGGATTGCTTCGTCGCCCCGCCTCC
>JBFMFQ010000308.1:0-2499 GCA_040752075.1 Candidatus Zixiibacteriota bacterium | reverse complement strand
GGCGCGTGCCAGTTTTCGGATTCCATAGAGTCGAGCCTCCGCGCGGTCTGGAGATGACCAGACTGAGCCCGGTCCGATTCCGGACTGTCCTGAAGTTGGTCGCTTCGTCAGGGATGCCCGTTGCGCCCGACCCCGGAGACCAACGGGTGACTTTGACCTTTGATGATGGACTGGCCTGCATCGGCCAGTACGCGCTGCCAGAGTTGCAAACGCGGGGCTGGGGTGGAATCGTGTTCCTGATCCCGTCGGCGATGGGCGGCCGTGACAACTGGGATGTGCGAATCCTGGGACGCCCGAGACCAATGATGACGTGGGACGAGGCGCGTGCTTGGGCCGCTTGCGGGATCGAGTTCGGGTCGCATTCGATGACTCACCCGGATCTGACGCTGCTGTCGCCGCGATCGCTGACTGCTGAACTGACCGATTCCCGTACGATGATCGAGGACAAACTCGGCAAGCCGGTGCGCTACCTGTCCTACCCGTACGGGCGTCACAACGAGCGTGTCCGTCAGGCGGCGCGTGATGCGGGCTATGAGGCGGCATTCGCGATCACCCCGAGCGCGGACGCGCCGAGCAATCCGTTTGCCATCCCGCGCCTCATGGTCGGGGGACTGACAACTTTGCGGGAGGTGAGTGCAGCGCTACGCGAGTCTCCTGGCGAGGGTCCGTGGACCGGTCCCGCCTCCTGGAAACGGCGGTTCGTGCATTCGCTGAACGCGGGGAGCGCCACGGTTTCGGCATGGCGGCGCGCCAGACTTCAAGGCCAAGTGTTGACAGGCGATGCCAACCGACAGATGCGACAATTCGACAGCAAGAGACAGTCATCATTGAAACTGGAGAAAGTGCAGACTCGACAGCCATGAACGTTTACATCTCCGAACTCAAGAACCACACCGGCCAAACCGTGACCGTGCGCGGCTGGCTGTACCAGAAACGATCCAGCGGCAAGATCAAGTTCGCCGTGCTGCGCGATGGAACCGGGTACCTGCAAGGGGTGCTGGTGCATGGCGAATGCGAGGAATCGGCTTTTGCCGATTTCGAGCGGCTCACGCAGGAATCGTCATTCGTGATGACCGGCTCGGTGCGCGAGGACAAACGCGCCCCGGGCGGGTTTGAGATGACCGTCAAGTCGCTGGAGGTCATTCAAGTCGCGCAGGAGTACCCGATCACGCCCAAGGAGCACGGGCCGGCGTTCCTGATGGACAACCGTCACCTCTGGCTGCGTTCCTCGCGCCAGCATGCGATCATGCGCATCCGCAACGAGATCGTGATGGCGATCCGCCGGTTCTTCTACGAACGCGAGTTTGTCCTGATCGACACTCCCATTCTGACCGGCTCGATCGGCGAGACCGCCAGCACGCTTTTTGAAACGCAATACTTCGATCTGGGCAAGGCGTATCTGGCGCAGACCGGCCAATTGTATGTCGAGGCGGCGGCGATGGCGCATGGACGGGTCTACTGCTTTGGACCGACTTTCCGCGCGGAAAAATCCAAAACGCGAAAACACCTCAACGAGTTCTGGATGATCGAGCCCGAAGTGGCATACAACAACTCCGAGGACAACATGCGTCTGCAGGAGGAACTGGTGTGTTACATCATCGACTGGGTCCTCCAGCACTCGCGTGTGGAGCTGGCCGGCCTCGACCGCGATGTCGCCAAGCTCGAGGCGGTCAAGCCGCCGTTTCCGCGGCTCTCCTATGATGAAGCGGTCGCGCGGCTGAGGAAAGCCGGGATGCCCATAGAGTGGGGACTCGATTTCGGTGCGCCCGATGAAGAGAAACTGATGGAGGAATACGAGCGTCCGCTTTTCGTGTACAACTGGCCAAAGGTCTGCAAGGCGTTTTACATGAAGGAGAACCCGGCCAACACCGACACGGTCCTTTGCGATGACCTGCTCGCGCCCGAGGGCTACGGGGAAATCATCGGCGGGTCGCAGCGCGAGGACGATCACGACCGTCTGGTCGCGCGCATCCGCGAGCAGAAACTGCCAGAGGAATCGTACGGCTGGTATCTGGACCTGCGCAAATACGGTTCAGTCCCGCACGCCGGCTTCGGCATGGGCCTCGAACGCATGGTGTCCTGGATCTGCGGATTGGACCATGTCCGCGAGACAATCCCGTTTGCCAGGACATTGGGGCGGTTGTATCCGTAGGGGTGGATTTTGAAGGCTGATCGACGTGACAAGATCTGAGACGAACCCCCGTAGGGGCGGGTCTGAGACCCGCCCCAGCCCGCCGAGGAGGAAACCGCTTCGTTTGCCGGGGTACGACTACTCGCTGGCGGGCGCATATGCCATTACGATTTGCGTCAAGGACCGGGAGTGTGCACTCGGATCGATTCGCGACCATAGGTTTATCGGAAACGACCTGGCACGAATCGTCAATGCATGCTGGATCGACCTGCCCGCCCACTACGATGGGATCGCGTTGGATGCATTCGTCATAATGCCAAATCACGTGCATGGGATCGTTCTGATTGACGACGCACGGCAATTGAGCC
>JBFMFQ010000307.1:0-2522 GCA_040752075.1 Candidatus Zixiibacteriota bacterium | reverse complement strand
CAGAAGAGTCCGCGCGATGCCGAGTGTGTCGATCACCCGGTCGAAAGCCGCCGTGCGCCCCGCGCGCCTGAATTCCGATTCGAGGAAACCAAGATCGAACGGGGCGTTGTGCGCCACCAAAACAGCGCCCGCGAATTTTTCATCCATCGCCGGCAGGAGTTCGGGAAAAGGCGGCGCCGTTCTCACCATGTCCTCGGTGATGCCATTGACGGCAAACGCGCCGGCGGAGATGCGCCGTTTCGGATTGACCAGCGACTCGAATACCCGCTCGGTTCCATCGGTCTCGATGCGCAGGATCGCGATTTCGCAGACCCGGTGGCCGGCAGAGGGCGACAGGCCGGTGGTCTCGACATCGAGAAACGCCAGCGGAACACCGGGGAGGTAGTGCGGTGTTTTGGAAGTTTTGCGCGGGGGCAAGCTATCCCTCCGCCATCGCCGATCGCGGGGGACCCGTTTCGACCGGCAGTCCGGCCGCCACCCAGGCCTTCATCCCGCCGCTGACGTTGTAGACTCGCCGGTAGCCGAGCTTCGAGAGCGTCTCGGCGCCGATGGCGCTGCGTCGTCCGCTGCGGCAGATCAGGTAGATCGGCGTGCCGGGGTCGGCGGCCAATTCGGCGTGGCGGTGCGTCAATTCATCGTACGGCACAAACACCTTCGTTTGGGGAGCGCGAAGCGACATCCACTCCTCGGTGCGGCGGACATCGACGAGCATGATGTCGCGATCCTCCAACATGAGTTGGGCCAGACGCGCCACATCCACGCACCCTTCCTGCGCGACCTGTCCTGTGCCCCCCGGGGTTGTCATCGCCCAAACCCCCGCGCGATGTGCGACACGCAACATCGGAGGCGTTGTAAGTGACCCCGTTGTCGAGCGAGATTCTGATCATAGGGTGCGGAAGCGCGTGACGATCCAGCGGTCGCCACGGTAAATCAACTCCATCTTGTTGTAGTACTGAACCCGTGTGACCCGGTCCAGGAACGAGATTTCGACCAGCGCGGTGTCGCCGTGTGTTTCGGCGCGTCCGAGCACAATCTGATGTTCGTTCAGCCAGCGATTGCGCAGGCCGCCTTCACCGACCATCTCGGAGAGCAGGATCGCGCCCCAGTCGATGCTCTCAACCGTGGTGTCCTGCACTTGCGGAAGTTCGTTCTGCACACTGGCGGCGGCGCTCGCCAGATCGATGTTCAGGGCCAGCGAGACCGAATCGGAATTGCGCATCGCCTCGAACATCTGGCCGAGTGTTTCCTTGGGATTCGGACGAGCCTCATGGGAACAGCCGGACGAAAACGAAGCGGCCACAAGAGCAGCGACAATGAGTCCCGCCATGCGAACCGGCCGGCCGGTGAAAACGCAACGGACTCCCCGGCGCCGGTAGACACCAGCCAGAGGGAGTCCGGAGGCCGTCGATTTCATGGCGTTATAGGTGTGTCTTGAGGGTGACCCGGTGACTTGAGCCCAGTTCGGACATAAGCCCGAGGCCGTAATCGATGCTCAACCGCGCGGTGGTGAATCCGGCGCCGATTCGAAATCCGGCGGTCTTGTCGGAATCCGAACCGGTGTCGATGCGGCCATTGAGCGTGTTGTACCCCGCACGGATCGCCAGCGAGCGCGCGACCATGGCCTCCGCGCCGAAGGCCACACCGAAGTCATCATCGTACGGTTTCATCGCGTCGGCCGCGAGCAGAAGCGGCGCGCCGCGCATCTTGTGCGAGAACCCGGCAACCAGTGTGAGCGGCAGATTCTCCTTGGGCGCATCGCCGAAGGTGGTCATCTGCGAACCGGCGTTGCGCACCGCCACGCCCACCTGGGTGCGCTCATCCGCCAGCCGGTGGATGAGACCCGCATCGACGGCAACGCCGGTCTGCGATTCCCCGTCGATCGCCTCGGTGATGAATCGTCCGGTGAGTCCGACGGAGGTGCGTTCGGCCACGACCCGCGCCACGCTTAACCCGAGGGCGAAGTTCGACGCGCTGAAGTCGGCACGGGGGTTCCCGTTGACATCGGCCGGGAGGAACTCGCCGTAGTCCACGTACTGAATCGACCCCCCGACACGGGTGTCCTCGCCCAGCCGTGTGACCGCGCCGACGAATCCGGACTGGATGTCGGCCACCCAGTTGTGGTAGGTCAACTGGAGTTCGCCGGGACGGCTCTCCGCGATCCCCGCCGGGTTGTAATAGAGCGCGCTGACGCCCTCGGCCAATGCCACCGCCGCGCCACCCATGCCCTCGGCACGGGCATCGGCCCCGAGCTTCAGGAACGTGAAGACCGCCTCGCCGGGATCGGCCGCGCGGAGATTGGTGGACGGCCACACCAGCAAGACCGCCATCACGGCAACCAGCCCGGTGCCCCACCGCCCCGTGACCGGGTTCGGCGACTTGCGGTGGGAGACGACTCCCCCGCGCGACAACGTCACCCACAGCAAGCTGTGGGGCACCCTGCGCAGGGCCGTACCTGTCATCTTATGACTTGTGTCAAACCGTGGCATTCAGAACCTCCGCACACCAATGTAAAGGAAACGGCC
>JBFMFQ010000306.1:0-2541 GCA_040752075.1 Candidatus Zixiibacteriota bacterium | reverse complement strand
CTGCGCTCGCTGGCCATCGCCGGGCAATTAATCCTGGCCGCCGCGCTGAGCGTGGCCCTGTTCATTTCCTACGGGAAAAACCGCGTCTCCAACACATCCCTGGGTGATGACGCCGCACGCATTGCCAATGTCACCGGCGCGACCACCAGCTTCAGCATCGACATGCTGGACACGCTCGATATCCTGCGCGATCGCCTGCAGAACATGGAATCCAACGTCCCGCTCTCCAGCCGCTGGGGGATTTACAGCGGCGATGTCGCCTTGGAGGGAGCACGCCAGGTGTACTTCGACCGCTTCCGGCGGCTGCTTCTGGTGCCGACCGCGATGCAGTTGTCGCAATCGCTCAATACCATGTTGCAGACGCAAATGAACTGCGAGGACACCAGCCAGTTCGACCGCTACTACTCGGCATTCACGACCTACAAAATCCTGACATTGCCGTCGGATTCGATCCCGCGCGACCAGAGCAAACTCCTGCGCCAGATTAAATCCATCTGGCGCCCTTACGTGCCCGAGGAACGCCACGCCGAGCTCGACTATCTCGCCGACCGTCAGGTCGAGTACTACTGGCGGCACCGGATCGAGGGAAAACTCGGCAGTTTGCAAGTTGCCCCCGACCGCAACCTCCTCGCCCAGGTCGGGGCGCAGTTCGACCGTTGCTGGACACCCGCACGCCTGTACCGAACCCTGATTGACGAGGTCAACGGTATACTCGGGGATTACAAGTACGCCGACGCCACCACCAGCATCCGGATCGAGGGCGGTTCGGTCGGACGCGCCTTCACCCGTGATGGGTGGGAACTGGAAGTGCGCCCACGGATCGAACGAATCGAAGACCGCATCAATGCCGATCCCGCCCTTCAGCAGGCGTTCTCTGTCTACGAGGAAGAAGAACTCCAAAAGCAGATGGTGACGTTCTATGTCGATGACTTCATCGCCAACTGGCGCCAGTTTATCGCCTCGGGGAAAGTTCGCCCGTTCTATGACTTGAACGATGCCTTCGCCGGCACCGTCGAGCTGTCGCAGGACCCGTCACCGCTCGTCAAGATCCTCGACAAGGTCTTCGATCAAACGGAGATCACCGACACACGCGGCAAGCGGTTCGACAAGATCGAACAGCAGTTCGAGCCGGTCGGACGGTTCCTCGGACGTCGCAGCGTCGATGCGGGTGAGGAGCCCTACAAGGCCAAGTATGGCGCGCTTTTGGCGGCGCTTCCCGCGGCCGTCCAGGGCGTCCAACAGAAACTGCAAGGCGAAGCGCGTTGCGCGCAGTCGCTGACGCAATTCAATGGCGACATCAACCTGAAGTCGACACAGATCGGCATGTTCATCGCGGGTCCGGGGCTGGCGTCGGTGACCGCCGAGTTCCTGCGGGAGCCGCTCTACAAATCGCGCTCCGCCGCCGGGGCCGGTGCCTGCGGATGCCTCGACCGGGTCTGGAAGGCTCTCGTCCTCGATGATTTCAATCTCAAACTCGCGTCATCCTATCCCTTCAGCCCGGCCGGGGTGGATGCCTCACCGGGCGATGTCGAGGGCTTCTTCACGCGCACACTCAAATCCTTTGTCGATTCTGAAGTCAAACCCGCCGAGGACATGGGCGTGCCCCTCTCCGGCGCCTTCCGGCAGGCGATGACATCCTCGCGGTCGATTCAGGAAATCCTCGCCCGCGGCACCGAGAAACTGCGGTTTACGATCGGCGCGACCGGCGACATGCCCGGGGTGCGCAGTCTCCACCTGACCTATCCGCCGGAGCCGGAGTGGACCTACGTTATGGGCCAGCCGCAGCGCCGCGAATACAAGTGGCCCCAACCCGGCGCCGGGACATGCGATTTGCGCATCACGGCCCTCGGCGACGCATACTTCGAGCCGAAACGGCACCAGGGACCATGGGGTATTTTCCGCCTGTTCGATGAGGCCACCCGCCGTTCGTCCGGTGAACTTGTCTGGGAGTTCAAAAGCCGTGATGGACAGTTATTAAACGCAAAACTCACGCTGGGCGGGAGTGATGCCCGGTTTATTCTGGACGGACACTTCACCCAGTTTAAGTGTCCGCCGTCAGTCTGCCCCTGAAACAGAATTCGCGGGGTGGAATAGTCAATTGCTTGATTGCCGGCCGCCGGCCGATGTCTGTGCGGTGCGCCGGCCGCTCCTTCACGATATGCTAGGCAACGTTGCGCCACCGGTTGGATTGTTTGGGAAGGTCCCATCCCATCCTGACTTCGTGCGCCTTAACGCCGGCAGTCCGCTGGCCCGCTCGCTGGACTCCTGGATGCAGGAGGGGCTTTCGCAAATGCGGGTTCAACTCGGCGAGGGATGGGAGGCGGCGTTCGATCGCTCGCAGCCCCTCTATTTTGTGTACCGCGACAAAGACCCGAGCGAGGTGCTCGTCGGGGTCTGCCGCCCGGGGCGCGACCAGTCCGGCCGGCGATACCCTTTCTCCATCTTTGCCCAGATGAAACTGGGACGAGGAGGGGCCGGACTCCACCTGCTTCCTTATGCCTGCGGCCGGTTCCTCAAGGCGGCGCGGCGCTTGGCGACCGT
>JBFMFQ010000305.1:0-2564 GCA_040752075.1 Candidatus Zixiibacteriota bacterium | reverse complement strand
ATCTCAGCGGTCGGATTCGGCGGAGCGGTTCGCTGGTGGCGGAGCTCAGCGATCGGATTTGGGGGAGTTGTCGATATCAATCATCGAGCTGCCGCCGGGGTATGGAGTGGAACGCGGCTCGGAGATTCGCATCAGGTCCTGGGTGACCTGACGGATGCGGCCGGCGGCCTCGTGGATCTTGTGCAGCTTGTCGCGGGCATCGGGGTCGAACTGCGCCTCCTTGCGGAGCAAAAGCTCGACATTGCCCATCACGGCCATAAGCGGGTTGTTGACTTCGTGGTTGATCGCCGCGGCGGTCTCGCGCACCGCACGGGAACGGATGGCGTTCTCGTCCGATGCCGCCTTTGTGACCGGGACGGGCACCGCGCCGCCGGCGCGTCCGATGAGAACGATCATCGCCGCCAAGGACGCGACGAATTCCTCCTCGCGCGCCAGACTGCGTTCCCCGCGCGCCACACCCGAGATGCTGCCGATGATGGTGTCGCCGGACTTAAGCGGGTAGCTGAACAGGCCGGCGGGTCCATCCAGATCGAGGGTCATGTAAAGCGATTTGACCGAGTAGTTCCGCCGCAATTGCGCGAGAAGCGTGGCCTCGAGATCGTTCAGTTTCTCCTGGCTGGGGGGCTCGCCGGCGAAAGCATGGGCGACCTCATCCCCTTTTGGTCCATAGAGGCGCACCGCGCCCGCGGACAGCCCGACCAGCGACACGGCTTCGCTCACCGCGGCATCGAGCAGATCGGACGCCGAGGTTCCGCCGGCGGCGGAGACCGCCAGCCGTCCGAGCGCATGGTAACGCGCCTCATAATCGATGGGAAAAGCGTCGCCGTTCATGGGTGCAATCCAGGGAACCCGTACCCCCAAAATAGCACGTGGGGACGCGCTCCGATCACCCTCAAACGCAAGAGCGGTGCCGCAAAGTCAGGATGGACCCCAACGAGGTGTGCTTCGCGCGCGACGGGATGGGGTACGAAGCCTGAGCCATATCTCAACCAGAGGCAAGAGGTTGCCATCGCAAAAAGGAACTGACCGCGAGTGGTGGACGACAATCTCCCGGCAATCCGCCGTGCACCAAGGCAAGCATGCAGGTCGTTGCACATGCGGAGTGTGCAACCCTCGTCACAATGGCATTGACGGGATCATGCCGGGCGGGTAGCATGGCCACCGTGACGGAGGACTTCGCCGATGTCGACCCACATTGAAATCCATCCCTTCCTCGTGCACTTCCCCATCGCCCTGACAATCGCGGCGGTGCTCATGGACTGGGGCCGCTGGGTGTTCGACCGTGAGCGGCTGCAGGCATCGGGCTTCTGGGGAGGCACCACGCCGCTTTTGGGGCTGGCCCTTACCGGCGCGATTCTCGCGATCCTGACCGGGCTGCAGGCGGAGGAGGGCGTTGTCACCAGCGTCGCCATTGGGGAGCTACTGGAAGCGCACGAAACTTCGGCATTCATCGGCGGATCCGGGCTCGCCATTCTCACATTCTGGCGCATCGCGCTGCGGGGACGGTTTCCATCGAAGATGACCTTCCTCTACCTTGCCCTCCTGTTGTTTGTCGGGGTGATCATCGCCTACGGCGCCTACTTTGGCGGGCTCATGGTCTACAGTCACGGTGTCGGAGTGGACCGGGCGCTGTAGCATCATGAGAAGACCACGGGTCTGAAGACCCGTGGCACCTCAGGCAAGAACCGCTCCTTGGAATCCAGTCATTGGTGCCTCGGGTCGGGATTGCTTCGCTTCGCTCGCAATGACTTGCAACACCAAGTCATTGCGAGGATCCCGCGCGGCATAGCCGCGGCGGGAGACGAAGCAATCCCGTTCCGAGCGGTGGAGGATCAGGGCTGGTGCTGCGTCTTCGTTGCCGGGAGTTGGACGACGGCACCGGGGGCCGCCGGCGGGATGTCGTCGATGACGTTCTGGGTAACGATATTGCCGTTGCCATCGATGGTAAACACATGCCACCAGACACCCTCACCCGCGCGGGGGATGTCATAGGAGTTTACCAGCGCATCGCCCCGGTAGACATTGACGTGCGCCGACGATTCTTTGATGTCGGGCGTTCCGGAGTAATTGTGGACATGGAAAGTGGCCGGCGCGCTCAGATCGAAGATCGTCACGGTCTCGGGTCCAAAACTATCGGTGTCGTCGCGGTCAAGGAAGATAAACGGAGGTGTGCCGGGGTCGGGGGAACCGCGGTTGCTGAAATAGATCCAATAGTCTCCCGACAACAGGTGCGCATCGAGATCTTCCGGGAACTCTCCCCAACTAAGCGTGATGCGGTACTGGGCGTCGCCCAATTGCTGGGAAATCGCCACGGGGACATTGACCGGTTCGGCGCCGACGATCACATCCTGCGTGAACTCGATGAAATTGCTCGCGGTCACCCGGAGGACGTATTCTCCGAGGGGAATGTTCTCGAAGAGGAAACTGCCGTCGATCGTGGTCGAGGTCTGACGCTGGGCTGGGCCGGCGATGGTCACATTGGCGCCGATCACCGGCTCACCGGACTGCGCATCAACCACGGTGCCCGCCAGCGAACTGGAGGTCGGGGTACCCTCGGTGATATC
>JBFMFQ010000304.1:0-2583 GCA_040752075.1 Candidatus Zixiibacteriota bacterium | reverse complement strand
GTTGCCGCAGGAACGGGCTTTGTGTCGCCCCTACGAGGCTCATCGATTTCCATGACGCGTTTCAAACCCACGGCTGACGCCGTGGGCTATGTTGTGTCGCCCCTTCGGGGCTTCATTGAACATGGCGAGGATATGGAAGCCATGCCGTGGTGGATGCAAGCACCCACCCTACGGATGACGATTGCACATAGGGGCCGTCGTAGGTCGGGAGCCCCGCGCGCGGAGCATCCCGCCATGCACATGTATCTTGTCGCGCGGGGGCTCCCGACATTCACCGGTGCCGCGCGGTGACTCAGTCAGCCCAGCACCCTTAAGCCGCGGAGCGGCGGCACAACGTAGCCCACGGCGTTAGCCGTGGGAATAATGGCCCCTCGAATTCACAAAGCCCCGTAGGGGCGACACAGTGTTGCCGCAGTAACGGGCTTTGTGTCGCCCCTACGGGGCTCATCGATTTCTGTGACGCGTTTCAAACCCACGGCTCACGCCGTGGGCTATGTTGTGTCGCCCCTTCGGGGCTTTCTCAGGCGTGCCGAGGGGGTTGTAACCATGTCGTGGTGGGTGCAAGCACCCACCCTACGCCGCCGCCGCCTGCGTCGAAAGCAGACGCTGCGCCAGCGTGCGAATGTCCCAGTCCGCATGCTCAACCAGACGCGGCAAATCAAACCGCAATGCCTGCGGCGGTAGTGTCAGGCGATAGTGACCATTGCCGTCATTCTCGATCAAATTGCCCGACAGATGCCCCGCCGCGGCCAGTTCGCGACGCAACTGGTAGAGGTACTTGATCTGGTTTTCGCCCGCCTCGATGTCGGCCTTGGCGATCCACCCGTCGCGCGACAGACACCGCGCCGTCGCCAAAGCCAGGAGGTACTTGAAACTCTTCAGACGCAGGGTCAAGGGACGCCCCGCCAGTTCGATCGACATGCGCCCGCCGTTGGCCGGCACCGGCGCGCCATTCAAATGCAGAATCGGTGACATGATGTCCTCCCGTGCCGCCGCGTCGTCGCTATTGGTCTCCGATGCGACAGCGTTTTTTGAATTGTGACTATGATCCAAAGGGAGCCGCCGCTGACCCCGTCCCGAACGCGGGAGGGAACCACTTGTCCCGGACCTGGATCCGGGAGTGGAGGCCCCGGTTTTTGTTTCTGATTCACGATCCGGTGTATGCGTCGAGGCATACGCCCGGCAGCGCCGGAGCATCTCCTCGACAATCCCCGGCGGCGCGATCCCGGCGAGATCGACACGCTGGCGATGACTGAGCGCAATCGGATCATCCCACCCGCGTGCGATCAGATCCAAAAGCGTCTGACGCGGCACCAACGCGCCCAGTGTCTCGATCAATGCCGCGCAGTCATGACGCATCCCATGGCCGATCTCGAATGCCGCACGGCGCAACTCCGCGATCAATCCCGATGATGTCAGTGCGGGAATTGTCTCCGCCAGTGCCGCGGTGGTTTCAAAAAGCCAGCCCAGGGCATCCGCCGCCGGTTCGATCCGTCCGATCGGCAAATGGTAATGCCGTTCGAGATCGCGCGTGGCGGTTCCCGCCGCCCAATCTTCCATCACCAGCGCGGCGACCATCGCGCGCTGCTGCTTGGCCGATGTCGAAAAATGCACCGTGATCGCGCCGGGATCGTCGGGGAAACGCCGCGCGATCGATTCGAGAAATCCCTCGCCGAACCGTTCGCGCCACTCGGCATCGACACGCGAGAGCGTCACACGCCCGCGTCCGGAGAGCGTCCAGTGGCCCGTGTCCGACATCTCGGGCAGCGACGCCAGAAACGCCGTCCACACCGCGACATCATGACCGATCACCGGCGCGCAGGCGCAAAGCGCGCGCACCACCGCCGACGCCGAACGCACGCTCAATCCCGACGAGGCGGTCTTCGATCCGCGCGGTGTCGGCACGAGACACCCATCGCCATCCACCTGCGCCATCCCCGCCGCAACCAGCCGCGCCGCGGCATCGTCCCACACGTCGGCTGTGTCGGATATGGCAAGGGAATACCCAGTTGTCGGGACGGGATTGCTTTGTCGCTCATTCGCCTGCGGCGAATTCGCTCCTCGCAATGACGAACCTGAACAGCCAGTCATTGCGAGGAGGGAGTCCCGCGCAGCGGGACGACCAACGAAGCAATCCCGTCCCGAGCGTACAGAACCGTCCCCGTCCATACCACGGGATTGCTTCGTCGCTCCGCTCCTCGCAATGACTGTCCCCTGGTCCTTTGTCCTTCGTCCTTCATTCCCCCCAAACGGCGACCGCGCCGCCAACTCCCGCGCCTCCGCGACACTCCGCACCAAACCCGCCGCGACCCAGTGCAACAGCCGCTGCACCGGCGCATACGACGGCATCGAATCCGCATGCAATGCGGCATTTCCGGATGACGTCCCCGAACCGGGCGCGATATAGACCCGCCACAGCAGGTCTGCCTCGCAGGGTGTGCGGCCCCACAAGATACCGCGCCCGACTTGGCCCGAACTCCAATGCGGGGTCGGGCCGGCGGATGAGGACAGCCCAGGGGGGGAGGGCGCCTCATCGGGGGAGGAGGTGGTAATATTTGTATTATTATTGACCACGGACTCAGA
>JBFMFQ010000303.1:0-2595 GCA_040752075.1 Candidatus Zixiibacteriota bacterium | reverse complement strand
ACCCCGGCTTCCTGCGGCTGGGGGACAATCAGGCGGTAGCCGAAATCATGCCGCGCGCCGTGGAAGGTGTAGACAACCTCGATCGGCGCGCCGCTTTGGGTGCGGGTGGTAAAGCGCACGATCGACGAATCGCCGCCCTGCACGACAGCCGACGTCTTGTCCACCCGGAAGGGGGCGGCGGCCAGATCGAGCGCGGGATCGTACATCCGGAATTCGAGCCCCGCCTGATCGGTGGAATCCAGAAGGACAATGTTTTCTCCCCGCCTCTGCGGGTCGGTGTACTGGTAATCCTTCAGGACCAATCGGGTGATGCGCGCGCCACGGGTTGACAGCGCCATCTGGTAGAATTCGGTTTCGACGGTGACTGTTTCCTGCCGCCAGAGCGAATCGGCGGCGAAACCGTCGGCCGCGACCATGGCCGTGCCCGCAGTATCCAGCGTGGCCGGGGAGGTTGCCGCCTGGCGCGCGGGGAGTGCGGTCGTGTCGCCGGCTTGGGTGGAGTCGGCGGTGACCGGTTGGGCCGGTTCGGGGCGTTTGTATCCGATCCAGTCCCAGTAGTTGGGGATGAGCAGGATGAGGACAATCAGGATGACAAAGGCCAAGATGGCCTTCATATCCATCGGACGCGGTTCGTTGTTCATCAGAGGGCTCGCCCTGTCATGGGCTTGGGTGTGGTCGGTGCCGCATCGGGAACTGGATCGAAACCGTAGGTGCCGCCGGGCCGGCAGCGGAAAATGCGGCCAAGCGCCATCCGCCATCCCTGGCGGAGGCCGTGCTTGCGGAGCGACTCCTCGGCGTAATGCGAGCATGTCGGCCAGTGACGGCAGCCGCCGACGAGAAACGGCGCGAGGATCACACGATATGAGTGGATGATGAGCATGGAGACAGACATCCCCACCCCGCGGGCGATTCTCCGGCTCATTGTCATGGCACGTTCGATCATCACCGTGTGGATTCTCCGATTTGCCGCAACGCCTGCTTCATCTCTTCCTTAAGAACATCAAACGGCAACCTGGCGAGCGCGATTCCCCGTGCCCGCAGCACCACATTGGTACGGGCCGGCCAGCATTCGCGGTTCAAACGGGCCGCTTCGCGCAGGCGGCGCTTGATGCGATTGCGGTCGCAGGCCCCGCCGGACGCGCGCGAGACCACGAAGGCGATGCGTGTGCCGGGATCGGACCCGGCATCCTCCCCGCCCCTCAGCCAATGCGCGCTGAAGCCGGTGCGCAAAAGGCGCGGGCCGCCGGCGACAATGCGCCGGATGGTCGCGCTGCTTTTGAGACGGCTCGACGGGGGGAAACTCAGACGCTGTCGGGGATTTCTCATCTCCGCGTGAGTCCGGAGTCTCCGAACAAATCCGGAGTCCTGCGGACCGACCAGGTCGGATTACTTGGAGGCGGCGCGCACGACCAGCCGTTTGCGCCCGTGGGCCCGACGACGGCTGAGCACCTTGCGGCCGCCCTTGGTCGACATGCGTTTGCGGAAGCCGTGGTCGGCCAGCCGTTTGCGATTCGATGGTTGAAAAGTGCGTTTCATTCAAGGCTCCATTGTGGCAAAGACCTCCAGTATAGCGCCTTTTCCCTCCGGGTCAAGGGCTTTATGGTGATGCCACGATGGCATAGCCTCGTGGGGATTTGACCAGTCTGCCCCGGTCCGCCGAAGTATATTCGCCCTGAGGAGAGAGTTTGTATGCAAACCGATCTGACCCTTCTGCTTGCCACAGCCGCCTCCATCGGCTTTGTGCACACGCTTCTCGGACCGGACCATTACCTGCCGTTTGTGGCCATGGCCAAGTCCGGCAACTGGTCCCGGACGAAGATGCTTTGGATCACGGTCCTTTGCGGGATCGGGCATGTCCTGAGTTCTGTTGCGATCGGGTTGCTTGGGGTGTGGTTGGGATGGAGCGTGGGCGGGATGGAATCATTCGAGTCGTCGCGCGGCGACTGGGCGGCGTGGGGATTGATCGGGTTCGGGCTGGCGTATGGCCTGTGGGGACTGAACCGCGCCATCCGCAACCGGCCGCACCGGCATGTCCATGCGCATGCCGATGGCAGGGTGCATGTGCATGGCCACGGGCATCATGCCGATCATGCGCATGCGCACACCGAATCGCCGCGCAAGCCGCTGACACCGTGGGTGCTCTTCACCATCTTTGTCCTTGGGCCCTGTGAGCCTCTGATCCCGGTGCTCATGGTCCCGGCGGCCCAGCACAGTTGGTGGGGGCTGGGGATGGTCACGGCGGTGTTCGGCCTGGTGACGATTTCCACGATGACAGTTTTAGCCTTCGCCCTCCTTTATGGAGTGCGGCTGTTGCCGCTCGGAAACCTCGAGCGATGGAGCCATGCGCTGGCCGGGCTGACCTTGTTTGTCTGCGGCGGCGCGATCAAGTGGTTGGGATTGTGAGGGGCCGGGTGCCTCAAACGGTTAACTGTTCATCGTGTGCCCTAACCTTGGGGTGTGTTGAAAAACCTGCGTCGTTTGGGTGACCGAAACGGCTCGGCACGGGATTGCTTCGTCTCCCGCTGCGGCTCCGCCGCGCGGGATCCTCGCAATGACTTGGAGTTGGTAGTCATTGCGAGCGAAGCGAAGCAATCC
>JBFMFQ010000302.1:0-2599 GCA_040752075.1 Candidatus Zixiibacteriota bacterium | reverse complement strand
GACGGCTTTATGTCGGTTGGGGGATAGGGTCGGGGTGAGGGGGGCGAGAGTTCAACTACCCGGCAATCTCCAGCGCCGCGTCCTCGCCTGAGTTGATCGCCCCCTCCATGAACCCCTGCCAGTCGGCCAGATGTTCGCCGGCGAACCAGACAAGCCCGTGTCGCTTCCGCAAGGCCGGCATCACCGTGTACCACTGCCCCACACCGTAAAGCGCGTACGCCCCGCGTGAGTATTGGTCGTTTCCCCAGTAATAGGTCACCGGGTCGCCCGACATCTTCGCCGTGATGTCGCCGAAGGCAGGGGAGAGGGACTCGGCGACCACATGCTTCCTGAATGCGTCGTCCTGACGGGCAATCACATCCGCCTTGTCGCCGATGGCATATGCCGTTAAGGCGCCGCGCTCTGCCGATTGCCCCTTGGTGGCGTGGTAGAAGTAGTGCCCGTAACGGTCCGTGACCATGTCGAAGTCTTCACGCGGCCAGAACTTCTCCGAAAACGGCGTCACCACTTTCACGATCCGCGCATACTGCAGGGCGTCAAGCCCCCAGAGCGTCTCCTCGCTCAATCCCGGTTTCCACTCAATCGCGCGCACCGCGGTCGTCGGCAGCGCGCACACCAGCCGTCCGGCCTCGAATGACTCCGTGCCGCCGTCTTTCGTCCGGCAGGTGACCCTGACTGAGTCCCCGCTCTGATGCACCGCGACCGCCGTGAGACCGGTGCGGATGTTCCGGCGACCCACTCGATCCGCCAGCGCCTCCACAATGCGGGCGTTGCCGCCCGTGATCTTGAAATCCATCTCGTTGTGCTCGCAGGACTCGGCATACTCGGCGAAGGCGGCGTACGCCGACACATGACGGATGCATTCGCCGAAATCGGTGCTGTCCAAAAGATCGCGAATCTCCAGGTCCCGCTCGCCCATGCCGTGCGCGAGCAGGAATCGCCACCAGTCGGTCCGGTCGATTCGCGCCTTATCCGCGTCGCTGTAGCCGGCGTACTCGGCGAGCAACTGCTCCCAGCGTGTTTCCCACTCCGCGGAATACGCCCATTCCCCGGCAGGGGAGTGCTTCCCGCGGTAGATCAGGTCGGTGCGGAAACGGTTGTCGATCAGCGGCAACCCGAATTCATCGCACAGTTCACGGATCCGCGTGTGCGACTCCCCAACCCACTCGGCCCCCAGTTCGACCGTCAGGCTGTCCGTCCCCTCCATCCGGTGCGAGAACACCCTTCCGCCGATGCGTCCGCGCGCCTCGAGGACCGTTACCTCATGCCCATGTTCCCGCAGAAGGTTTGCCGCCGCCAATCCTGCCAGCCCGGCTCCCAGAACCACCACACGCGGTTTGGTCAGGATGTCAGCACCGAAGACCACCCGGCTGGCCAGCACACCCGCCGTGGCCGCCGCGGCGGTGGAGATAAACTCACGTCGTGTCAGCATGCGATTCCCCCACAGCCCCCGTGGCGGAGGATACCGCAATCACGAACACCCCAAAATGGGAAATCAGGAGTGTTTTCGGAAATGATTGCCCGAAATCCCTCCCCCCTATTCTTTGATCCTGCCTCGAGCCGGGAATCGCTCAACAAAATTGATTCCCAAGTGTAAGAACCAGGCCCGGCCGTTCGACTATGAATGTCAACCGGCCGGAGACAATGTCCGGACTCAGATTGAATCAGAACGAAAGGACGCCCCATGAAATGGCTCGAACGCTACACCGACCATGCCTACGCCCTCCTGAGAATCGTCTCCGGATTTTTGTTCTCCTTCCACGGCATGCAGAAGATCTTCGGAATCCTGTCCGATCACGACATCCCCCTTTGGTCGCAAGTCTGGATCGGCGGCATCATCGAACTGGCCGGCGGTCTGGCCATCATGATCGGCCTGCAGACGCGTTTTGCGGCCTTCATCTGCAGCGGCACGATGGCCGTTGCTTATGCCCAGTTTCATTGGAAGTTCCAATTCGATTCCGGCTTCTTCCCGGTCATGAACGGTGGCGAATTGGCCGCGGTCTACTGCTTTCTGTTTCTGTTCATCGCGTCCCGCGGCGCAGGAAGATGGTCGCTTGACAAGGCAAATTGACCAAAACCCGTGGGTCAGAAGCGCTGCGCGCGAATGTTGCCGGAAACGCCCGAGATTGTCCCCGCGCAGGGCTTCTGACCAACTTAAACTGAAAGGAGCACGTCCATGCCGCACTACACAGATGGATTCCTCGTTCCCCTCCCGAAGAAGAATGTCGCGGCCTACCGCGCCATGTCCAAGAAGGCGAGCAAGATTTGGAAGGGGTACGGCGCCCTGGACTACAAGGAGTGCGTTGGCGATGATCTCAACCACTCGATGGGCGTCCCGTTCACACGCCTCCTGAAGTTGAAACCCGGCGAAACAGTCGTCTTCGCGTGGATCGTCTACAAGTCCCGCGCCCACCGCGACCAGGTCAACAAGAAGATCATGGCCGATCCGCGCATCGCCAAAATGATGGAAGGCAAAAAGCACCCGTTCGATGTCAAGCGGATGGTCTACGGCGGCTTCCGCGTCATCGTCGAGATCTGAAGTCCGGACGCAACAGAAGGGGATATGCGGCCGCCGTCAACAGAAGCGGCCGCATATCCA
>JBFMFQ010000301.1:0-2606 GCA_040752075.1 Candidatus Zixiibacteriota bacterium | reverse complement strand
CCGATTTTGGCGATGGTCTGCTGCAAAAGGTCATTGATCGTGCGCTCGGGATCCTTCACGAAGGCCTGTTCGAGCAGGCAGGACTCGGCGTAGAACTTCTCGAGTTTGCCTTCGACGATCTTGTCCAGAATCTTTTCCGGTTTGCCCTCGTTGATCGCCTGCGTGCGGTAGATCTGGCGTTCGGACTCGACCAGCGTGGGATTGATTTCATCGCGGCTGACCGATGCCGGGTCGGTCGCGGCGATGTGCATGGCGATATCCTTGACCAGGCCACGGAAATCGTCGGTGCGCGCCACAAAGTCGGTCTCGCAGTTGACTTCGACCAGGACGCCCAGCTTGTCGCCGGGGTGGATGTAGGCGTAGATGAGCCCTTCCTTCGCGGTCCGGGTCGCCTTGCTGGCGGCTTTGGAAATGCCCTTTTCGCGCAGGTAGGCGATGGCCTGCTCGGGGTTGCCGCCGGTTTCCTCGAGGGCCTTTTTGCAATCCATCATCCCGGCGCCGGTCTTTTCGCGCAGGGCTTTGACATCGTTGGCAGAAATCGTCATTCGAATCATCCTCGTCAGCATTTACA
The DNA here is from genome assembly GCA_040752075.1 of Candidatus Zixiibacteriota bacterium. Lineage (GTDB taxonomy): Bacteria > Zixibacteria > MSB-5A5 > WJJR01 > WJJR01 > JBFMFQ01. Next base: position 2,035 of record JBFMFQ010000301.1, on the reverse strand, counting down.
GGTCAGGTACCCAGTTGATCGATTGCGCCGGGCGTTCATTAGCGACGGCGGCGCCGGGAGTCGTCTTCCATTCCCGCGGCGACTTTCTCCTTCTCATCGGCATCCTCCGCTTCGGTGTCGGAGGCGGGGCGCTCCTTCTGGCGCTTGGCCATGCCCTCCTGGATCGCGGTCGAAATTTCGCGGGTCAGGAGGCGGACCGACTTGATCGCGTCGTCATTGCCGGCGATCGGGAAATCGATCGGATCGGGATCGCAGTTGGTGTCCACCACGCCGATGATCGGGATGCCCAGTTTGTTGGCCTCGGCCACGGCGATGCGCTCTTTGCGTGTGTCGACCACGAAGACCAAGCCGGGGAGGCGTCCCATGTCCTTGATGCCGCCGAGCACTTTTTCGAGACGCGCGATGTCCTTTTCCATGTGCAGGCGCTCTTTTTTCGTGAGCTTTTCGGCGGTCCCGTCTTCCTTCATGCGCTCCATGTCGCGCAGCCGTTTGACCGACTGGCGGATGGTGCTGAAGTTGGTCAGCATGCCGCCCAGCCAGCGCTCGATCACGAAATACTGGTTGCAGCGTTCCGACTCCGACTTGATCACTTCCTTCGCCTGCTTTTTGGTGCCGACGAACAGCACCGGGCGACCTTCGGAGGCCACCTCGCGCGCCTTGCGCGCGGCGGCGTTAAGCGAGAGGAGCGTCTTGTTGAGGTCGATGATGTAGACGCCGTTGCGGGCGGTGAAGATGAACGGCTTCATCTTGGGGTTCCAGCGTTTGGTCTGGTGACCAAAGTGGACCCCCGCTTCGAGCAGATCCTGCAGGGATAATGCCACGTGTACCTCTGGGGTTTGGGTTATCCGCCACCCGCTTCTTCGCTTTGGCCGCCCTCCTGGGAGGGACCCGGCGCCGCTCGGCGGGTGTGAGTTGGTCCGTCCGGAGACGGACTCTTAAGTTCGGCTTAGCGCTTGGAGTACTGGAAGCGCTTACGGGCCTTGACCTGGCCGTATTTCTTGCGTTCGACCTCGCGCGCATCCCGTGTCAGGAACCCGGCGCGTTTGAGCCGGGCGCGAAATTCGGGATTCATCTTTTCGAGGGCACGCGCGATGCCGAGGAGAATGGCGCCGGCTTGGCCGGACTTACCGCCGCCGGAGGTCTTCGAGACGATATCGACCTTGCCGTCCATTTCGACCAGTTTCAACGGCTGCTCGATCACCATGACGAGAATCTCGCGGTTGATGTAATCGCGCAACGGCTCGCCGTTGACGGTGATCTTACCCTGCCCAAGCCGCATGCCCACCCGTGCGGTGGCTTCCTTGCGGCGGCCGGTGGCCCAAAAGGTCGTCTCTGCCAATCTCGTTCTCCTTCAATCCAGCGATTGCGTAATCGTTTCGAGACGCAAACTGATCGTTCTCAGTTCGGGCCCATCACCTGCGGCTTTTGCGCCGCGTGCGGGTGCTCGGTCCCGGTGTAGACGTGAAGCTTCTTTATAAGGCGGCGTCCGAGCCGGTTTTTCGGCAGCATGCCCCAGACCGCGCGCCGGACGATTTCCTCGGGGCGGCGCTGGCGCAGTTTCGCGAGTGACTCATAACGCGCACCGCCGGGGTAACCGGTGTAATGGAAGTAGGTTTTGGTCACTTCCTTATCGGCCGTGGTCACCACTTTGTCCGCATTGAGGACGATGACGAAATCGCCGATGTCCATGTGCGGCGTAAAGAGCGGTTTGTGTTTGCCGCGCAGGACGCGGGCGATCTGGGCGGCACAACGGCCCAGAACCTGGCCCTCGACATCGACGGTGAACCACTGGCGCTCGTAGTCGCCGGGCTTGGGAATGTATGTTTTCATCGCTCCTCTTCTCCCACAGGGAGACAAACCGCTCAATTTATATGGCGACTTCCCTTTGTCAAGGGATTCTTGGGGTTAGGGGCTTGCTGAGCATTGGAGGGCAAACCCAACGTGCGCCTGGAAGAAGTGGTTTAATTGCTTGGGCAGGAAGTGATTAGGGGTGGTCCCGCACCAATCACGCGGGCTCGGGAAACCACACGGCAGG
>JBFMFQ010000300.1:0-2614 GCA_040752075.1 Candidatus Zixiibacteriota bacterium | reverse complement strand
GATCAATCCGGGGCCGCTCGGCGTCGATCCGGAGTCCGTCAAATCATGGACACTTGGCTTTCCACTCGTTTAGGATGTCGATCTTCCCCAGTTGCGCGAGGGTCACTTTCATCATGTAGCAGAGGTTTTGATCGTCGGGGAAATACCCGGCGGCCTGCGACAGGGTGGTCTCCGCCTCGCCCCAGAGCGCATCCCGCTCCAGGCTGCCGAGGCCGTTCATGTCGGGAATGCTGCTGATGATATTGCCGGGATCGCCGGAGGCCCGCAGATCGTCGATCGTTGAAGCCAGCGAGTAGCGGCAAATGGCGATCAGACGCCAGGTATCCTCGTCCTTGGGGTCGATTTCGACAACCTTGACGAACCGCGGAGTGGCGCGTGCGAAGTTCTCGAGGCGCTTGCGGCTGAATTCTACGAGCGACTGCCGGGCGTCCGTGTTATTAGGATCCCCCTGGACTTCTTTTTCGTACTTGCCCACTGAATCCTGCAGACGCACGGCGGCGTTGTAGTAAAAGATCCCCATATTGTACCAGGTGTCTTTTGACCCCGGATCGCGGCGGACAACCGCCTCCTGCCACTTGAAAGCCTCGTCTTCCATCTCCAGACGGGAGAAGACATCGGCCATGGTGACGATGGTGTTGATGTCATCCGGGTTGAGGGCGAAGTGACGGCGCGCCACGCTGATCGTGTTTTTCCAGTCGCCGCTGTCATAGAATGCACCCAGAAGCGACACGAGCATGTTGGTGTAGCGCATGCGCTTTTCGTCGCTGAGCTTTTTGATCTTCTTCTCAAAGTCGCTGAACAGCGGGGTGGGGGATCCTTCCGATCCGGTAAAGAGCAGCGTGGTGTCGTAGAAATTGGTGGTGGTGTCGCCCAACTCCACCTTATGGAAAAGCTGCTCGGCCTCTTTGAAACTGGCGAGCGAACTGTCGGTGAGCCCCTCGCGCTGGTAGATCAGTCCGCGGGTGGTGTAGGCGCGGAAGTCGTTCGGCTGGAGAAGCGTGCAGTGACGCAGCGCCTCCTTGGCCGTGCCGCGAATCCCCTTGACCGTGGCGCGCACGCTGTCGGCCTGCGCCGGATCGGTGATGTTGGCCAGATTGTCGTCGAGCGAGTCGGAGTGATTGACCAAAGTGACCGCCCGGTTGAACCGTTCCAGCCACTTCCCTTCCATCACCTTGTCGAGATTCTTGGCCACCTTGTTCCACTCCTTTTCGGTGGCGTATTGCTTGGCCAAGCCGTACTCGGTGATCATGCTGTCGATCTCGTCCTTGTCGGCCCAGACCGACCCAAGCAGGAAGTGGACTTCGTAGTTCTGGGGGTAGTTGTCGCGCGCGGCGTGGAGATTCTTGAGGGCGCGTTCGTACTCGGGCGGGTTGGTCGCCAGTGCGATTCTTGCGGAGCGAATGTAGACGTCCACCGGCTGCACCCCGCCGGCTCCCTCCTGGGCCCGGACAGTCCCGGCCGTCAAGAGACCCAATCCAAGAATGGCCAGCATTAATTTGCGCATGATAGGTCTTCCTCCCATTGCCTCGAGCCGCGCTTCATCCACCCCGCACGGCGGGTCACCCATTATACAGTCCCCTGCCCCGGCATCAAGCGGCAATTGCCCCCGATTTGACACGGAATTGCTCCCCATCCGGGTCACATTGTCCTCCGCACGGTAAAGGTCAGACGGGTTTCGCCGTCCGGCGGCACCGAAAGGGTCCACTCCGCGGTTGACGCATCCTTCTTATGGTGCTCGGCGCTGCTTTGGGTGATGGTCCAGTCCCCCCAGATCCGCTCGACCACGACAACCGACACGGTCTCGGTCTTGTGGTTGCGCAGGATAATCTCGAAGTCGTCCTCGTTGGTCCGGGTGGTGATCTGGCGGTGGTCCTTGTGGATACGCTCCCCGACCACATCAAACGCGTTGCCCAGTGTGACCCGGACCTTTTCATCTTTGGGGGTGTGGTCGATGCGGTCCTCGCCGATGAACTCGAGCGATCCGTCGGTGTCGGCCTTCATGACACGAATCTTGCCCATCGGCAGCGGGATGCCGAGCCCGGCCCCGGCGTTGTTCTGGAATTCCAGCGCGACCCGCACCTTTGAGTCGTTCCGGGAGCCGTCGTATTCGAATCGTTTTGTCACGGTCACATCGACGGGATCGAAAAGCGCGAGTTGTTTGATCTCGCGATCCCGCAGCGTCGAGGGGCGCTTCAATGTGTAAAGGTGGTATTCGAAGAATGCCTTCTCTTCGAACCCCTGGTCGGCGCGCTCCATGGCCGCCATCGCCATTTTCGGCATCGGGTAGCGGTCGTCCTGCACCCGGTTGACATCCCCGGCAATGAGCTTGATCGTCGCGTCGGCGTAGGTGGCCCCGGTCTGATTGTCGATGGAGACCCATCCGCCGAGGTTCAGACTGGTTTCGTCCGGCGAGACAGTCGCCACGTATTCGGCATGCCAGCCGATCTGCCCGGTGAGGTAGCGGACCTCGGCCTCGTGCTTGCCCTCGATGCGCGAATCCAGACCCCACACCAGGGTGGGCCGGGTGATGAGACCATCGGGCAACTTCGCGAGCGACACATCCGCGGTCTGCTCCCGGCTAATGATCCGGAGGCTGCCGTCCGGCATCTGCAAC
>JBFMFQ010000030.1:0-22621 GCA_040752075.1 Candidatus Zixiibacteriota bacterium | reverse complement strand
GACGGCCCGGCGCAGCCCGATTTCCCCGTGCCGCCGGCTGATCGACTGCCAGAGAACACCAAACAGGCCCAACGCGACATTCAGAATGAGAAACCCGGCCACGGCGACAAATACGCCGGTCCCGAGCAGATTCTCTCGGATGTACTCCCGGCGTGCATCGACAAGCGTCTCAATCCGCAGATTCCATCCAGGCGCGATTTGCGCGAGTCTTTTCAGAATCCGCTCCTCCACCCGGGCATCCGACCCCTCGCGCACCGTGAAGGCCAACTCATGGGGGATATCGGCAGCCGTGTCCAACACGATATTCCGCTGAAAGAAACCGCCCTTGTCCGGCTCGAACTCACCACGGTAACGGTAATTTTCGACCACGCCGACCACGACCCGCTCCCTCTCCTTTCCAGGATCCGGGTCGGTCTCGATCTTCCCGAGGGGCGACTCCTTGCCGAATACTTCATCTCGCATCTGGCGCGTGATGACAATCGCCTGCCGCGAGCCGGCATCGTCCTCGGCATTGAACCAGCGTCCCTCAAGAACGTTCAGTCCCGCCACTTCGGCGTACTGATCATCCGCAAGCCAGATGGAAGCGCTGTAGGTCTTGCTGTCCCAATGGAAGCTGGTCGTCCAGCGGGACCTCGAGTACGGATAGTTGCCCGAGACGAAACTCGCCTGCCGAACATCCTCCCCGGTCACGAGCTCGCTTCGCACCTGCTCAAGCACACGCCGTACATTTGCCTTGTCTTCCTCGCCGTCTCCCCACTCTCCCGGTTTGTCGATGTGGAGCACCCACATGTTTTCATGGGAGAACCCGAGCGGTCGAACATAGCGTGAGACACTGGTGATGATCGCCGCGGCAACCGCGAAGAGCACCACGAACGAGAGCAGTATCTCCCCCAAAAGCAGCATGCTCCGCCGCTTGCGATTCCATATCAGTTTAAACGTGTGACGGATCATGCGGTCACTCCCCTCAGGGCCTGCACCGGATGCAGTCGCGACATCCGATAGGCCGGCAATACCCCGGAAAACACACCGAAAAACAGGCAGATGAGCAGGCTGTAGAACAAGACGTACAGATTCAGTGAGAAGTGGGCGAAGGGCATCACCCCGCTGGCATTGAGGATGTTCAGCGTGATCAGAGACATGATGACCGCCAGGAATCCGCCGACCAGGGTCAGCACGACGTTTTCGATCACGAATTGCCACACCAGGGCCGACGCCGGGGCGCCAAATGCCTTTCGGACTCCGATCTCCGATGATCGCTCGTAAATCCGGCTGATGGTCATGTTCACCAGATTCATCGCGGGCAGGAGCATGAACAGAATGGTCAGCCCGATGAAGGCGGCGATGACCAGTGTGCCCGATCCCTCCCCCCCGCCGAGATTTTCCTGGGCGAACATTTCGAGTTGGGACGCCAGCGGGCATTCCACCTTGTGGTACTTGTCCGACAGTTCTGCGCGAACCTGATTGAGGTGCTTCTCGAACTCCGATTTGATGGCGTCTGAGTCGCCGTCTTTCCGCGGCAGGACAATTCCAAGAGCCGACCCCCATACCTCCGAACGTGCGGTGATGGCGGCCGATTGAGTGATCGGCACCCAGAGGTCGGCATAGGCCGTGTGACCCGGCATCTGACCGGAGGGAACCACGCCGACCACGCGAAAGGTGCCAAGGGTTGTCTCAAGAAACCGCCCGACCACCGGGCCGGCATCGAACACCTCGTTGCGCGTCCGCTGGCTGATGACCGCGACCGCGTCCGCGTCGTCCACCTGCGGCCGGCGGTAGGGCCCGCCCTCCAGGAAATCCATTTCGATGATGTCCCAGAACTCCGCATCGGTGTACTTCAGGTCCAAGTCGACCTTGCTCCCCCCCACGTACACGGTGGCCGAACGGGGCTCCGAGTGGATTGAGACCATCTCGGGCGTGGTGAGCGGTCGCAGATGCTGATCGAGCAGGGTGTAGCTTGGGGGGGACTGGATGCTCATGTCTTCCCCTTCGAGGGCGATTTGCTCGACGAACAACGCGCGGCTGAGCTTCGAACCGCGCCCCCCCGGTGTGACGATGGTATCGAGCATCGCCACGACCACGAAGATGATGGTCAATGTGACGCTGATCCCGAAGAGGCTGACGACAGTGAAGAATTTCTGTCGAAGAAGCACTTTGACCGCGATCTTGATGTAGTTTTTCAGCATGACGTCTTCCCTCAGGCCACTTGGGCGCCGTCAAACAGACGGATCACGCGCTGGGTCTTGTTGGCCATCTCCTGGTTGTGCGTCACCATGACGATGGTCGTGTTTTCGTTTCTGTTCAGGCCCAGGAGAATATCCAGAATCTCATCGCTCATGACCGAATCCAGGTTGCCGGTCGGCTCATCGGCGAGGATGATCTCCGGCTCACCCACGATGGCGCGGGCGATGGCCACGCGCTGACATTGCCCGCCGGACAGTTGAGTCGGAAAGTGCCGGGTGCGTGTGCTCAGGCCGACTTTCGCCAACGCGGCCAGCGCCAGCTTGCGCCGTTCGCCGGCGCTGGTTTTCCGGTACAGAAGCGGAAGCTCCACGTTGTCCACGACAGACAGGTCATTGATCAGGTGGAAACTCTGGAACACAAAACCGATGGACCGGTTGCGGAGCTGGGCACGGTCCTTCTCGCCCAGGGAGCGCACCGCCCGGCCGCCGACTTCGATGTCACCGTCGCTGGGCGCATCGAGAAGCCCCATGAGATTCAACAGCGTGCTCTTCCCGGAGCCGGATGGTCCCATGATGGACCAAAACGCCCCCTTGGGCACATCGATATTGATGTCACGGAGCGCCAGCGTCTCGATGGTGCTTGTGTGGTAGACCTTGGCGACATCATTGAGCCGAATCATGTCTATCTCCTTTGTTGCTTGCTCAGTCGTGCGGCGGCGCAACGTTCAGCGAATCGCGATTTCATCCTGGTGCTTGAATGACCGGGTGTCGGAAACGATGACCTCCTCGCCGGGAGCAATGCCGTCTTTCAGTTCCACCCAGTCGAAATTGGAAACACCGATGTCGGCGATTCGCTTGACCGCCTTCTCTCCATTGATGGTGAACACTTCCTGGTCCACGGAGCCATTGTAGAACGGACCGTTTTTGACCCGGACCACGTCGTTGACCGTCGCGGTGATCACGAATACCTCGGTGCGCAGGTTCGGGTGCAGCGACCGGTCGGACTTGTCGTTCAGTGCGACGACAAAAGTGGCGACGCCGCCCTGGACTTCGGGGCGGATGGAGGTGATTTGCCCGCGCAAATCCCGGTCGCGGACGCGGACATTCACCGGACCACCGATGTTGAGTTTGCCGACATGCACATCCGAGATGGTCGCCTCGATTTCGAAGCTGCTTAGGTCTCCCACGCGCGCGATGACCTCCCCCGGATTAACCGGCGCGCCGATGTTGTCATTGACCCAGGTGAGAATCCCGCTGCGCCCCGCGCGTGCCTCCGCCAGGGTCAATTGGCGCTGAATCTCGCTGAGGCGGTTTCGTTGAACGCTCAACTGGAGATCCAGCTCGCGCCGTGTGGCGGCGGCGGACGCCTCCTGTGTCGCCACCTGGTTTCGCAATTGCTCCTGCTCGCGCTTGGCGATCTCCAGATCCAGCGCCGCCAGGTCGAGATCGGATTTGGTGATGCCGCCGATGTCGAAAAGATGCTGGGCACGGTCGAATTTCGAGGCCACAAATTTCTGGTTCAGATCCTTGATGTCGTAAGCCGCCAGCAGATCGGCGCGCTCGCGCTCCAAGGCAAGCAGTGTCTGCTCCTTCTTGTTCTCCTGGATCTTGATCTCGTCGGACACACTCCGGTAGGAGGATTCCAGCTGGTCCGTGTCAAGCTGCAGGATGGACTCGCCGGCTCGCACGCTGTCGCCGGCCCTGATGTGCACGGCCTCGATGGTCGCGCCGATCGGGGCGGTAAGGATCTCCTCATACTCCGGCACGACCACACCCGCGGCGGTCACGGTCGCCTCGATCGATCCGATCTCGGCCACCGAGGTGAGGATGTCACCTCGGTCCACGGACGGCGCCAGCAGGGTTCGCAGCCCGCCGAGCACAACAATGGCGAGCGCAACGGTACCGGCAGCGATCAATGCGCGGGTGATTCTCCTCTTTCTGACGACTTGTGCCGGTAACGCCCGATCCATGTTCTCCTGCCATCGAAGGCACACCGGTTGACATACTTACAATTTCCGGGCCAACTTAAAACCCGTTGACCGGCAATCGGATACCCGGGCACGCGCACCCGTCAGGGTGTCCGTTTCCGGACACCCTGTCCGATGTCGGATGGGCGTTGCCAGTGGATTGACAGCGATGGAACGGCTACACGGCGGTTTTCGGGGTGTGCCTTTGCTCGAAGCGACGTCCAACGAAATAAAACAGGATCGTCACCACCACGATCATCGCGGTCATCATCCCAAAGTAGAAGGCCGGTGTGGTCTGCGTGTAAATTCGCGAAAACCAGCTCGCCAGCATGTCGCCCAAAAAGACGGTGAACCACCAGATCCCGGTGATGACCGACTTCATGCGGTCCGGTGCTTCCTCGAAGGCCAACTGAAGCCCGACGACCGAAATGCAGAGTTCGGCCATGGTCACCAGGACGTAGGCGAGCACCTCCCACAGAATCGACACCTTCGCCGTTTGCGCCTGGATCCCGGCCGCGGTCATGACACCCATGCAGAGAATGACCAGGAAAAAGCCGATCAGCATCTTCTTGGGGGAGGCAAGGCGGTGTGCCTCGTCACGGTCGGTGCGCGACCAGATCCATGCAAAGAGCGGCGTCAGGATGATGATAAGGATGGCGTTGATTCCCTGGATGGCGTCCGGCGGAATCCGGACCCGACCCAAAAGCGGCAGAGTCGGCTCCAGGTTCATGTAATCGCGCGCGAACAGTGTCCAGGTCGAGTACGACTGGTCGAAGATCGACCAGAAGAACACGATCAGGAAAAAGAAGCCGGACAAACGGGTCAGGACTCGGCGCTCTTCCCGCTTTTGCTCCGCGGTCTTCTCCTCCTTGAAACGGGCGCGGGCATCCTCCGCGGGATAGTACTTCTTGCCCACGTAGAATATCGCCAGTGCGACCACCATGAGAACGGTGGGCGCCATAAACGCAGGGGCGTAACCGTAGTGGTCGCGGATGAAGGGCAAGGTGGTCATGGTCGAGGCCGCGCCGATGTTGATCGCCATGTAGTACCAGGAGAAAGCCTGCGACATGAGGTGGGTCTTGCCCTCCTTTTCGTACATCAGGCCCATGAGGGTGCTGATGTTGGGCTTGATCGATCCCGAGCCGCCGGCCAGAAGCAGGAGGGCCGTGTACAGACCCACTTCATTGGTGAATGTCCCGAGGACGATGTGGCCCATGATGTAGGGCACGGCGAAATAGATGATCGTGCGGAACTTGCCCAGCCACCGGTCGGCCACGTAGCCGCCGATGATCGGCGTGATGTACGCCACGGCCGTAAAGATTGACGCCACCGTCGCGCTGTTGGCGTCGGAGTACGACAACTCGTCGATCATGTAAAGCACGAGGAGCGCCTTCATGCCGTAAAAGCTGGCGCGCTCCGCCAACTCACCCCAGAAGACAAACCAGAATCCTTTGGGGTGGCGATTGTCCGGTGATTTCATTGGGCTCCTCTCGTGGATCGCTCAATGAAACCTAATATGTCGGACGGCTCGGGCAAAGGCCTTCGCAATCTGCCTTGCGGCTCAATCTTCCCGCACTCGTTCGAATTCGGTCTTGGGCGCCCCGCAGCCGGGGCAGCGTTCCGGCAATGCCTCGCCCCGATCGGGCCACTGCTCCCCGCAGCGAAGGCACCGCCAAAGCAGTTCCAGTTCGGACATCACGGGCCGTGTGTCGTTGATGATCCTGGGAGGTCGGGAGGAATCCATTGAGTTTAACCCCCGGTGAAGAGCGGCATCTCTCGCATCACCGCTTTATACGCGGAAAGAGTGGGGCAAATTTCTCCCGAATCAGGGGCCTGGACAGAATGGCCGTAACGTCCCCGGTGCGCTTGTCTTGCTGGTGCGCGTGCCGTAGCTTGAATGACTCTCACCACGGTCGATCACGGCCTTGCGCCCCACGATCGACCGCGACAGCAGGAGGTCTATGTGATCAGGAAATTCTTGGCGCTCACCGCGATCCTCGCAACGGGCATTGGCATTCTGCCGCAGTGCGGCGGCGGCGATCAGAAGTCGGACGGAGCCGACCAGAAGACCGGAAGGGTCTCGGGGCTGACCATCGGGGTCACTCTTCTGACGCGCACGCACCCCTTTTACCAGGATCTCGAGGCCGGTCTGCAAGAGGCCGCCACCGCGGCCGGGTACACGCTGCTGGTGAACGCGGGTGAGTTCGATGTCGCGCGGCAGAAAGATCAGATTAACGATTTCATTGTGCGCAAGGTCGATGCGATCATCGTGGCGCCCTGCGACTCGCGCTCGATCGGGACCGCCATCAAGAGCGCCAACGATGCCGGGATCCCTGTTTTCACCGCGGACATTGCCTGTCTGGCCGAGGGCGTAAGCGTGGTCTCCCATATTGCCTCGGACAATGTGGCCGGCGGCGCACTCGCGGCGCAGGCCATCGCCGAGGCCATCGGCGGCGCCGGATCGGTCGCCATCATCGATCACCCGGAGGTGGAGTCGGTGATTCAACGTGTGCGCGGCTTTGAAGAGGAACTGGCCAAACACCCGGGGATCCGGGTCGCGGCCAAACTGTCCGGTCATGGTGTCAAGGACCAGGCATTCCGCACCGCCGAGGACATCCTGCAGGCCAACCCGGAGTTGGACGCCATCTTCGGGATCAACGACGACTCCGCGCTCGGCGCGCTCGCCGCGGTCGAAAAGGCGGGCCGGGCAAACCGGGTCCGGATTGTGGGTTTCGATGCCGTGCCGGAGGCGCGCGCGGCCATCGCGGCCGGTCGCATCCACGCGGATGTGATCCAGCAGCCCTCGGTCATCGGAGCAAGAACCATCGAGGCGGTGCGCTTGTACTTTTCCGGCGGCACGGTCCAGCCCACCATACTTGTGCCCTGCGCGCTTTTCACCCAAGCCGATGCCAGCTGACCCCAAACACGCTCCGCAGGGACCGACGGGCGGTGAGGCCCGGCCGATTCTGGTCATGGCGGGAATTCGCAAGTCCTTCCCCGGTGTCCAGGCGGTTCGCGATGCCTCTCTCGCGCTTCACGCGGGCGAAATCCATGCGCTGGTGGGCGCCAACGGCGCAGGGAAGAGCACGCTGATCAAGATTCTGACCGGCGCGCACACCGCCGATGCGGGATCAATCATTCTGGCCGGAGAACCAATCCGGTTTCGCACCCCGATTGAGGCGCGCCGCGCCGGGATCAGCGCCGTTTATCAGGAGTTCTCCCTTGTCCCGGCGCTGAGCATCCATGCGAATCTCTTCCTTGGACGGGAGCGGACGAGGGCGGCCTTGATTGACTTGGGCACGGAGAAGCGGGCTTCGGCAGACGCATTGAAACAGCTCGGTATCGACATTGACCCAGACACACCAGTCGCCGAGTTGAGCCCGGCGCAACAGCAGTTGGTCGAGATCGGGCGCGCCCTGATCGGTCGTTCGCGGATACTCATCCTCGATGAACCGACCGCCTCGCTCTCCCCAAGGGAGGCCGACCGGTTGTTTCGGATTCTCCGTGATCTGGCCGGCCAGGGTATCGCGATTGTCTTTATCAGTCATCGTCTGGAGGAAGTCCTCCTCATTGCGAACCGTGTGACGGTCATGCGCGATGGTATCACCGTGTCGTCAACTCCCACCGGTGAGACCAACAAAGCAGCGATGATTGAACAGATGGTGGGACGTCCGCTTGCCGAGGAGTACCCCGCCCGGATTTCCCATGCGGGATCGGTTTGCCTGAGGGTGGAGCGGATGACGGGACCCGAAACCTTCGACGTTTCCTTTTCTGTCGCCCACGGCGAGGTGCTCGGTCTGGCCGGCTTGGTTGGAGCGGGGCGCACCGAACTGGCGCGGCTCATCTTTGGGGCGGACCGTGCCGAGTCCGGGGCAATCCATCTGGAAGGGAACCGTCTGGCGATTCACTCGCCCCTCGATGCCATCCGAAATGGAATCTGTCTTCTGACGGAGGATCGCAAAGCGGAGGGCTTGATTCTCAAGGCGTCGGTCAAAGACAATTTCGCCATAGCCAATCTGCGCTTTTGGTCGAGGGCGGGATGGATTGACGGCCCCCGTGAGATGGCCCGGTTCGAGGAGCGCACGCGGCAGATCAATCTTCGCCACAGCGGGCCGGATCAACGCGCGGAGGAGCTCTCAGGCGGCAATCAGCAGAAGTTGCTCGTTGCACGCTGGCTGGAGACACAGTCGCGGGTCATCATCTTCGACGAGCCCACCCGGGGCATCGACGTGGGCGCCAAGCGGGAGATGCATCAATTGATCGGGAATCTGGCGTCCGGCGGTGTCGCGATGATCGTCATTTCATCCGAGTTCCCGGAACTTCTTGGACTTTGCGACCGCATTCTGGTGATGCGCGGCGGTCGGATCGCGGGCGAGATTGTGGATGTCGCCCACGCGACACAGCAGGACATCATGGCGCTGGCCGTTTGAGCGCGGATGTGAGTGACACCGGATATGACCATTGACCGCCGCGCCATGCTGCCCGAACGCCTGCGCCGAGTCTGGCGCGGGTACGGTATGCTCGGCGTTCTCATCCTGCTTTGCGTGTTCTTCTCCGTCGTCACCATGACGGAACAGCAGTTGACCGGGCGGGACGCGGCGGAGGCCCTGGCCGGGGAAGTCTCCGCGCAATCGGCATCCGGCGCCGGCGTGCTCATCCTCGGTCGCAGCATCGACGAGGACAGCATATTTGTCCACGAACTGCGAGCGCTATTGGCCCGTCGGGGAACTCAAGTTGTCGACGCCCGCACCGGCGATCCGGCTTTGCTGCGGGAGACACTTCTCGAAGTGGGGGCGTCGCGTGTTCGGATCGGGGTAATTGCCTCACCCGGCGCGTTGCAGCCGGTCATCCGTGGGGTGATCGCCGGATCAGGAGAACTTGCGGATGTCACGCTCTTGAGTCCGCCCTCGAGCCGGTGGCCGACATTCCTGCTGGCCGACAATCTCCGCAATGTCGCCAATCAGATCAGCGTCATCGCGATCATCGCGATCGGAATGACCATGGTCATCATCGCCGGCGGGATCGATCTGTCGGTGGGCAGCTTGATCGCGCTCTCGGCCGTCGTTGCAGCCGGGCTGATCGCGGCGATGGGCGGCACCGGCGCATCGGGCGGCGTCATATGGCTGGCCTGCGCCGCCGCGGTGGTCATCTGCGGCGCAACTGGGGCATTCAGCGGATTGATGATCACAACGTTTCGCATCCCCCCGTTCATTGCCACACTCGCGATGATGCAGGTCGCGGCGGGCGTGGCGTACATCATCTCGCAGGGACGCCCGATCTATCAGATTCCCGATTCGTTCATCTGGCTCGGGCGCGGGACCGAGCCGCTCCTGCGCATTCCACATGCGGTCACTCTCATGATCGTGCTCTATGCCGCCGCGCATGTCATCATGACCCGAACGACGCTCGGCCGCTACATCTATGCCATCGGCGGAAACAGCGAGGCGGCGCGCCTGGCGGGAATCCGTGTGAATGCCGTGCAATTCGCCGTGTACACCGTCAGCGGGATGCTCGCCGGGTTGGGCGGTGTCGTGATGGCGTCCCAGTTGAAAAGCGGAGCGCCGACCTACGGTCTCGCCTATGAATTGCACGTGATCGCGGCCGTTGTGGTCGGCGGCGCCAGCTTAAGCGGAGGCGAGGGTCGAATCCTCGGAACGCTCATCGGGGCGCTGGTCATCGGCGTGATTCAAAACGGCATGAACCTGACGAACGTGGAGAGTTACACTCAGAAAGTCGTGCTCGGCCTGGTCATCCTGGCCGCGGTGCTGCTGGATCAACTGAAGCACCGGGGATCGGGACTGCGGCGGTGGTTCAACCGGACGGGTGAGCCAAAGAACACGTGAGGGTTACCACTCCGCATCCCCAGCGGAGAAAGGGGTTTGAAATGCGTCGGATCACACTTGCCATCTTCATCGCGGTGGCATCCATCGCCGTCGTCGCGCAGGCACAGGCACCGGACACGACACATCCAGCGGAGCGGCCGAGATTGTACGTGGTTGGGACATCCCACCTCGACACCCAGTGGCGCTGGAGTATTCGCGAGACAATCAACGAGTTTGTCCCGGCGACCTTTGAGGACAACTACAAACTCATGAAGCTCTACCCCGGTTACGTGTTCACCTTCGAGGGCGCGTTTCGTTACATGCTGCTGCGAGAGTACCGCCCCGATCTCTACAATCAGCTCAAACCGCTCATCGATGCCGGCCAATGGCGCGTGGGCGGCAGTTGGGTCGATGCGGTTGATGTCAACCTCCCGTCGCTGGAATCCCTTGTTCGGCATGCGCTCTACGGAAACGGATTCTACAAGCGCGAATTCGGTATCACCAGCCGTGATGTCTTTCTGCCGGACTGTTTCGGGTTCGGGTATGCGCTCCCGGCAATTGCCAATCACTGCGGCATTCGCAGTTTTTCAACTCAGAAGCTCACCTGGGGTTCATCCGTCGGCGTGCCGTTTGACATCGGCGTCTGGGAGGGTGTCGATGGCTCGTCACTGGTGGCCGGTCTGAACCCGGGCGCGTACGTTGGAACCATCGAAAGCGACCTGACCCGCGATACCTCCTGGCTGCGCGCAGCCCAGGAGCAGCAAAAGAAGTCCGGCCTGCCGGCGGCGTATCGGTACTTCGGGACCGGTGACACCGGCGGCGCGCCGGATTCGGCTTCGGTGGCGTGGCTGGCCAAATCGCTTAACAGTGATGGACCGCTCGAAGTGATCAGCATCGGTTCCGATGATCTGATTGAAGTCGCCGCGCAGACACGCCGTGCCGATCTCCCGCGCTTCAAAGGTGAGTTGCTCATGACCCGGCATGGTGTCGGGTGTTACACTTCGCAGGCCGCGATGAAACGCTGGAACCGGCGGAACGAACTCTTGGCCGACGCAACCGAAAAGGCATGCGTGGCCGCAAACCTGCTCGCCGGGGCGGAGTACCCGCGCGACGATCTGCGCGATCTGTGGATCCGGTTTCTCTGGCATCAATTCCATGACGACCTGACCGGGACCAGCATACCGGAAGCGTACGAGTTTTCCTGGAACGACGAAATCCTCTGCCAGAATCGCTTCGCGGCCATTCTTGAGAACGCCATCTCCCACGTATCCACGGCGCTCGACACCCGCGCCAAGGGAACGCCCCTGATTGTCTGCAATCCGGTCGCCATGCCGCGCGAAGATATCGTCGAGGCGACAATTCGGTTCGACGGCATCGTTCCCGAGTTCGTTTCTGTCTTCGATCCCAAGGGAAAGGAAGTCCCCTCGCAGGTGACAGACCGCCGTGCGGGTGAGTTGACTGTCGTCTTTCTCGCGTCGACACCATCGGCCGGATTCGCGGTTTATGACGTCCGGCCGGCAAAGTCGGCGAGCACGATGACGACCGATTTGGTCGCGACCGCCAATTCGCTGGAGAACAGCCGTTACCGTGTTCAGATCGACGCGCACGGTGATGTGTCTTCGATTCTGGACAAGCAGGCCAACCGCGAACTTCTGGCCCGCCCCATCCAAATGCAGTTGCTGCACAACAAGCCGGATCGCTGGCCGGCATGGGAGATCGACTACGACGAGATCATGGCGCCGCTTCAGGCCGCGGTGGGCGCTCCGGCGACAATCGAGATTGTCGAGCGTGGCCCGGCGCGTGTGGCGCTGAAGATTACACGGAAAACCGATCGGTCCTCCTTTTCGAGTGTCGTCTCGCTCGCCGCGGGCGATGCGGGGAACCGTGTCGAATTCCATGACGCGATCGACTGGTACGAAAAAGAGACGCTCCTCAAAGCCGCATTCCCGCTCGCCGTCGGCAATGAGCATGTCACGTATGATCTGGGCCTTGGCGCCACCAAGCGTGGGATCAATCACGCCAAGTTGTATGAAGTGCCGGGCCATCAGTGGGCCGACATGACCGCTCCCAACGGCGACTATGGCGTCGCAATTCTCAACGACTGCCGTTATGGCTGGGATCATCCCGATTCGACCACCCTGCGGCTCTCGCTTGTTCACACACCGGGCGTGTACGACAGCTGGTCATGGGTCGGCGACCAGAGTTCGCAGGACATGGGACACCATCAGCTCGGGTATGCCGTGATGGGGCACAGCGGAAGCTGGGAGGATGGCGGCGTCGTGGCACATGCGGCGGCATTCAACCAGCCGCTTTTGGCGTTTCAGACCATTGCACACCCAGGGAAGGCAGGCCGCGAATTCTCCCTCGTCTCGCTGGAAACGCAGGATCCCGGTGGCCGATGGTCATCACCGGCATCTGACCCTGGTGTGTTCATCAATTCGGTGAAATTTGCGGAGGATTCGGATGAGTTGATCGTCCGGCTGAAGGAGACCAAAGGGCGGGCGGTTCCGACGGTACGAGTGCATTTTGCACAACCGACCAAGTCGGCGCGTGAGGTCAATGGCGCAGAAGAACCCATGGGCTCCGCGCTGGTCGAGAGCGGCGCCCTCGAGACATCCCTCGGCAGTTACCGGCCGCGGGCCTACGCGGTCACTCTTGAGCGCCAACCGGGAGTCACGTCAAAAACCGTGTCGTCATCGCCGGTTGCTCTCGATTACAACCTTGACGGCATCAGTCTCGACGGCAACCGTCGCGATGGCGACTTCGAATCCGGACGGACTCTCGCGGGGGACCTTATCCCCGATTCGCTGCGCTGGCTCGGTGTGGATTATGTGTTTGGCCCCAAAAGTGACGGTGCGAATAATGTCCTGGAGTGCAAGGCGCAGTCGATGGCACTTCCCGTCGGGCAATTTAACATGCTTTCCATCCTCGCGACCGCAGTCGGCGGCCCCGCGCTGGGCACATTTCAAGTCGGTGCGCGCGACACGAGCATCTGGATTCAGGATTACGCGGACAAGATTGGCCAGTGGAACAACCGGCTCGTGGCTGGGAATCTTGTCGAGGAACCGGACTTGATCGCGCCGGCCTACATCAATCGCGCGCCGGTCGCCTGGTATGGATCGCACCGTCACAGCGCCGATGGCGAAAACGAGGCGTACCAGTTCACCTATCTCTACCTGGTGAATCTGCCCATCCCGGAGGGGACGCAGCAGGTAACTTTGCCGGACGACCCGCGCATCCGGGTACTCGCCGCGACGTGGGCGAATCTCGATGGCGATCCGATCCGTCCCTCGCAGAACCTCTATGACGCCGCCGAGGCGACGCTCACACGCATCGCCGCGGCGCGCAAGGCGTTTGTCGACAGTCTCGCCATCGAACTGTCCACCCCGATTCCGGGTGCGGAGATCCGGTACACTCTCGATGGCTCCGATCCGACCACAACCTCGCCGATGTATGCCGGATCCATTGTCATCAACACCACCTCCACCATCAAGTCGCGGGCGTTTCTCGCGGGCGCCGATGACTCCTACATCGCCTCCGCCACCTATCATCATTTGACGATGCGTGAATCGAGAGAACCGACCGGCGCGGTTTCCGGCCTCGCGTGCGACTACTACGAGGGCTCCTGGGACCTCATCCCCGGCTTCGACACAATTCCGGTGGTGAAATCGCTCACGCTGGAAACGATCACGGTGCCAGAGATCGCGCGCGACGAGGACTATGGTGTGGTGCTGAAGGGATTCATCAATGTGCCCGCAGACGGGCTCTATGATTTCTATCTGAGTTCGGATGACGGCAGCCACCTTTACATTGCCGACACGTTGGTGGTCGATAACGACGGCCTGCACGGGATGGGCGAGGTTGTCGGCGGTGTCGGATTGAGAGCGGGCGCGCACCCCCTTCTGATTCGGATGTTCCAGAAGAAGGGCGACGAGGGATTGACTCTCTTTGTCGACGGCCCGGGTGTCGCCAAACAGGAAGTCCCGGCGGGTTGGCTGTCGCATCTGCCTGAGAAAAAGGGAAAGGGCCGAAGGTAGAAAAGTCAGTTTGAAAGCAAGCGGCGGAGTGTCCGTCGGATGCGAATGGCCGATCCTCTCCCTGGGCACGGGATGAACCGTTGCCCGAACGGGAGGATCAAGATGCTGCAGACTGAAACCATGGCACGGGTGAGGAACAAATCGGTGACCGCGACCTTTGGCACGGACACCGCACGATGGGAAGCGGTCGAGCAACGCGACCCTGCTGCCGACGGACAATTCGTCTACGCGGTCGCCTCGACCGGGATTTTCTGCCGCCCGACTTGCCCGTCGCGGCGCCCCAAACGTGACCGCGTCGTGTTTTTCGACACGACCACCGAAGCGCGGCGTGCCGGGTACCGTGCCTGCGCGCGCTGCAATCCTGAAGGCGACTCGTCGGCCGCCAGGCAGTCACGTCTGATTGAGGAGGCGTGCGCGATGATCCGCGGGTCGGAGCGGATGCTCTCGCTGGCCGACCTGGCACGGCAAGCCGGTCTCAGCGAATCGCACTTCCACCGTCTGTTTCGCCGGACCATGGGCGTGACCCCGCGCGGATACCGTGCTTCGCTCATGATCGAGAAGGCGAAGGGCTCGCTTCGGGATGGCGACTCCGTGGCCGGCGCGATGTTCGATGCCGGGTTCAGTTCCAGCAGCCGTTTTTACGAAGCCGGCGCCAGCCGCATGGGCATGACACCGAGGAAGCTCCGCGCCGGGGGCGTGGAGGAGTCGATCCGTTATGCGGTGGCGCGTTCCAGCCTCGGACATGTCCTCGTCGCGGCGACACCGCGCGGCATTTGCGAGGTCTGGCTCGGCGAGGGCGCCGACTCATTGGCCCGCCGTCTTCGCGACTGCTACCCGAACGCCGCGATTGCATCGCGCGAACCGGCGATGCAACAACTCGTGCGCGCCGTGGTCGAGCAGGTGGACAAACCCTCGGCGGCGGTCGACCTTCCCCTCGACTTGAGAGGCACCGCCTTTCAGATGCGGGTCTGGCGCGCGCTGATGGACATCCCGTTCGGGACAACCCGCACCTATGGCGAAATCGCCCAAACCATCGGACGGCCGAAGTCCTCCCGCGCGGTCGGCCAGGCCTGCGCGCGCAATCATGTCGCGGTCCTTGTCCCCTGCCACCGCGCGGTCGGAGCCGATGCCTCCCTCCACGGGTACCGTTGGGGAACAAAACGAAAGAGGACCCTGCTTGAGAGGGAGCGGAAAACAGCGGGTGAATCCAGATCCTGATCCAGGCCGGGACGGCGGCGGATACTACCGCACCGCCCTCTCCGGTTCAAGATTACGGCGCTGCTACGACATCGCGCCGCCGCGTGTCCGGCAATACCTCGACGCCGAACTGGCGCACACATCGACACTTGTTTCCGGCGCCTCACGCGTCCTCGAGCTCGGCTGCGGCTATGGCCGTGCATTACGGACAATGTCGCACGCCTGCCGTTTCATCGTTGGGATTGACACATCGCAAGAGAGTTTGGCCCTCGCCCATAGTTACCTCAATGGGATCGTCAATTGCCGATTGGCGTGCATGGACGCCGCCACTCCCGGGTTTCGCGACCAAACATTCGATGCGGTCATCTGCATCCAAAACGGCATCTCAGCCTTCCATCTCGACCCCGACATGCTTGTCCGGAACGCCCTGCGCCAAGTCCGTCCCGGCGGTATCGCCATCTTCTCCACCTACGCCGCCCAATTCTGGCCCCACCGTCTCGAATGGTTCGTCCGTCAATCCGACGAACACCTCATAGGCGAAATCGACTGGACCGCCACCCGCGAAGGCCAAATCCGCTGCCGCGATGGCTTTACCGCCACCACCTTCACTCCGGCGCAGTTCGATGCATTAGCGCGACGGCACAAGCTGGACGCGCGGGTTGAGGTGGTGGATGAGTCGAGTGTGTTTTGGGTGCTGGGGATAGTGTGATTGACATCGCGCGTTTCCATAGGGCCATCCGCATATGAGTGCCGGGATCGGCGTCGCCCTTCATGAGCGATTAAAGACGAGCCGTCAGCAGATTGTTGAGCCGGCCTCATTCAAGTTCTATGGGTTCAGCCAATTCTGGGGAGAAATCCGTAACTCGTTGCATCGTAGCTATAAGTGAGAATTTGCGAATCAGGACTAATTTTGTGATTGACAGAGTCGGGTCTCTCTTATAATCCTACCTCTGGTTGCATACCCCAATCTTCACTGGGCCATCGACAACCTTCGATGTGGGCGTGCGACTGGCAGTACAACTGAATAAGTCGGCAGTCCAATTACCCGGAAGCACGGCAAGGAAAGCGGGAGGGTTACTTTTGCCCTCCGACCTAGCCAAACCGGAGGAGGAGTGAAGTGCGACCAGTCAGATGGATCGGTGTCACAGTCATGTGCGTGATGTGGCTGGGGTTTGGCGCAAGTGATGTTCTCGCGGAGGCCACCGCACAACCTTCACCCCACGCGGCGAATTTCCGCCTGCAAAACAATGGCTCCGGGATCGATGAGTACACCGGGAGCCTAAATTGGTCTTACGACCTCCTGACTGTCCCGGGTCGGGGCGGATTGGACTTCCCCATCCGCCTAACCTACCACCCCGGAATAGGTTGCGAACAGGAGGCCAGTTGGGTTGGGCTCGGTTTTGGGCTGAACTTGGGAAGCATTGAGCGGACGGTGGTTTACATACCCGATGACATGATGCTGTACCACAACCGGGGACCGGGGGACATCCACCAGCATGCCGGGTGGCTCTTCCACGATGGCTATGATCCGTGGCCGGACAGCGGGCTTATGGACGGGCCGGATCTCTGGACACTCGCGTTAGGGGAAATTGGCTCCAATCTGATAATCGTATCCGACTCTTCAAACGCGATTTTGAACGGCCTGCAGGAGCTAACGGCCGCCGGGTTTAGAGATCGCGCCTTCGATCAGGATCCTGTCGCCCCATGGTTATCACTACACCAACGGAGCCTCGGACTCGCAGTAAAGATTGGCGATGCAGATTACGTCCCCGGTATAGCTGACGTCCCAAACAATGAACGCCAAAGACACTGCTACGTCTCACCCCGAATGGGGGACACAATTCAGGGGCGTGTCTACAACTTTGTGGGTGAACTCAGTCTTGCCATCAATGATACTCTTGGGGGCTATGCCGACAACTCGGGGCAGTGCTCCGTATTTGTCTACAAGCTGCTCGCTGGCGAAAGCGATTGGAACAGATTCGGACCCATTTCGGTTCAGGCAGCCAATCCTAACTGGCTGTCAACAGGGGTTCTTCTCGCCCCCGGCGACCGCTTCGCGTTGGCAGTCAAGAGTCGTCGGTTTGTGCTCGATCGCTGGAATGCTGCGACGATCGACTACGACGTCGTCTTTACGAATTGGCACGGATATTACATCGCTCCTGAGTCCTACAGCGATCCGAATGATGTCTGGCATGATGGGTACACGCCAAGAATAGGGTCCTTCCGCGTTACGAAGACCGACGGAACGCAGTATCGCTTTGAGACCTCTGATTACATTACCGCCACGACCAGGAAGGAGTTATCCGACCCCTACATCCATACGCTTGTTGGCGAGGACTCCGTTAGCGTCGCCTTCGACTATTCCTATAAGCTGACTTCGGTGCTCTCGCACGACTATGTAGACGCTGATATGAATGGTATTCCATCCGACGGGGATCTTGGGAGTTGGGTGAGGATCGCCTACGACACTCTTCCCATCCGTGTGAACTATTCGAACAAATCCCTGCGTGCGTTCGATGGCACGTTTACACGCTTTGGTCCGTTCGCCTCGGACGATTCCGTTTGGCAGTGGCACCACATACACTATCCGCGACGATTGACCACACCAACCCACGAACTCGCGTTTAGTTTGGGTGCTCGAAGCGACAACCTCGGCGCCTACGGCTCCTACACGGTCAGCGAAATGCGGCCACGACGGCTCGACAGCTTGACCCTGTATGCTCGCACACAAACAGGGCTGCTCCATTTGCGGACCATCGCATTCCAGTACGCTCAAGACGTGATGCCCAGCTCATTCACGACCTGGAATCCTGGGGATGTTCTGGCGTGGCATTCTTCCGGGGTTGATATTGCCGGAGATCAACCCGAGTCCGAGTGGTCCGGCAAGCTTACGCTTCTGGCCATACAAGAACGGACCCAGTCCGGCCAAGTGCTGCCTCCACTCAACATTAGGTACGACTTCAACCCATCGTATAGCGAACGTTCCTCGGAGTCGAGCCTAACTCCCAATCCGAACGTGGATTACTACGACGACGTAGAACCGACCTACTCGTATTACTCAGGTGCGTATAAGGAGAGTTGGGGGTTCTATCGGGCAGATATCCAGGCCAATCCTGGAAGTGACCAGCGAGCCTGGACCGCAAGGACATTCGTCCACGGCTCTGGTGCACGCGACAGCCTCGTATGGGAATCAAACCGTTATATGTGGTGGGCTAATGAACCTGAAGAGAACCCCCCAGGCGGCGACATTCTAACTTACCGCGCCTACGGTATTCCCAATGACAGAGATGGCAACGGCGTTGAGCGTGGAGGGATCAGGCTCAAGAGCAGGATTTTAAGCCCCGGAGTTGGTTCTGCAATTAGTGAGAGCTGCACCTACGGGGAAGGCGTCAGCACGCGCCCGCAATGCCCGACCAGGAAGGCCTCATACATTGGCCTTATCGGGAATTCACAGGAGGTTGGCTACCGTAGTGCACGTCGCCGGCTTGCGTCCGACCCTATGAATGCCGTCCGACTCAGGCGATTCACCAACGGCTCCTGCGACACATCTGAGGCGCATATCAGTGAGGGAACCCCAAGTCCTTCCGTCGACATGACTCGTGAGGCTTTCCCCGATTTTGAAGATGGCGTCTATTTCTATTTGGAGGGCGTTAAACGAGGCCGGCCATACTCAAGCATTGATTTCTCGGCGGGGGGCGACACCCTCCAGTGTTCGGACCAGTACTTTGACTTTTTGACTCGTGACCAACTGGCGGTTGTAATCGGAGGAGAAGCGCTCCCGCAGATTCTGATTGGCGGCAAGGCGCGATCAATCTGGGGTAGGACTAATCGCGAGGCGCGGCAAGTGTTTGCCGAGGACGGCTTAGGTCGGCTAACCTACCATTCTCTCTTCGGGTATGATCCAGTCAATGGCCTTGTGTCCCTAAAAACGGACTCCTTGGGAAATGGTGTGGCGAGCGCATCGCGTACAGAATATCTCCACGGCCAAGACCCAACTCTGCTCGCCTCATTGAACGCTCGTCGGCAGCTGTCGCTTCCCGCGACGCAATCCATCGGAGTCAATTCGGGAAACGGTGTGGTCGAGCAATCTCGCATCGAACACAGATACGCAGATTTCGGAAGCGACCGGGTTTACTTGAGTAGAAGCGTGAGATTCGCGTCGCTGTTTCCTCCGCTGATGGACTCCACCACCCATTTGGCTTACGACAGTTTCGGCAATGGCAGGCTGGAGCTGCGGGCCGATGGAGTTAAGTTCGCCACCCTGTGGGGATACTCAGGAACCAAACCGGTTCTGGCAGGGCCGGATGCCGACACAGGGGAAGTCAGCTACAATGGATTCGAGGACGGACTTGCCTTCGACGGTTGGGATCCGCAGGGGTCGATTCTAACCAACGGGAGGGCCTACACGGGGATGTACTCCGGGATGGTGATCGCCCAAGCCAATCCCTACGGCGTTGAGAGATCGTTCACGGACGGTGCTCTTCAATCCAATCGGTCGTATGTCTTTTCCGCCTGGGTATATACGACCGGCGTTGCCCGGCTCCGGGTTGGAGTGCTCGGCATCGGCGATTGGCCGGATACCAGTGTCTTTACCACCGTCTCGAACAGGTGGCAGCGGTTGGAGATTATCCCGGACATCCCTCAAGGCACTACTGGCCTGGTATTCGGCGTAATCGGGGTTTCCGATACGACGTACTTTGATGACCTGAGAGTTCACCCTGTTGACAGCCCTACGCGTACGTTTGCCTACGACCGCGCTTCCATGCAACTCGTCGCTGAATTCGACGCAAACAATTTGGCCGCTGAGCGATATGATTACGACGGATTCGGCCGGTTGACGCGGATCCGAAACCCGGGCGACACGGTCATTGCGCGGTTCGAGTACTACTACTCCCGCGAGGCGACCGGCCAGTTCGACCCGGACAATCCAAACCACGTCAAGGAAATTCGGTACCGATCGATTTCGGATTCGAGTGTCACCATGACGTTTTCCGACGGCCTGGGTCGTGAGATTCAGCGGCAGACCGCGGTCAACAACACGCTGCGAGTTGTCGAGGCGACATTCTACAACCCGGCTGGTCAAGTGTGGGCGAAAACAAAACCTATTGAGGTCTCAGGACCCATCGGTTCCATGGCGTTCATCACGGATCTCGTTCCGGAGGGCTGGACCCCGGGCGATACACTGACGTCGGGGCGTCTACACGCTTACTACGATTCCGATGGTCCCGGGCCTGACTGCCACGGATTCCCGTACACGCAGTTCACTTATTCGCAGGATCCCCTGCGTCGGCTGAAGGAAACCGCCTTCCCCGACACGACCTGGGCGACCGGCAGCGGGCGAACAGTCCGCATCGACTACCTGGTCAATCAAGCGGGGGATGTCGCTGGCTGGGACCCCGGGACGCTCACCAAGACCAAGACAACCGACGAGGCGGGTCAGGTCTCATACGAATACCGCGACCGTCTTGACAGGGTAGTTCAACTTGAGGTGGACAGCGCCGGAACTCGGTTCAAGACGCGGATGGAATACGATGTCCTTGGAAACATGACCAAATCTATCCGGCAGAGAAGCGCTTCCGATGAAGACATCAGCGTGTTCGAGTACGACGCTCTGAGCCGGATGACAATCAAACAAACTGCGGATGACGGAACGACCCGATATTTGTACGATCGCACGGACAATCTCCGCTTTGTGGAACCCTCCGCTCTCGCTGACTCCGGGAAGTTCATCTACTACCGCTACGACGACGTGGGCAGAAAGATCGAAGAGGGGCTGGTCAATAACCTCTCGCAGTTCACTCAAGCCAACGCCAATACCCGTGAATTTCCGACGACCGGATACACGGTCAAGTTCAGCTTCACTTACGACAGCCTTCAGGTTCCCTATGGTCGTGGCAGACTTGCATCATGGCGAAGCGGTGACGGCGCTTTCGGGCGGGAGTTCCGATACGATTACATGGGGAATGTGATCGAAGAACGAGTTCGCTTGGATGGAATCACCTCGCAGTTAACTTACTTCTACAACCTTCAGGGTGAAATGCTCGCCCAAGTCGACTGGAATTCACCGATGGGCGTGCAGCCGGTCGGCTGGACGAGGGACATGGCTGGGCGGATCACAGCCGTGGGCCAGATCTACAATGAACCGCGCTTCAGCGGCTTCGATTACTGGCCTTCAGGACAAGTCCGCACTCACGAGCTGTACGCCGACCCGGGCTTCACCGCGCTCTGCCAACGCCTCGACTATCGTTACAACCCCCGCGACTGGTTGCTGACGCTAAACGATGGCGCAGTTTCCGCCCTAACCACCGGAAACGGCGATCATTTCGCTTTGCGTCTCGGCTATGGCAAGTCCCTCAATGGGGACATCGACACGCTGCGCAGCGAGCGAAGCGGAGCACTCGAGTTCACCGAGGTTCTCACCTACGACCTCCTCGGGCGTCTTCACCGGTCTCATCGCCGAGAGGCCATTGACACCACGGGCGATCTCATCTTCACGTACGACCGCGCCGGGAACTTCCTGACCCGCAAGAAGCCGGACGACCCGAACTCGTATTGGTACGCCTACCACTCGGGCACCAACCGGTTGAAGAAGATGGGCGTCGGAACTCCGGACACGGCCACTCATTTCGTCTGGGACGCCTCGGGCACTCTCCGAAGTGAGCCCGGCATCACGTATACCAACGACTACCGGCGATTGCCGACGAGGGTGACCATCCCCAAGAGCGGCTACACCAACACCATCGACTTCGTCTACGACGCCGACGGGCGCCGCATCAAGAAGGTTTACGACCGCGGGTTCATCTGCCAGTGCGGACCCGAGGAATCCCCGCCCCTTACACCGCCGGATGGCAGAGCCGAAGGCCTTCGCTCTCCCCCTGACCGGGAACCCGGCGCCCTCCAACCTCTGCCCGACTCCGGTCCACCGGGAGTAATTAAGCCCGGACCCGCGTCAGCCGCCGGCGAGGGCCCCGGACCCGGCGAAGAGTGCATCTGCCGCTCGGTCACGGTCACTCACTACCTCTACACCCACGACGGGCGACTCCTTCGGGAGTACGTCAACGGAATCGGTCAGCGCGACTTTATCCACGCCGGCCCCGCCTCAGACGCAGGAATCGGCGGCAAGAAGATCGCCGTCTATGAGCATGGCGGCAGTTTCTTCGGCAAACTCTACTACTTTCTCACCGACCACCTCGGCTCGACCCGGGTCATTGTCGATTCCACCGGTGCGATCAAGTCCTGGTTTGATTATCATCCCTACGGCACCCTGCGCGCCTCGCAGGTCACCACGGTCGACACCAAGCACCGCTACACCGGCAAGGAGCACGACGGTGACGACATCCTCAACCAGGACTACTTCGGCGCCCGCTACCTCCACGGCAACACCCTCCGCTTCACCGCCGTGGACCCGCAGGCGGCGA
>JBFMFQ010000003.1:0-50225 GCA_040752075.1 Candidatus Zixiibacteriota bacterium | reverse complement strand
TTACTTGACAGAACCTGCACATTCGTGCAGATGGTGACCCATCATGACATCGCCCCCGGCCTCGGACCGACTCGTTGACATCGTTTTCCCGCGTCCTCTCCCTCGAGCTTTCACCTACCGTGTCCCCGCCGAGTGGGCCGACGTGGTGAAACCGGGAAGCCGGGTCCGTGCGCCGCTGGGTGGAGCAAGCGAGATCGGCATTGTCATCGGCGAGTCTCCCCGGGGTGGGGACCGCCCGGCGGGCATTCGTCCCATCTCCGGATTGGTCGATCCCGACGTTCCGGTGCCGGCGGATATAATGGAAACGACCAGGTGGGTGGCGGACTACTATCTCTGCTCCTGGGGTGAAGCGTTGACGCCCGCCCTCTCGGTGTCCGGCGGTGACGCAACACTCGAAGTCCGCCGGAAGGTCCCGGAGTGGAATGATGCCAAATCGGCCCCCCGATTGACTCCGACCCAAAAGCGAATCCTCGATGCTGTTTCGCACCGCCCGTCGGTCAGGTTCTCGACCCTCCAGCGCCTGGGAATCGGGCGTGCGACGCTCGCGGCCGCGATCCGTCAGTTGACCGAGCGCGGGCTGGTGGAAGCGCACTGGAAGACTGCGCCGCCGCCGGTTCCGAATGAAGCGGTCATCAACGGTGTGAATCCCGGAATGGAAGCCTTGGTCCCTTCGGATCTGCAGCAGCTATTCTCCGGCGACCGGGCCGGTTTGCCAGGGTTGCCCTGGATCTCGCAGGCAGCGGAAATCCGCCATGGACGCAAGATCCTCCGGGATCTCATGTTAAACGATGTCCTCGATTGGGAACCATGTCCCGCTCCCCGGCCGCATTCCTCGGCCACACAAGGCGAGCCGGGTTCCGACGCATTTGACCCCGGCCAGCGTCAGGCCGATTCCCGGCTTGAGACTCTCATCTCCGGTTTGAAATTCTCCACCGTGTTGCTATGGGGACCGACCGGTTCGGGGAAGACGGCGGTGTATTGCGCGGCGATCCGGAAAGCGTGGCGGAAGGGAAAGACGGCGCTGCTGCTCGTTCCGGAGATCAGTCTCGCCGGACCGATGGTCCAACGCCTTCGCTTGACACTGGGTGAACCGATCGGGGTCTGGCACAGCGGGCTGACCACCGCCCAGCGCTACTGGATGGCGCGCCGTGTGGCACGCGGCCGTTACCGGCTGGTCGTGGGGGCGCGCTCCGCGGTCTTTGCGCCGCTGGCGAACCTGGGACTGATCATTGTGGATGAGGAGCACGCCGACGCGTACAAGCAGTCCGATCCCGCGCCGCGCTACCATGCGCGCGATGTCGCCGTTGTGCGCGCGAGGCTCAATAATGCCGTGTGCCTGCTCGGGTCGGCGACACCCTCCTGCGAGACGTTTCACAACGCGACTTCCGGCAAGTACGAACTGCTGCGTCTCACACAACGAGTCAGCGGCCGTTCCATGCCGCTTGTCCGCCTGATCGATCTGACACACCGCCGCCTCACAACCGAGGACACCTGGATCACACCCGAACTGCGCGACTCGATCCTGCGAACCATCCACGCGGGCCGCAAGGTCATCATCTTTTTGAACCGTCGCGGGTATGCGACCATGGTCGCCTGCAACGACTGCGGGCACTTTGAGGCCTGCCCGGATTGCGGCCTGACGTTGACCTTTCATCGCGCCGACCAATCCTACCGGTGTCACCTCTGCCAATTCCACAAGCCCGCACTGGACCGTTGCCCGAAGTGCGGCGGGAGCGATTTCCTCTTGCGCGGAGTCGGGACACAGAAGATCGAGGAACTCCTCAGTGGCATGGATCCGGCGATCAGGCTGGCGCGGCTGGATGCGGATGTCGCCGCGCGGCGCGGAATGGCCGAATCGATCCTCTCATCGTTCACGTCCGGACAGATCAACCTGCTCCTCGGAACCCAGATGGTGGCCAAAGGACTCGATGTTCCCGGTGTTGGCCTGGTCGGCGTGATCTGGGCCGATCAGCAGATGGCCTTTCCGGACTTCAGGGCCGAGGAACGGACCTTCCAGTTGCTCACCCAGGTCGCGGGCCGCGCCGGGCGCGATGCATCGTCGGAGGGAGTCGCCGAGGTCGTCGTTCAGACATTTCGCCCCGAACACGATCTCATCGAACTGGCCGCCGCACAGAATGCCGAGCTCTTTTTCAGCCGCGAACTGCCCCGCCGCGCATCATTGAAGTATCCGCCGTTTTCGAGGCTGCTGCTTCTCTCATTCTCCGCCGAATCGCCGGCACCGGCATTCAATGCGGCCGGTGAATTCGCCGCCACCTTCCGGCAGGCCGTCTCCAAGGGACGAAAGCGCATGGGACAATTATTGGGGCCGGCGCCCGCCGCCGTCCCACGCCGGGGGGGACGCCACGTGGTCCATGTACTGATCAAATGCGATTCGCTTAAAGCCGTACGGGACGCGATTCATGAATTCCGGCGGGCCCGCGATGCGGACCTCCGCAAGGCAGGGGTTGCCCTGGTCGCCGATGTCGATCCGGTGGACTTCTGGTAGGGCCGAGCCTGCCCTAAGCCGGGCATTGCACGAACCCGATCGATTTGGGATATTGCAGGTCTGCGTCCGTTCTGTCGCCGGACGCCTTGACCGAAAGGATGACCGTGAAGACCGACTATAGCTCCGCCGGGGTCAATCTCGAGGCCGCCGATGATGCCGTCTCGAGAATCGCCTCCCTCGCCCGCAGCACATACACAAGTGGTGTCCTGGCCGGTGTCGGGCCCTTTTCCGGCCTTCTGAAGCTCGACCTCACCGGGTATCGCGAACCCGTTTTGGTTTCCAGTTGCGATGGGGTCGGCACCAAGCTCAAGATCGCCATCCGCGGGGGGCATCACCAGACCATTGGCGCCGACCTCGTCAATCACTGCGTCAACGACATTCTCACCTGCGGCGCTCAGCCCCTGGCATTCCTTGATTATGTCGCGATTGCACGAATGGATCCCGCCATCATCGAGGAAGTGGTCACGGGCATTGCCACGGCCTGCCGCGAGAACGAAGTCGCCCTCATTGGCGGCGAAACCGCCGAAATGCCCGGGCTCTACAAGCTGGGGGATTACGACCTCGCCGGTTTCATTGTCGGCATGGTCGAACGGTCGGAGATTTACGACGGTTCCCGGATCGCGCCGGGGCAGATGCTGATCGGCATCGAATCGTCCGGGCCGCACACCAACGGATACTCGCTCATTCGGCGAATCCTGTTCGACATCAACCAGTACGAACTCGACGATTGCCCGGATGAGTTGGGAGGGATGTCCCTCGGTAACGCCATCATGGCGGTGCATCGTTCGTATCGCAGCGCGGTGGCCGCGCTCAAAAGCGAAGTGCGCATGACCGGAATGGCCCACATCACCGGCGGCGGGATCGAGGGCAATCTGATCCGTATCCTCCCCGAAGGATGCCAGGCCGTGATCGACACCGGTGCGTGGTCGCCTCTGCCCATTTTCCGATTCCTCCGGCAAACAGGGAGCGTTGATCCCGAAGAGATGTTCCGTGTCTTCAACATGGGCATCGGATACATGGCGGTCGTCGACCACGAGGATGCGCGCCGCTCACTGGAGCTCCTGCAGTCGGCCGGGTATTCCGCCTACCAAATCGGACATGTGGTGGCGGGCCCTCGCAGCGTGCGGCTGACAATGCGCTAGACGGGACGGGCGGTTCGCAGGACCGCTCGTGGATCGATTTCATCGGCACGGGACATTCCCCGGGGAATCACCTCGACTAACCAACCGAGACCATGACAACATCCGCCGGCGATGGCAGGTTGGGCACTCCGGCGTTCGTGCGTCGCCCGGAATTTACCATCATTCTGGGCGCTCTTCAGGCCCTCGCGTTCCCGCCTTTTCCATTCGGCTTTCTGGCGCCGTGCGCGCTCGCCGGCCTGCTGTTGAACATCGATGGTCTGGGTCCAAAGGCGGCTGCCTCACGCGGCTGGGTGTTCGGGTTTGTCTTCCATCTCGGCACACTCTACTGGACGGGATGGGTGTCAATCCCCGGGATGATTGTCATGGCGATTGTGCTTGGCCTCTACATCGCCATTGTCCTTGGAATCCTCGCGGCATCGCGTCCGATCCTCAAAGGCATGGCCGTCTGGCTCTTCCCGATCGTCTGGGTGGCCCACGAGTACGGGCGCGGGTTGGGCGATCTCGCATTCCCATGGACCAATCTCTCGTTGTCCCAGGTCAGCTACCTGCCCCTGATACAGTTTGCCGACACAACGGGCGATCTCGGCGTGAGTTTCTGGGTGGCGCTCGTGGGGGTGCTGCTCTTCCGATTGTATTCGGGGTGGTCTCACCGGGGCACGGTGCCCCGGCTGATCGGTATGGCTGCGCTTGTGGCCGCGGTGACGCTCCCGCTCTTCTACGGTTTCCGGGCAATGGACGGACTCAAGCCCGGCGATCGCATCCGGGTGGCGGTTCTGCAGGGTGACATCGACTCATATCACAAATGGGATTCGGCATACGTGGACCAATCCTTCGCGGTCTACGAGGCACAAACACGGGCGGCGGCGGCGCACGGCGCGGAGTTGATCGTCTGGCCCGAGACCGCGGCCCCGGTGTATCTCCGTGCGGAAGTGCCGGACTACCGGCGTGTGCGGGCGCTGGCGGCGGACATCGGGGTCCCCATCCTGCTCGGCACACTGGAATACAAAACGCTCGACCACGGCGGGTACCTTTCCTATAACGCCGCCGTCGCCGTGGATCGAAAGGGGTACTACCCCGCATTCCACGCCAAACTTCATCTCGTGCCCCTGGGCGAGTGGATACCCTTCTCCGACAAGATCAAAATCCTCGATGAACTGGAAGTGGGGGGAGCGCACTTCACCGCCGGCGATAAGTATGTTCTCTTCGATCACCCGCGAGGCCCCTACGCCGCGGCAATTTGCTATGAATCGGTCTTCCCGGACATCATGCGCAACTTCGCCATCCGGGGCGCGCGCTTCTACGTCAACATCACCAACGACGGCTGGTACGGCTTCAGCTCCGGTCCCACCCAGCATGCGCTGATTGCGGTCTATCGCGCCATTGAAACACGCCGGCCCATCGCCCGCTCGGCCAACACCGGCATCTCGACCGTCATCGATCGCACCGGTCGCCTGATCGCGCCGACCCGGCAGTATGTCCCCGAGGTGCTCGTTGCGGACATGGAACTCGGTCCCAAAGGCGAAATCACACCGTTTATGCGCCACGGCATGCTCCTGGGACAGGCCTGCGCCGTCATCTCGGGTCTGGCGCTCGTTGGGGTACTCGTGTACAATATCCGTCGCAAGTTGGCACCGACGACCTGACCCCGCCATGGCGAACATGATGAATCGCACGATCCGGTTTCTCTCTGCCTCGATGTTCGCCGCACTCATGGCGTCGCGCGGCGCGTGCGCGACAACGCCGCCCCTGCCGGAAACAAGCCGGTGGGTCAATTACACCAACACCAATACCGTGATGGGGTTTGCGCCCTCCGGTAACGGCCTCTGGGTGGCGACCACCGGCGGGCTGGTACGGTTGGTTTCATCGGGATCGACCCCACCCCAGGTGTTGACCAACGCCGATGGAATCGCCGACAACGACCTGAGGTTCGTCCTGCAAGATGAAGAGGGGCGTGTCTGGACCGGGGGAACCGCCGGGCGACTTTCACGGCGGTACTCCGATCAGGACTGGGTCAGTTACAATTTCAACACCGGCGATGCGCCGATTGAACTGCTGGCCGCCGCGATGGGGCCGGAGGGGTTCCTCTGGGTCGGCTCTTCAATCGGTCTGCACAAGTTCGACATCGACCGCAACGGGGGAGAGATCAAGGAAACTTACACCCGCCTCGGCGAGTGGCCGGCCTCGAGCCCGGTGCGGGACATGCTGGTGCTCGACGGCGTGATCTGGACCGTGGGCCCGGCGGGGGTGGCGCGCGCCAACGCAGACGATCAGTTCCTGCTTAACCCCGCACGCTGGCAGTCGTGGAGCGAATTTCCCATTCTCAAGGCGATTTCTGTTCTCGACGGGGTGGTGCATGTCGCCGGCGATGGCGGGCTGTGGCGTTTCGTGCCCGGGGAGACGGATCCCGCGGAGAGTGTCTGGGTGAAGATTGGTTTCGATGACCGCGACATCTCCGATATGGTCATGGTCGGGGACACCATCTGGCTCGCCACGGATCGAGGACTCGCTCGTTGCACTCCGTCCGGTTGCGCCGCGGCACCACTGCCGGGAACACCGCAGCGAGCCCTGACCTCCATCACGGCCACCTCCGATCATGTCATCTGGGGTGGGACAAACGGCGCCGGTGTGTTGCGCTACGAATCCGGAACGGCCGACTTGATGGCGTTCCCCGGCCCGCTGGAGAATCAATTCGAGGACATTGCGGTGGGCGAAGACGGCCGTGTCTGGTGTGTGCATTACAGCACCGGCGCTGCCGAGTTCCTCGAGCAGGGAGTATGGACTAACCTGCCGTACTACACTGACATCGTCGGTGACGCGAGCGGGACCTCGGTCGACATTGCCCCGAATGGCGACATCTGGCTCGGGTCCTGGGGTGCGGGGGCGTTCCGTGTCAGCAACGACAACCCCCTCGTCGACTGGCAGCGCTTCGACACCACCAACAGCACCCTCATGTATGTCATTGATCCGGTCGGCCCCAACAACTACGTGGTCATTCGCGATGTGAGCGTCGATCCCGACGGGCGCGTGTGGTTTGCCAACCATCTGGCCGCCCTGGGCCGGGTCATCCCGTATTACGACAACGGCTGCTGGGGCTACTATGAGATGGCGGACAATCTCATTTCTAACACACCGTCGGAACTTTGGGCGTTGGAAAACGAGGTTTTGATCGGCTTCGACAACGTCGGCGTGGCCGATCTCGAATACAATGAACCGCTCTGTGTCGGCGGCCAACCGGTCAACGCCACGCCGGTGGTGACCTACCGTGACTCCGATGACGGCCTCCCCGCCGACCAGGTGCTCTCGCTTTTGGTCGACCGGGCAGACTCGCTCTACGTGGGAACCAACGTGGGACTGAGCCGCTACACCGCCGACATTCGCCGCTTTACCAACGTGCCCCTCCCGGCCGAGGCGGGGTTGACCGTCAACGCGCTGGCCGCCGATGCCCTGAACAATATCTGGGTCGGCACCACCCTTGGGTTGGTGATGATTCCCACATCCGGGGAGCCGGTGTTTTACAGTCCCGACAACTCGCCACTGGTCGGACGCAATGTCCGAACGCTCGCGGTCGATGATCGGACCGGTTACCTCTGGATCGGCACCACCACCGGCCTCTCGCGATTCGCCGCCGGCGTCACCACCGCCACTTCCATCGAGAGCGTTCTGGCTTATCCGAATCCGTTTGAGGTGGAGGGCGATGGGCTCGAACGTGTGCGCTTCAATGCGCCCTTTGGCAGCCGGATTTACATCTACACCACAGATGCCCAGCCGGTCGTTGATTTCCCCTCCGAAACCGGCTGGGATGGACGAACCTCCGGCGGCGCCCTCGTGGCCTCGGGTGTCTACATATTTGTCGTGCGCGGGCCCGACGGCAACCATGGTCGCGGCAAGATCGCGGTCGTGCGCCGCCGCTGATTTCGCGGGGGAAACCCGTCATGCCATGGGCCTCTCGACATCCATCCGAAGTCTCAAAAGCGGTGTGGGATGGGTGGCTCAACTCGCCGCATCCGGTCTCCCCCTACCTCAACCCGCTCTGGGCGCAGTTCTGGGAGAAACGGTGGAATGGCGCGCGCGCGGAACTGTGGCATCATGGCGACCCCGCACCCGCGTCGCTTGCCATGATGGGCGTTCGCCGGCGGCGTGGAATCTGGGATCGATTTCATGTGCTCCCGTTTGGCACAACCGGCGGCTTCCTCGGCAGCATCCCGGCAGAAGAGACCATCGCGAATCTCACCCTTCCCCTCTGGCGTGCCGTGGCCGGACCCCGAACCGTGGAACTCACACTCAATCTCTTGCCGTCGGTATCGCCGAACTTGAACTGGAAGCTGACCGAGATCATCTCGCCTCATTGGGTTCTGGAGATTTCCTCCCCGGGGGCTGATTCGCTTGACGCTTCTTTCTCCGAATCGCACCGTCGCAACATCCGCAAGGGAGAGGATCTCGGGGCAACGCTCTCCAGCGTGCGCAGCCGCGATGATGCTTGCGACCTCATCACGTTTTGGAGCGCACCTGAAACTCATCCCTCCCGAATGGTGCTCGATGCAGAGGCCGGACCATTGCTCGCCGACTTGTTCCAGGGGAATCAGGCGATGGTCTGGCGCGTCGTCTCGATGAGCGACCGGCCGCTGGCGACATGCCTCTGGCTGGTCAATGGCCCGGTCGCGGTCTACCTGGACGGCGCGGTCTCAAAAGAGAAGGATGCGACCGGGATCAACCACTTCCTCTTTGACCGGGTTCTCGCGGAATTGCGATCGCGCGGCGTGACCACGTTCGATTTCGGCGCGGGGCCGGCGGGAGTCACGTCCGAGGGGCTGGCGCAATTCAAAGCGGGATGGGGAGCACGGCCGGTCGAACACCGGGAACTGATCCTCCGGCGGCCCTGGTATCATGCCGCCAGGAAACTGATGTGAGTGAGACTGTCCCAACAAACCGGGCGCCCCGGATTCTCATCCTCGGCGAAGCCGCCGCGATCCACACCCGCCGGTGGGTCGCATGGTTTCGTCATCGCGGCTGGGTTGTCCGCTGGCTGTCCTTTCCCCCGGTGGCGGGTGGCGCGGATGCCGAGATCATCCCGCGCCGTCACCGCTGGCGTGCGATGGGAATCGTCCTGAATGTCAGCCATGTGCGCCGGATCATCGATGAATTCAAGCCCGACGTCTTAAGCGCGCTCTTCCTGCCCGACTACGGATGGTTGGCCGCCCTGACCAAACGGCATCCGCTGGCGGTGTCGGCGTGGGGTTCCGATGTCTTGATCGCGCCGGCCAAGTCGCGGTTGCACCGCTGGCGGATCGAATCTGTTCTCCGATCGGCCGATCTTGTTTTCGCCGATGCCGAATTGCTGCGCGACCGGATGGAAGGGCTGGGGGCCGACCCCGGCAGAATCCATATCATACCCCTTGGTGTCGACCCGGCCTGGGTGGACATCGGGGAGTCGCGTTCCGTGCGGGCGAACCCTCCGACACGAATCGTCAGCACACGCCGGCTCGAGCCGTTATACCAGGTCGATGTGCTCCTGAGGGCGGTGTCGCGTCTGTCGAAGTCCACGGACCGGTCATTCCAACTGGTCGTGGTGGGGGATGGCTCGCAACGCGCCGCGCTGGAGAGTCTGTCGCACGAACTCGGCGTCTCCGGAATCGTCGCGTTTGCCGGCGCGGTGAGCGACGATGCCATGAGGATGCACCTCTCGCAGGCCGATCTCTATGTCTCCTGTTCGGTATCGGATGGCACATCGGTGTCGCTTTTGGAGGCGATGGCCACCGGCTGTCTGCCGATTGTCACCGATCTTCCCGCCAACCGCGAGTGGATCACCCATGAGACCAACGGTCTGTTGTTTCCGGTGGGCGATGATTCCTCGCTGGCCGACGCTCTCCGCCGGTCCATCGGCGACCTTTCACTGCGCGAGCAGAGCCGCCGCCGGAACACCGCGATCATCCGGGAGCGTGCGCTCTGGCCGGAGAACATGTCGAGGGCCGAAAGTCTTCTTTTGTCGCTGACGGGTTTCGGTGAGCGCCTCGGTCCACGGGAGAATCCATGACCCACCGACGGCCGCGGCTTTTGCTTGCCACTCTCTATTTCCCACCCGTGGGAATGGGCGGCGTGCAACGGCCGCTCAAATTCGCCCGTTATCTCCCGGAATTCGGCTGGGATGTCACTGTGCTGACGCCGGACCCGGCGGCCCACATGGCCGCCGATGAGTCGCTCCTCCGGGACATTCCCGCCGGTGTCGAGATTCTTCGGGTTCCGTGGGCGGTGCCGGGACAAGCCTTCCGCGTTAAAGATCGCACCTCGACAGTGCGCCGTGATCCACCAAAGTGGACGAAGGCAATCCAACACTGGCTGCGCTGGCCGGATGACAAACGCGGATTCGCGCGGATCGCCTTCAGCGTCGCCATCGATCGACACAAGCGTGACCCGTTCAATGCCGTCCTGACAACCTCGCCGCCGCCATCGATCCATCTTTTGGGCATGCGTCTGAAGCATAACGTCTCGATCCCCTGGGTGGCCGACTTCCGGGATCCGTGGCTCATGAGAAACGACGATTGGGGACCGACGGCGATTCATGCGGCGTATGCGCGCCGTCTTTATCGGCGTATTCTGCAGCAGACCGATCACGTCATTGCCGTCAATGAGGCAATCGCCGAATGCCAGGGCGCCACAGGGTCGAATTCGAGTCTCGAGGTGATCCACAACGGCTACGACGAATCGGATTTCGCCGCGATTGAAGCCGCGCCGCCGCCATCCACGGATTTCTCGATTCTCCTCTATGGAACATTCGGCGAACCCATCGACCCGGAGCCAGTCTTCCGATTGCTGGCCGAGTGGCGGCGCCATTGTCCACGGCCACTTCGCGTTCGACACACCGGCGTGTTCCGGGGGCAGTCCATCTTGGATGTGGCCGCGCGGCATGGTTGCTCGGATCTCGTTGAATCCACCGGGTATCTGCCCCATGCGGCGGCCGTCTCCCAGCTCATCGCCGCCGACTGCCTGATCCTGCCGATTAGTTCGGAACCGTCGTATCGGACAACCGTTCCGGGCCGGGTCTTCGAGATGCTCCGCTCTCAACGTCCCATCGTGCTCTTGGCCGACCAAGCCCAGGCGACGCGGCGGTTGATCCATCAGTTTGATGGTGTCTGGTGCGTAGATGCCGGTGATGTGACTGCGGGGTGCAGTGCCTTGGACGCGATCGCGGATCTCAAGCGCGGGATGCCGGTCCGAACCGTCGCGAGCATCAGGAAATTCGACCGGCGCGAACAGACCGGTCGTCTTGCCGCCATCCTTGACAGGATTCTGTCTCATCCCACAACCGGAGCGCCGCGTGGTTGATCCGGGCGCCCGCGTCGGTGTGGTGATCGTCACCTACAACTCGGCTGACGACATCGAGCCCTGTCTCGAATCGGTGCGAAGCGCATCGGCCCGCCCGCTTCAGGTCGTTGTGGTAGACAACGCCTCAACCGACGGAACTCCCAACTTGGTCCGCGACGCTTTTCCCGAGGCAACGCTGCTTACCAATTCAACCAACCGCTTCTATGCCGCCGCGAACAACCAGGGCCTGGCCGTGGCCGGCGGGGAGTACGTCCTTTTGCTCAATCCCGATGTCCTGCTGCCGGTCGGCGGCATCGATGCGCTCGTTCGCGAGCTCAACGCGCACCCGGATTGTGTGGCCATCGCGCCGAAGCTCATCGACCCACGCGGCCGGCGCCAGGCTTCCTTGCGCGAATTCCCCGGTTTCGACACGCTCTGGTTCGATCTGCTCGGGCTCTCACTCTTGTTTCCAAAGTCCCCCCGGTTTGGCCGCTGGCGCATGGGCTGGTTTGACGGGGCAACGTCGCGCCGCGTCGATCAGCCGATGGCGAGCTGCCTTTTGATCCGGCGAGGCGCCATCGCGGAGATCGGGCTGTTTGACGAACGCTACCCGATGTTCTTCAATGATGTCGACTGGTGCCGCCGCGTGGCCGATCGCGGCTGGGGGATCTGGTACACGGCGGATGTCGCGGCACGGCACAGGGGCGGCGCCTCAACACGCCAGGCGAAAATCCGGATGATCTGGATGGCCCACACCGCTTACCTGCGCTACCTGCGCCAGTACCATTGCCCGCATGCCGGCCATCGACTCCTGCTCTGGCTGAGTGTCCCGCCGGTCTATCTGGCGGCCATGCTGCGCTCGGTTTGGTGGCGGCTTCGCTCGCTTTGGTAATCCTATCTCAGCAGCACCATCGCCCTTGTCCGGGTGCCGTCGGCTGATTGAAGTCGCGCAAAGTACATCCCGCTGGCCAGCGAACGCCCGCCGGAGTCCCGGCCATCAAACTCGATGTCAAAGTGCCCGCGGTCGAGGGTCTCATCGAGCAGCGTCGCGACCCGCCGCCCCAGCACGTCGAAGACATCCAAACGCACCGGACCGGAATGCCCGAGTGCAAATCGCAGCCGGGTCGAGGGGTTGAAGGGATTCGGGTAGTTCGACAGCGCCTGTATCGGAACCGGGGCATCGTTGTCGCCGTCTTTGACATCGGTGATGATCGTGTACGGCACCGTATCGACATACGCCCGGTATCCCTCCTTCCACACGGTCAAAACAGCGTCCCAAGCGGGCGGAAGATTCAGCGCTGCCGCCACCCGTCCGGATGCGTCGGTCGCGCCGATCATCCAGACTGAGTCGCCGATCGTGACCGTGGCGACCGCACCCTCCACCGGCCCCGACTCGCCGACGGCTTCTACGACCCAGGCATCGTCATACCCGCCGAATGTCGTCGGACCGGTCACCGACCAATCCCGCGGTACATCCCGCCATGCCGGTGTCTCGGGATCGCCATAGAGATTGTTCGAGTAGTTCAAGTCCCGGTACTGCGGGAAGGCAACCTTGGAGAGGGACTGATACACGCCGAGGTGATTCGCAATCCCCGGATCATTGAGGAGATCATAGAAAGTCTGGATCAGTTTGTAGGATGTGGCGACCCACCCCCAGCGCGATTGCCCGACAAACGCGACCGCGCCGCCATCGGGAGTGAACAAGAGACGTTCGGCCACCGACTCATGGTATCCCGGCGCAAATGGCGGGGTGTCCATATCGAACCCGCCGTGATCGCACCCGATGGATAGATGAATCCCCGGAAATTGGTGCGGCGGCATTTCGTTAAAATGCCCGTGACCGTCGCCGGACTCCCCATAGGTCCAGACATACGACCGTGGAATGTTGGTGTACCCCGGGGCGCGCACGATCACCCCGTCGGCACGGCCGTGCACGAAGTAATTCACCCAACCGAAGCCGCTGGCGATCAGCGATGGAAGCGATGTCGGCTCCGGTGAATAGGGGTTGGGGCTCTCGCCGCTGGGCTGCTCGATCATGGATTGCGCATCATGATCCCAGCCAGCCGGCATGCTGCCGTCGACAATGGTCTGCTGACCCATGCCGTTGTCCCAATCACGCATCTGATCGGTCGCGATCGAGAGTGCGCGAGACAGGTATGCGCCGTCCTCGGGTCCCCTCTCGTAGTGTATGATCTTGTTCACCATGATCGCGGCCTCGTTGGGATCCGAAAAGGGGAGCCGCCCCACGAACAGCTCGCCGTACAGTTGCGGCGCGTCGCCGAGGTACTCGCCATAGATACCGTCGCCGTCGGCATCCCAGCTCCCATCCAGCTCGGCGTAGTACAAATCACAGATGTGCAGATTGTAGGCGTCGCTGGGTGCTTCCTGGTACCCGGCGTAGGCGTAGCGAATCGGCACCACGGTCTCATCGCCCGCCAAAAGCACCCACTGCGCCCCGGCGGCATAGGCCGCTTTCAGGTATTCGCGAACCGACTCCGCCGCATCGATCCCGGGATAACCCGCCGTAATCGCTTCGATCGTCGCGATTCCCGCATCCACCCCACGCGCCGCCTTCCACCGCACAAGCGGCATCACAACCTCCCGAAATGCCGCGCCGGTGATCAGGACATATTCGACGCCCAATGGCGGATCGGACGATGGCGACCAGGTGGGCGGTGAGGGCAGACCCGGTGTGAGCGGCGGCGGCGACAGCCGGGGAGGAGTAGACCGCAGGCGGGCAAGCGCCAGATCATTGACGTTTGGTAATGAGGCAACGGGTTCGCCATCGACAGGGGAGGGTGACACGCCGTCGGTTCCGACAATGGAGATCAACGCCCGTCGCGTGACGATCAGCACTCCCCGGGCCGGATTGTAGCGGAAAGGGCACCAGGCGAGCGAAGTGACCGGATGGGAGTGGACAAGGCCGTTGCCGGCGAGCTTCACCGTGACCGAGGGATACCAGACATCCCGGATGAGGGTCGGGCTCTCTGCCCGACTCCCCGCGCGGTGCTCACCATCTGTGTGTTCGTCGGGCGGCAGAACCGGAATCCGGCCCAGGACAGCGAGAGTCTCCGCCTCGATGACGCGCAATCCCAGACGGAGATCGGGGCTCCATTCCACCTGAACGACGGCGTTCAGCCACGGCAACGCCGGTTCGGATTCCAGGCCCCTGACCGCCTGGGCGGTATTCAACAGACCTTGAATCTCAAAGTGGGTGACCATCCCACTCAGGGGCTCATCGAATCGGACCTCGACCGATGTGTGGGATGCATCCGAGAACGTAGGGTAGAGCGCCCAACAGCATGCCGCGACCGCCAAACGGAATAACTTGTTCCCCCGCATGTGATTTCCCCCGGCGAGTCAAAGTCGGACATTAGCTCCGACTGCCCATCGCCGGGGGTATTCACGCAATTGTCTTGCCACTCGGCGTCGCGGATTCTACTTCATGCGACGCCTATAAGTCGCTGATTCCGAATATGATATGATATTTTGAGTTGACGTTCTACGACGTCATTTGACGTTGGAGGCGGCGGTGCAGAGTTAACTGACTGGGCAAAAGGCAAATGCAGTCAACGACTTCCGGATCAAGTTTTCGTCACGTTTTTTTCGCAGGAATTGGAGAATGTCCTTGACCCGCCCTCGGATTCCCATATAGTGGGGCTGAGTGACGAGAGGTGGGAATAAGTGGGAAAATGATAGGT
Organism: Candidatus Zixiibacteriota bacterium; assembly: GCA_040752075.1. Lineage (GTDB taxonomy): Bacteria > Zixibacteria > MSB-5A5 > WJJR01 > WJJR01 > JBFMFQ01. The sequence goes on along the minus strand of JBFMFQ010000003.1, from coordinate 35,577 downwards.
TAAATCGGTGGACAAACCCCCTCAGTGGGTAGCCGTCTCACCGTGAACCTCCAAACCCCACTCTCACTCCCATCGCGAGGGTCTTACGAGTCAAACGGCCGGTGTCGGCCGCCGGAGGTGGGTCGAAGTCCATGGCGGGATTTTCGGGGTCATACATAGGCACTCTGGATTCGAAGAATCGACTCCATCTGCCGGTCCGCCTGCGCCAGAGCTCGGATGTCGCGCTCGACAAGTGTCAGCTCACCTTCGGTGTGGAGGAGCAGTTGTTTCTCTTCCCGGAGCCGGAGTGGCAGCGCATCGAAGCCAAGTTTGAGACCTTCAATTTCGCGCACCCCGACGCCAACTACGTGCTCCGTCAACTCATGTCCAACAAGGTCGAGGTATCCCCCGACCGTCAGTCGCGCATTCTGCTTCCACCGGACCTGATCAACAAGGCCGGTCTCAAAAAAGAAATACGCATCATCGGCATGATAAAGCGAATCGAAATCTGGGACGAGGATCGCTTCCAGAATTATCTCAAGGGTTACGGCAAGACCTACGCGGAGGTGGCGGCGCAATTGCTCCTCTAGCGGATGAGGGAGAGGACACGGCGGCCGGGCATCTCCCGGTCATGGCGTCCGAAGTGCTGCGTGATCTCATCACGGATAGAAACGGCATCTACGCTGATCTGACCGCCGGCGGCGCCGGCCACTCGCTACGAATCATGAAGGCGCTCAGCTCCCAGGGAAAACTCATCGCGATGGACCGCGACCCCCGTGCGGTGGAAACTGCCCGCCAGCGTCTGTCGCCTTTCGGCGATCGGGTGACGCTCATCCACGGAAACTACCGCGACTTCACCCGGCACTGCGAGACGCTCGGCATCCGGCAGGTGACCGGCGCGCTTCTAGACCTAGGGTTGTCCAGTTTGCAGTTAGACGATCCGTCAACCGGCATGGCTTACAGAGCCGATGGTCCACTGGATCTGCGCTTCGACCCTTCTGTGGGAATTCCCGCTTACGAGTGGCTGGCTGCCGCGTCGGAAGCCGAAATCGCCAACACAATCTTCGCGTTCGGCGAAGAACCCCGTTCCCGGGCGATTGCCAGGCGAATCGTGGCCGTCCGCCGCACAGACCCGATCCACACCTCCCGCCAGTTGCTGACTGAGGTGGAGTCAGCGACTGGCTTCTCCGGTCCCCGTCTGGGGCGCACCGCCGCCCGCGTGTGGCAGGCATTGCGCATCGTTGTGAACGAAGAACTCGATGCCATCCCCGAAGGGCTGCGTGCCGTGATCGACCGCCTCGCCGGCGGCGGACGGCTGGTCACTCTTGCCTACCATTCCCTGGAAGACCGGATTGTAAAGACCCACTTCCGCGAGGCGTCGCGTGTCTGCAATTGCCCCCGTTCCTACCCGAAGTGCATGTGCGGGGCCGATCCCAAAGGACGCGTGCTGCACCGCCACGTCCTGCGTCCCTCGCCCGAAGAAGTCGCCCGCAATCCCCGGGCCAAGGCCGCCCGCCTGCGGGTCTTTGAACGCGTGGTCGGGATGGAGGCCGCGCGATGATCGCGGGCATGGTTGGTTTTCTGCGGCGCCGCTGGTGGATCGGCGTGTTCGTGGTCGCCACCCTCTGGGTCTGGCAGAGTTATGCGGTGGTGCAAAGCGGGCGCCGGGTCGCGCTCTTGCGCAAACACATCGATGAACTCATCGAAACGCGCGATGCGCTGTTGGCGGACAACGCCCGGCTGACCTCGCGGGGACGGATCGAATCGATTGCGACCGCCCACCTGGGATTAAAACCGGTGCGCGCGGATCAGAAGCGCCGGCTGGCGGAGAGCGGACAAGAGGGAAACGCCGCCGCTCCGGTAACGGTGAATGACAGCGGCATCTGACAGCGGATGCGGGTGATCAGGGATGGAGTGTCGGCAATAACGAACTAAACGGCGCGGGGCCCGGCGGGGCACACAGGCGGTTCCATCGGACGGAACATGGTTCACACCACCAAAACACGGAAACTCGAAGCGGTCTTCACCAGGCGCAGGCACCTCTTGGTCGCGATCGCCGTGTGCGTTTGGGGGGTGCTGTGGCTCCGCGCTGTTCAATTGCAGTTGGTCAACCGAACGACCCTGGCCGATGTCGCGATTCGCCAGAGCGACCGCAAAGTCCGGCTCGTCGCGCCGCGTGGCGAAATCCTCGATGCGCGCGGACGGCTGCTCGCCATCAACGTCGGCACCGAATCGTTCTTCGCCTACCCCAACCGCGAGTCCACGGCGCGGCTTTTGGCAACGAAATTCGCCCCGTTGACTGGTGAACGCGTCAATCGTCTCGCGGCAAACTTCGATGAGCGTTCCGATCGCTTCACCTGGATGCTCCGCCGCTGCGATGAGACGACCGCGGAACGGGTCAAGTCATGGAAACTCCCGGGCGTCCACGCCACCGGCGAGTACCGGCGGGATTACCCGTGTGTCATTCCCGGGGCGACCGATCCTGTCGGATTCGTCGGCGATGGGCTCAATGGTCTCTCCGGGCTCGAACTGGCCTACGACGACATGCTCAAGGGAATCGACGGGGAAGGTGTCCTGGTGGCCGATGCCACCGGGCGTCACTTCGCCATCGATCCGGTGCCGATTACGCCGTTGCAGGCGGGTTCACGCCTCCGGCTGACCCTCGACTGGAATTGGCAGTCCATTCTGACCGAAGAACTGGCCAAGGCGGTGGACCAATGGAGCGCACGCTCCGGCATGGCGCTTCTGATGAATCCGCACACCGGCGGTATCATCGCCATGGCCGATTACGATCCGGCGGGCCCGGGACGCTCCTCGCCGAAGTGCCGCCTGATCTCCGATGTGATCGAGCCGGGCTCGGCCTTCAAGATCATTCCCTTTGCCGGCGCGCTCTCCGACGGAGTCATCACGCTCGACCGCTACTTCGATTGCGAAAACGGCGAAGCCCGCTTCTCCAACCGCACGCTTCACGATGACAAGAAGCACGGGGTGCTGTCGGCCGCCGAGGTCTTCGTGGTCAGCTCCAACATTGGCACGGCCAAGATCGCCAACTTGATGCAGCCCGGACGCCTCGACTACTGGGCGCGGCGTTTCGGCTTCGGCGACACCACGGGCATCGACCTGTTGGGCGAATCGGCGGGACGCATCGCCACGCAGAAGGCATCGGCGATCAACATCGCGACCCTCTCAATCGGGCACGGGGTCGCGGTCACGCCGCTTCAGTTGGCCAGCGCGGCGGCGACCATCGCCAACGGCGGCTACCGAATCCGCCCTCATCTTGTCGATGCCATCGAGCATCCCAACGGCAAGGTGACCAAAGTCCCCGCGGTCGGGACCCGCATCCTCCGTCCGGAAGTGGCGCACCTCATGAAGGGCCTGATGGCCGGCGTCGTGCGTGAAGGAACCGCCAAGCAGATTTGGGACCCGGAATTCCCCATCGCCGGCAAGACCGGCACGGCGGAAAAACCGAATCTTCAGACACGGTCGTACGACAAGAGCAAGTTCATGGCCGTTTTTGTCGGGTTCTACCCGGCGGACCGCCCGGAAATAGTCGGTCTGGTCATTCTCGATGAGCCGAAGGGCGTGCACTACGGCGGCTACACCGCGGCGCCCGTCCTCCTGAGCACAATCAAACAGGGAATCGGCCTCGGCGATGAGCGACCCACCGATGATGAACCCGCGGGATTCAAACTCGCCGATACACGCTTCGAAAACCAGGACGCCTGGACGAACCGGCTGGTGAACGCCGTCGCGCCGATGATCTCGGTCGTCGAAGCGCGGGCGGCCGGCGCGAATGGAACCGGCGCGGACGCGCCGTTGGATGCGGAGCGGGCCCAACGGCCCGCCGCCCACGGGGGTACCAACTACTGGGAGAAATGGAGCGCGGTGCGGGATGAAGCGATGGCGGCCACGAATCCCGAGCCGGATACATGGCCGGATTGCCGCGGTCTCAACCTGCGCGATGCGCTCAGTTTGCTGCGGGGTGTCGGCGCGATTTGCGCTGTCGATGGAGCCGGAGTGGTGGCCGCCCAGGATCCGCCGCCACAAACCCCGCTGTCGGAAAAACGTGTATGCCGTCTCACACTGCGATGATGACAAGCGCAAAGACGCGCCCGCTGGGTGACTTGCTCGATGGTTTGTCGGGCGATGCCGCCGTGGTGCGCATCGGCGGGCTGGCGTACGATTCCCGGCGGGTGAAGCCCGCCGATCTGTTCTTCGCCCTGCCCGGGGTTCATGCCGACGGCGCGAGCTTCGCCCGCGATGCCGCACGGCGCGGCGCTTCGGCGGTGGTCGCCGAGCATGCGGTCGATCTCGCCATCCCGGTCGTCGTTGTTCCCAGGGCGCGCCGCGCCATGGCGATTGCCGCCGGACGCTTCTGGAATCATCCGGACCATGATGTGCGTTTGAGCGCCGTCATCGGCACCAACGGAAAATCCACCGTGGCCGCCGGCCTGCGGACGATCTTCGAGACCGCCGGCATTCCCGCCGGCTTGCTCGGCACCGTCGATTACCGCTGGGGCACCCAGGTTCGCCGCGCGTCGCGCACCACACCGGAAGCGCCGGATTTCTACGAGATGATTGCCGCCATGCGCGACGAGGGCATCCAGGCGGCCGCGGCGGAGGTGTCATCGCACGCGATCGTGCTCGACCGTGTCTGGGGGGTTCGCTTCCGTTGCGGGATCTTCACCAATATCACACGCGATCACCTCGACTTTCACAAGACTTTCGAAGAGTACCGCCGCGTAAAGGCATCCTTCTTCGAGCACCTCGATGCCGACTCCGCCTCGGCGGTGATCAACATGGATGATCCGTCCTTCGGCGCGGTCCTGGCGGCCGCCCGGCGCACACGGATTTGCCGTTACTCGGTCCGCAATGTCGATGCCGATCTCTTCTTGCAACCGGATCAACATTCCCTGAAAGGCACCGAGGGCCGGATCACGGTGGAGAACCGGACCATCCGCTTCCGGTCGCCGCTCTGGGGCGCGTTCAGTCATTCGAACATCGCGGCCATGGCCGCGGCGGCGCATGTGCAGGGTATCAGCGACAAGGACATCAGCGACGGCATCGCGGCGTTCGTGGGGATCTCCGGGCGCATCGAGCGGGTTCCCGCCAGCGCGCCGTTCGATGTGTTTGTCGACTACGCGCACACTCCCGATGCGCTCAACGCCGTTCTCTCGGCGGCCCGGCCGCTGGTCAGGGGACGGCTTCTCGTTCTCTTCGGCTGCGGCGGCGATCGCGACAAAGGCAAGCGCCCCGAAATGGCGCAGGCGGTCGAACGCTGGGCCGACCGAATCTATCTGACTTCCGACAATCCGCGGTCTGAGGACCCCAATTCCATCATCGCGGATGTGACGGTTGGTTTTTCAAAGGGGTCGCAAGTGTGGAGCGACCCCGATCGGGTCCGTGCCATCGAACGGTCGATCGGCGATGCACAGCCCGGCGATGCGGTCTTTCTGTGCGGGAAAGGCCACGAGGACACTCAGGAAATCGCCGGCGTCTTTCATCACTTCTCCGACCGTGAAACGGCGGCACAGATTCTCGCGGCGCGCGGGCACGCGCCGCAGACCCCCAGGGGGGGCGGGATTCTTCCCGGTTCGGCGGTGGGTCCAGGGGGGGACCCATCGCCAACTCGATCTTAATCGCGGCATGCCGCGTGAACATACAGCACCGTGATTCGCATGAGCGTTGAAACAGCGTGTCAGATTACCAACGGGTCGTTGGTCAATAACCAATTGGCGAAACGCCGGTTTGCGGGTGTGTCGGTCGACACACGCACGCTGAAATCCGGCAATGCCTTCTTCTGTCTCCGTGGGAAGACCGACGGTCATCAGTTTGCGGCCAAGGCCGGCGAGCGGGAGGCGGGCGTGATCTTCGCCGACCGCCGTCACGCGCGCCGCTGGAGGACCTGGGGCGTTCCGGTCGTCGGCGTGGATGATCCGCTGACCGCGCTGGGCGATCTGGCGCAGGAGTTCCGGCGTGTGTTCCCAACCCGCTATGTCGCGGTGACCGGCTCGGTGGGGAAGACCACGACGAAAGAACTGATCGCCGGCGCCCTGGCGCAGAAGTTCTCCGTGTTCAAGTCGCCCGGTAACTACAACAACCTGATCGGCATTCCGCTGGCCCTGCTCTCGCGCAATGCCCGTTCGTCTCGTCCCGAAGACCTCGGCGTCCTCGAACTCGGCATGTCGACCCCCGGTGAAATCGCCCGCCTGGTCGAGATTGTGGAACCGTCGTGGGGCGTCGTTACGCTGATTGCACCTTCGCACCTGCAACAGTTGAAGACCTTGAGCGCCATCGCCCGCGCCAAACGCGAGCTGTTCGATCACTCGTCTCCCGACACGGTCGCCTTCCTCAACGCCGGCGATCCGTGGCAGCGCCGCTGGATGGCCCGTTGGACACGCCCGACGGTGACCTTCGGACTTGATGCCGGCGCCGACTATTGCGCGACCGACATTCAGTCCGACCGCTCCGGGCGCACGACGTTCCGTGTGAATCACCGGCACCAATTCAGTCTCTCGATACCCGGGAGCCATAACGTCATCAACGCTACGGCGACCGTGGCCGTCGCGCACCGGCTCGGTGTTTCATTCGCCGGAATCGCCGCCGGACTGCGCAAAGTCCGTCCGGTCGGCCATCGCTCCCGTTTCGAACGTCTGGGCGGAATAATCCTTATTGAGGATTGCTACAACGCCAACCCGACGTCGACCGAGGCGGCGCTGCGCACGCTCTCCACGGTTGGGGGAATCCGGCGCAAGATCGCCGTTTTGGGCGCGATGCGCGAGTTGGGACCGCGTGAACGCGAGTTCCACCGCGCGGTCGGCCGGGTCGCGGCGCACACGGCCGACATCCTCGTGACCGTCGGGCCCCTGGCCAAGGAGTACGTGCGGGGAGCGTCGCTGGCCGGGCGGACAGTCGATTACCGCCACTTCGCCGATCTCAGCGCGGCCGCAAAGGGCCTCGCAAAACTGGTGAAGACCGGTGACATCGTACTGCTTAAGGCATCACATTCAGAACAGTTTGAGATACTTGGCCAGGCCATCCGTGAGTGGGCCGCAAACCGCCTCCAGGGGAAACGCGCATAGGGACTCCTCCCCGCGACCATCGAGCCAGCCATGTTCTTTCATCTCCTCTACCCGCTGCGTGATGTCTTTTCCGCGTTCAATCTGTTTCGCTACATAACGTTTCGCGCGGCATACGCCGTCGTGACCGCACTATTCATCTCGATCTGGCTTGGCCCGAAGATCATCGCGGCGCTCAAACGATACCAGATCCGCGAAAAGATCCGGCGCGAGGGTCCCCAATCGCACCTGGCAAAAGAAGGCACGCCCACGATGGGCGGATTCATCATCCTCCTCTCCATCCTGGTGCCGACACTGCTCTGGGCCGATCTCACCAACCGGTACATCCAGTTGATCATCGGCGTCACCGCCGGCATGGGTGTGATCGGCTGGGTCGATGACTACTTCAAGGCGGTGCGAAAGCAGCCCAAGGGGCTCGTGGCCAAAAAGAAACTCGCCGGCCAATTGATACTCGGCTTGATCCTCGGCATCAGTCTTTATGGCTGGCCGCCGGCTCCCGAGTTCACGACAGCGACCGATGTTCCGTTTCTCAAAAACCTCGTCCTGCCGCTGGGCATCTTCTACATCCCGTTTGTCCTCCTGGTGGTCGCCGCCACATCGAATGCGGTCAACCTCACCGACGGGCTCGATGGCCTGGCGATCGGACTTTCCGGCATCGCGTTTCTGGCGTTCGCCGGCATCTGCTATGTCACCGGACGCGCGGACTTCTCGCGCTACCTGGCCATCACCTACCTGCCCGGTGCGGGCGAACTGACGATCTACTGCGCCGCGGCGATCGGCGCCGCTCTCGGATTTCTCTGGTTTAACGCGCACCCGGCCGAAGTCTTCATGGGTGACACCGGCGCCCTCGCGCTGGGCGGTGCGCTGGGCGCCATCGCGATCCTGGTGAAAAAAGAGTTCCTCCTTCTAATACTCGGTGGCGTTTTTGCTGCAGAGGCCCTGTCGGTCATTATCCAGGTCGGGTACTTCCGGTGGACAGGCAACCGCATCTTCCGGATGGCGCCGTTGCATCATCACTTCGAACTGCTTGGATGGCCCGAACAGAAAGTGGTCGTGCGGTTCTGGATCATGGGGGCGATTTGCGCCCTCGTGACACTCTCAACCCTGAAGATTCGCTGATGATATTCGTCACTGCACAAACCGATGTGTCAACCCTGAACGACTGGTTGCCCGTGTCCAAAGACCGAATCAAAGACCGCTCGATTCTCGTTGTGGGAATGGCGCGCTCCGGTGTCGCCGCAGCGCGGCTTTTGACCCACGCCGGCGGACGGGTCTTCGTGTCGGAAGTGAAGCCGGAGGATGCGTTGCGCGAAGCAACCGCGCGGCTTCGCGGCGACGGCATTCGTTACGAAACCGGCGGGCACACCCCCGGCGCGATCGAGGGTGTTGACTTCGTGGTCACCAGTCCCGGTGTCCCCGAATCGAACCTCCTGCTCTCGCTGGCCCGGGAGCGCTCTCTGCCTGTTTTCTCCGAACTCGAAGTTGCCTCCTGGCTCGCCCCGGCGCCGATACTGGCGGTCACCGGGTCCAACGGCAAGACCACGACAACATCGTGGCTCGGATCAATCTATGAGCATGCGCGTCGTCCGGCGCAGGTCGGGGGCAACATCGGGCGCGCCTTCGCCGAGTTTGCCGACCGTCTGACCGGGGAGGAGCGCGCCATCCTCGAGGTATCGACCTTTCAGCTTGAACGGATCGAGGAGTTCCGCCCGCATGTCGGCGCGCTGCTCAATCTATCGCCCGATCACCTCGATCGGCACGGCACCTACGAGGAGTACATCCGTCTGAAGTTCCGTCTCTTCGAGAATCAGACAGTGGCGGACACCGCCGTGCTGAATGCCGATGATCCGCTGGTCGTGAAATGGGATCGTGAGAAACCCAGCGGAAAGGCACGGCGCTGGTGGTTTTCCGCACGGGGTCCGGTGCGCGCAGGCGTTTGGCTCGACGGCGCGGTGCTCTCATGGAGCGACGGCAAACGGTCCGGCACAATTCCCGGTTCGGACCGTCTCATCCCGCCGGGGACACACAACCGCATGAACGCCGCCGCCGCGGTCGCCATGGCGCTGGCCGATGGGCTGTCGCCGCATGAAATCGAACCCGGCCTGACGGCGTTCCGGGGTGTCGAGCACCGAATCGAGCACGTCGCCGAAGTTCGCGGCGTGACTTACATCAACGACTCGAAGGCCACAAATCCCGATGCGGTCGAAAAGGCGCTTCAGGCGCTGGATCGTCCTCTCGTCGTAATTCTTGGCGGTCTCGACAAGAACTCCGACTTCACAGTTCTCGCCCCGCTTTTGAAGGAGCGTGCACGCGCCTTGATCTTCACCGGGAAGGCGGCCCCGAAACTCGAAGTGGAACTGGGCAGCCAGTTGCCGTACCGCACCGCCGACAAGTTTGCGGATGCCTTCGATGCCGCGGTGGAGATTGCCGAACCCGGCGACATCGTGCTGTTGTCGCCGGCATGCGCCAGCTTTGATCAATTCGACAACTACGAGCACCGCGGACGGGTCTTCAAGAGTCTCGTGGCCGCTCTCGCGGAGAGGAACACGGCTTCATGACCAACGCCGAGGTCATTTCGCAGTTTGCCACCAACGCCTACGGCCGGCTCAATGCGGAGTGGGTGCGCCGCCGTGCATCGATGCCGAAGGCGGACCGGCTGATTTTGCTCGGCGCGATGATCCTCATGGCGCTCGGAACCATCATGGTGCTGTCCTCGTCGGTCATGCTGGCCGAGCGACGCTTCGGCGCGCCGGGATTCTTCTGGAAGCGGCAACTGATCTGGTGGGGCGTTGCCGCCGCCATCATGATTCTCGTTTCCCGCATCGATTACCGCCGGCTGCGCAAGTGGATCCTCCCCGGGCTGATCATCGCCTTTGCGCTTCTCGGCATCGTGCTCTTCGCTTCCCCGGTCAATGAAGCGCGCCGCTGGATCCCGCTCGGTCCGATCCGGATTCAGCCCTCGGAGATATTTCGTCTCGTGATCATCATGTTCACCGCTGCCTTCTTCGCCCGTCAGGCCGAACGAATCGAAAACCCGCTTCAATGGTGGCCGATGCTGGCAGTCCTTGGGGCTGGCAGCGGTCTCATCATGCTGCAGCCGGAATTCTCCGCCCTGTTGACCATGTGGGCGACCGTGGGGTTGATGGTGATCGCGGCCGGGGCACGCTGGCGGCACACCCTCCCGGTGCTCGGGGTCGCCGTCACCGCCGCCTTGATCATTGTCTTTGGCTTCGAGTACAAAAAGGCCCGCGTCGACGATTGGCGTGAAGGGCTCATGACCAACACCGGCGGTTCCTACCAGGTTCGCCAATCGAAGATAGCACTCGGTTCCGGCGGCCTTGTGGGGCAGGGGCTCGGGCGCGGTCGCGCCAAGATGCTCTATCTCCCGGAGCCGCACACCGATTTCATCCTCGCCTCAATCGGCGAGGAACTCGGCCTCTTGGGGCTCACCGCTGTGTTCGGGATCGTCATGATGATGATCTTTCGCGGTTGGAAGGTGGCAACCCGCGCACCGGACCGTTTCGGATACCTGCTTGTGGTCGGGATTGCGGGATCGCTGTTGGTCAATGCGGGACTAAATGCCGCGGTGGTTACGGGTGTGTCGCCGGCCACCGGGTTGCCGTTCCCGTTCGTCAGTTACGGCGGTTCGTCACTGTTGGCGACCGCAGCGGCATGGGGAATCGTGCTCAATGTCTCACGATTCCGGTCGTCGCCCTGGTAGGGAGAAGATGCGCGTTTTGATGGCCGCCGGCGGAACCGGGGGACACCTCATCCCCGCCATTCGCATCGCCGAGGCGATCAAGAGGCAATGTGGAGAAAGTCGTGAACTGGAGCTGCTCTTCGTCGGCTCAGACCGTGGATTCGAAAAACAAGTGATCGAACGCCGCCACCATCGTTACGAGGGATTGCCCGCTCGCGGGTTTTCGCGCACACGTCCGTGGCGCAACTTCGCCGCGCTGTGGAGCAACATCCGCGCGCGGTCCCTCGCGCGCGCCCTGGTGCGGGACTTCGCGCCGGATGTCGCGGTGGGATGCGGCGGCTACGCGTCGTACTTCCCGGTCCGCGCCGCGGGGCAGGCCGGAATCCCCTATGCCCTGCAGGAACAGAATCGCCTGCCCGGGCTGGCCACACGCTGGCTGGTATCGGGCGCTTCGGTCGTGTTTGCCGCCTTCGAGGAATCCCGTCGCCATCTGGCGGGTGCCCGGCGACTCGAGATCACCGGCAATCCCATCGACCCGCGTCTGGCCACCATGCCGCGCAGCGAAGCGCGCCGCGCCTGGGGATTGCCGGAGGAAGAGCGTGTCATTCTCGTGACCGGGGGCTCGGGCGGCGCCCGGTCAATCAATGCCAACGTCGCCGCGGGCCTCAATGCCGACTGCCCCGATGGACCCGTCACCGTGCTCTGGCAAACAGGGCGCCACAAAGCCGACTGGGATGGCCGCGTCGGGAGTGGTTGGACATTACAGCCATTCGAATTCACCGACTCGATGACCGAGGCCTTTGTCGCGGCCGATGTCGTGATCGCCCGTTCGGGCGCATTGACCATCTCCGAACTCGCCGCGGCCGGACGGCCCGCTGTTCTGGTGCCGTTCCCGCACGCCACGGATGATCACCAGACGCACAACGCCCGTGTGCTTGTTGATGCCGGCGCCGCGCTTCTGGTGCCCGACCGTGAGCTGCCCGGACGTTCCCTCCTGGCGGAGGCCGCTGGACTTCTTCGCGATTCGGAACGCCGCGAACGAATGGGAGACGCCGCCCGCGCCATGGGCAAACCCGATGCCGCCGACCGGATCGCCGCCGAGGTGATTTCCCTTGCCGAAGGTGCTGATCGTGGGGACCATTCATCATGATCTGGGCGCGCAAAGTCAAAACGCTTCACTTCGTCGGAATCGGCGGCGCCGGGATGTCGGGCATCGCCGAAATCCTGAACGCGACCGGGTTTCAGATCACCGGCAGCGATATGGCCGACTCCGAGACGATCGACCATCTGCGGGCCCTGGGCATCACGATCGCCATCGGGCATGAGGCGGCGCATGTCGGCCGGGCCGATGTCGTTGTGATCTCCTCGGCCGTCACATCGGAAAACCCGGAAGTCGTGGCCGCCAACAAGTCGGGCATCCCCGTCATCCGCCGCGCCGAAATGCTCGGCGAACTCATGCGCCTGAAATTCTCCATTGGCATCGCCGGCACCCACGGCAAAACCACCACCACATCGATGATCGGGCACATCCTGCACCATGCGGGCATGGATCCCACCGTGATTGTCGGCGGACGGCTCATCAGCCGCGACGCCAACGCGCAACTCGGCCAAAGCGAGTATCTGGTGGCCGAGGCGGATGAGTACGACCACTCGTTTCTGTCGCTTCATCCCACTATCGCCATCGCGACGAACCTGGAAGAGGATCACCTTGATTGTTATCGCGATCTGGCCGACCTCCAGGAGAATTTCGCCGCGTTCTTCGCGCGCGTGCCGTTTTACGGATCGGTGTTCACGAATGCCGACTCGCCCGCATTGAACGCTATTGCCCCGCATATTCACCGCCGGCATTGCACCTTCGGCTTCTCGCCCGATGCGAATGTCCGCGCCGATGCGCTCGAACTGACACCGCGCGCCAGCGCGTTCGATCTGTATTCCGATGGGAAGCGCCTCACGCGTGTCACGGTCAATCTGCCCGGCCGTCACAACGCCGAAAACGCCCTCGCGGCCTCCGCGGTGGCGATCGAACTGGACATCCCGGTCACCACCATCGCGCAGGCCATTTCGACCTTTACTGGTGTCGGCCGGCGCTTCGAGGTGCTTGGTTCGGCGGGCGGGGTGACGGTGGTTGATGACTACGCGCACCATCCGACCGAACTGCGGGCGGCGCTCGCCGCCGGCCGCCGCTGGGTCGATGGGAAGGGACGATTGATTGCGATCTTCCAGCCGCACCTGTTCTCGCGCACACGCGATTTTCACGAGGCCTTTGCCGAGGCGTTATCCGCAGCGGATGCCGTCATTCTGGCCCCGATCTATCCCGCGCGGGAACAACCGATGCCCGGCGTGACCTCTGCTCTGATTGCCAAAGGGGTAACGGCAAAGCAGTCCTCTCTCGGCTGCCGGTTGGCCGGGCGGCTTGAGGACGTCATCGACTTGGCACACGTGATGGCGCAGCCCGGTGATTTGATCATGACGATCGGCGCCGGTTCGATCTATCGTTGCGGCCCGCAAATCCTGACCCGTCTGAAGACCAATTCGGTGGAGGTGCATCCGTGAGCGCCATGCCCAATCCGGATGTCCTCATTCACCGCGACACCGCAGAGAAGCGCCGGCGCATTCCGTGGCGCTGGATCATCGTCGGGGTCGACATTCTCCTTTTGGCCGGAGTGTTCTCGGCTCAATACTGGCCGCTTTTGAAAGTGCGCGAGATCCAGGTGGAGGCCCCGGCTGAGTGGATCGAGCGCGCACGCGGACTGGTCGCGATTCCGGCCGACTCCAATCTGCTGTCGGTCGATCTCGACAATCTCGAGACCAAAATGCGCATCGAATTCGGCGAGAATGCCGAGTGCCGCGCCTGCATTGAGTTGCCTGACAAAGTCTGCCTGCGAATCCGTCCCGCGGTGCCCCTGATTTGGACCGAGACCGGCGAGGGGATAACGCTTGATGGCGCGCTCTGCGTCTCTCCGGTCGTCGACAACAACGCGCCGGTCCTGCGTTCCTCCTTCGCGAGTTTCCGTCCCGAGCCGCCGCACCGTGCGGCCTCGGCCGCGGCGGTGTGGACCCGCCTGTGCGAAGCCGACGAGCGGTTCGAGAACGCCGTCTCCGAACTGGAGCGCGATCCCGCGCGCGGCTGGGTCATGACCGCCGTCGATGGACGCTCGCGCGTCGTGCTCGGGTGGACCAATCTCGAAGAGCGCGCGCGCCGCGTTACGCGGCTGCTGGACACACCGGATACCGCCATCGTGTGGCCGTGCGAGATCGATGCACGGTTTGATTCTTATCTTGTCTTGCGTGCCATTGAATGGGATTCCACCAGCCTGGCGAAACCTGAACCGGAAGACACCGATTCCCCGCCGGCGGAGGATAGCTCGCAAGTGGAAGAAACGACTGCCATCCCTGGAGGGGGGATATGAGCTCGACATTTCCGACCATCACCGGACTCGACATCGGGTCGTCCGTGGTTACCGCGGTGACGGCCGAGTACGACGGCGACGCCTTTCGAATTGTGGGTGTGGGCCGCGCGCCCTCCTCGGGCCTGCGAAGGGGTGTGATCGTTCACCTCGACCGCACCACCGCCGCGATAAGGCAGGCGCTGGAAGAGGCCGAGCTCATGTCCGGTGTCGCCCCGGGTTCCATCCACGGCAACATCTCGGGTGATCACATCAAGAGCGTAAACTCGCGCGGTGTCGTGGCTGTCTCGCGACGCGGGGGGACCATCGGCGCCGCCGATGTCGAGCGGGTCCTGCAGGCCGCGCGCGCGGTGCCCATTCCGCCGGACCGCGAAGTCATTCACGTATTGCCGCGCGAATTCGTGGTCGACGATCAGGCCGGGATCAAGGATCCGGTGGGCATGATCGGCTCCCGCCTTGAAGTCGAAGTCCACATCGTCACCGCCGCCGCGCTCGCGGTGAACAACATCCAGCATTGCGTGCACGAGGCCGGATACGCCCTCGACTCGCTGTCGCTATCGACTTTGGCGACCGCCGACGCGGTCCTCACCGACCGCGAACGGGACATGGGCGTGGCGTTAGTCGACATCGGCTCCGGGCTGACCGATATCGCGGTCTTCGTCGATGATTCCGTGCGCCACACCGCCAGCGTTGCGCTCGGCGGACGCAACGTGACCAACGATCTCGCCATCGGCCTGCGCACCCCCATAGACGCCGCAGAAAAGATCAAGATGACAACCGGCTCCGCGCTCGCCGACGCGGTTTCCGATCCCGATCCGGTGCTCGTGCCCGGTGTCGGCGACCAGACCCCGCGCGAAGTGTCGCCGCGGGTGATCGCGTCGATCATCGGCCCGCGTTTCGAGGAGATTTGTCTTCTCGCCCGAAATGAGATTCGCAAAGTCCCGTCACCCGAGCTATTGGCCTCGGGCGTGGTCCTGACCGGCGGCGGCTGCATGATTCCCGGCGCCGCCGAACTGGCGGAACGGATCTTCGATTTGCCCGTGCGGATCGGACGGCCCCATGCAACTGCCGGCATGAGCCACCTCGTGGTCAGCGCCGCCGACACCGCCGCGGTCGGATTGATCGTGCGCGCGCGCGGAAGCGCCCCCCGTCGCGTTCATTCGCAGGGAGTTTTCCGGAGAATGTCATCACGAATCGGACAGGTTCTTTCTGAGTTTTTGTAATCAACGGTAACGGTTTCGCAATTCTTCAATCGATGTCTTGCGGGATAAAAGGGAGGGGCAATGACTTTTGAATTCGCAATGGAGGAGGAACTCGCCGCCAAACTGAAGGTGGTCGGGGTCGGGGGGGCCGGCGGCAACGCCGTCAACCGGATGATCGAAGCCGGTCTGACCGGGGTGGAATTCCTCGCGGTCAACACCGATGCGCAAGTTTTGGAACACTCGAAGGCAAATTGCCGCATCCAGATCGGCGGCAAGGTGACACGCGGCCTCGGCGCCGGCGCCGATCCCAACGTCGGACGGCGCGCGGTCGAGGAGGATCGCGATCTTGTCTCCGCCGCGCTGGCCGGGGCGGACATGGTGTTCGTGACCGCCGGTTTGGGCGGAGGAACCGGGACCGGCGCCGCGCCGGTCGTGGCCGAGCTCGCCAAGCAGCAGGGCGCGCTGACCGTGGCGATCGTGACTTTGCCCTTCGACTTCGAGGGCAAGCCGCGCAACCGCCGCGCGATGGAGGGCCTCGAGGAACTGCGCGAGAAAGTCGACACGATGATCTGCATCAAAAACCAGCGTCTCTTGGCCGTGGTCGACCGCACAACCCGTCTCACCGATGCCTTCTGCATCTGCGATGACATCCTGCATCAGGCCACCAAGGGAATCGCCGATCTCATCACCGTGCCCGGCCTGATCAACTGCGACTTTGCCGATGTCCGCACCGTGATGCGCGAAATGGGCGATGCCATCATGGGCACCGGACGCGCCGACGGCGAGGGCAAGGCCAAGGAAGCCGCCCGCGCGGCCATCCATTCGCCGCTCCTCGAAGACGTCTCCATCGTCGGTGCCCGCGGCGTCTTGGTCAACATCACCGGCGGGCATGATCTCTCGCTGCATGATGTGCACGAAGCCAATACGATCATCAGCGAAGCCGCCGGTGAGGAGGCCAACATCATCTTCGGCGCGGTCATCGATCCGCGCCTCGACGACGAAATCCGGGTCACCGTCATCGCGACCGGCTTCGGCTCCAACACACGTCCGGAACCCGCCGCCGCCGTGGAAACCGAAGTGCTCGCCATCCCGGCCAAGCGCCGCGCCCGTGTTGTCGGCTCGCCCATCGACTTGTTCGGCGCCGAACGCGCCGGCATCGGGCCGAACCGCATTGCCGGGCTGGCGATGGGGGAGGGCACGATCTTGAGCCAGCCGGGCCTGGCCGATGATGATCCCGAAAACTTGGAAGTCCCGGCATTTGTGCGCAAGCACTTGGTCCGCAGCCAGACTGAGGACGCTGCTCCTTCGAACGAATGAGCGGCTCCTCCAAATGAGAACAGGGGCGTCTCCAGACGATAGGGGCGCCCCGCTCATTTGCGGGTGAGTCCCCACGGCAACTTTGCTCTCCCAATTCGGATTTGCATCATCGCCTGCTCACTCTGCGTGCGACGAGGTCGAAACCCGGAACCCGTGCATTGCCGACCGCTGAACAGGCCGCGGGGTAAGCGATACCCCACGGGCCCTTCCATTGAGAGATCTGACATCCGGGCTACGGTGCACACGGATCAACCGGTCCCGGGCCGCCGAAGAAGACATGATCGATGAGCAATGCCAGGTCAACGGCGTCAGCCACTCCATCACCGTTGAAATCTCCCCGCGTCGTCGGACAGGCAGGGTCCTGCACGTCCGGTGCCCCGAAAAAGACTATGTCAATCTCGACGGCCAGATCCACCGCGTCGATGAAGGTGTCGGCGTTTAGATCGGCCTGAGATGGACACGAGCATGCGGACTTCGTCCAAACGGCGACATGGGCTGACGACTTATCGCCAGCGGTCGTGAAGCCGCCGCCCGCAATCAACTGCGCATTGAAGACGGTGAGGGCGGAGACGTTGTTGTTCATCCCTGACCCCAGAGCCGACCATGTCGACCCATCCCACGATGCGATGTAGTTCGCCGCTGCCCCTCCAGCGCTGACAAAGAAGCCCCCGGCAAACAATTGCGCATTGTGAACTGTCAGCACGTCCACGTCAGCCTCCATCCCAGTCCCCAGAGCCGACCACAGAGAACCGTCCCAAGCCGCGACCCGGTCTGCCGAAACACCGCCGGCGGTGGTGAAGAGCCCTCCGGCGATCAACTGCGAGTTGAAAACGGTCAGAGCGTAGATACCGTCGTTTTCCCCAGTTCCCAAGGCCGACCACGAGGCGCCATCCCACGCTGCGACCCGGTTCGCCGGAACACCCCCGGCGGTGGTGAAGTACCCCCCGGCAATCAACCGCGAGTTAAAAGGGGTCAAAGCGAATACCACATTGTCCATCCCCAATCCCAGGGCCGACCACGACGAGCCGTTCCATGCACTGATTGACGAGGAGAAGGAGCCGCCGGCAATCAACTGGCCATCAAATACGGTCAGCGTCGCAACCCAGCCGTCCATCCCCGCCCCAAGGGGAGACCACGACGAACCGTCCCACGCTGCAATGTAGTTTGCCGCCGCTCCTCCGGCGGTGGTGAAACCGCCGCCGGCAATCAGCTGTGAGTTGAAAACGGTCAGGGCAAAAACCGTGTTGTCCATCCCAAACCCCAAGGCCGACCAGGACGAGCCGTCCCAAGAAGCGATGAAGTTCGCGGACGCACCCCCGGCGGTGGTGAAGTCGCCTCCCACAATCAACGCGCCGTTGTACACGACGGCTGCCCGAACCACGCCGTCCAGGCCGGCGGGCGAACCGAACCCGTCCTGCCAGTACACATCATCCGGCACGGCAGGCGCCGCTGACGATGCGGCTGGCGCGAACACCAACTCGCCCGAGACCCTTTCCCACGAGACCCGGGAGCCATCAAGATTCGGCGGACCCTCGTACCCCGACGCGCCCGTCGCATCCCGATCGATGTGTCCCTCCGGCGAAAGACAATCCCCCACATGACGACCTTGTTGGGATAAAAAGGTCGACTCTTGTGCTGTCGTAAGGCCAATGGGCATAAGACCGCTCGCCAGCATCAACGCAGACACGCAAACCAAACGGACATTCACGATTCGAGGCATCGCCACCTCCAGTGGTGCTGATTCAGTTGTTAAGTCAATGGTCGCGAAGAGCAGCCCTATTTTGTTTCGAAGACCGATGCAGAGGTCCTGAGTCCCGCTGCGGTTTAGGCGAGAAAGCGGGAGCGAGATCTCGCCCGCCGTGGGATTTCGAGCGTCAAAGGCGGCGGATTGTGGCTTTGCGGCCAGGGGAGGAAGTCCCCCAACAGCGGGTCGAGCGCTGCAGCCTCTGCCACGGGTGCTTGGCTCCGAATATCTGGCTCGGGAGGGCGCCTGCCCATACTCTGCCACATGCCCAATCAGCCTGTTTGCTATGATCCCAACAAGCCGGCTCACCTTGTTTGCCCGAGCAATCGCTCGCGCAGAAGCCAGAGTGCCGATGCCCGTGGAGTCACCTCCACCCTGTGAGTCATGCTCTTCAGTCACACGAATCCGCCACTGACTAAGTGGTGCAAGTCCTACGATCCGCACACAGGAATGGGCGCGGCGCCAAAGAAGACAATGTCGATGAGTATTGCCAGATCAACTGCGTCGGTGTCTCCATCACAATCCATGTCGCCCGCCGGCGGCGGTGGGGGAGCAACCGTGATTGTTCCCTTTACGAAGTTCGGGACAACCGCTCCGGATGTATGCGCGAAGAGAAGATGTTGCCCAGGGTTGACGCAGGTCGTGTCGATCTCAAAGCTCCCGACATTCGCATTTGCAGTCAAAGCCAGGGACATTGATGGCGTCCCGGTCCCTGGAGAGCCATCCGAGCCTGCTGGCAGGTACTTGTTCGAAAAGATCCCGAGACGGTCCGACTTCATGGCATCTGGCGAGGTATAGTCAAGCGTGCCGATCGCCCCAAAGCCACCTGGCTTGCACGTCCCATCGGGTGTTGGGTAGGTGGTCAAACTTGAGATGTCATCCAATAGTCCGCTCAGCCGCGATGGCGGGTAACCCGGCGTAAACGCGGTCATGTAGGCACCACCGCTGATCGTCCGAACCACAAGCGGGATCTCCCACCCAGTGACAACAACGTCATTCGTCACGAATACACCGACGCTCGTCATCTCTCCCACGGTGACGGTCTTGGATTCCACCTCGACCAGATTGACCGCTAAACAGGGACGGCCCAGTCCCGCAACAAGGAGGGCGCCGACCATGCAAAACCCGAGGCACTTTCTCATTGGCTGCTCCTTACCCAAGTGTGATGTTCGTATGTTGACGACCAGAACTGGAAATGGTGCACGGTTGATCTTTGAAACAGCCGTGGGGCAAGTGATGCCCCACGGGTCCTTCCATTGAAAGATCTGATGCCCCGACTACGGCTCACACGGATCGACCGGACCCGGGCCGCCGAAGAAGACGTGGTCGATCAGGAGCGCGAGGTCGACTGCGTCGACGACACCATTGCCGTCGAAGTCAGCACGTGATGTCGGGCAGCATGGATCCTGAACATCGAGGAAACCGAAGAAGACAATGTCGATGAGGATTGCCAGGTCCACGGCATCCACGAATCCATCCCCATTGACGTCTCCCTGGTGCGGACACCAGCAGCACTCGACGGCGCCATCGCCAAGGTACAAGCCACCACGGGCCGCGCAGTTGGAAGGCGAGCGAATGAAGCAACTGTCGTTTTCGATGCAGCACCCGCGAATCGTGTCTTGGATGCACGGAGTCGGTACAGGATAGGTCTCAAGGCAGGGGCCGACACCGTAGGTGAACACGCAGTCGAAAAGATCGACGTCGGCCTGGTCAATCATGCCGTCCGCGTTCAAGTCCGCCCGGCAAAGCGGGATGGGCGCGGGGCCCACACCCTCCACGAAACGTGTCAGGGCGATCTGGTCGGCGACGCTCCAAACGCCGCCGTCGCCGTCGATGTCCCCGTCCGCCACACAGCCCGTGCAGCAGACAGTCACATCAAGCTGAACGTAGTCGACCATCGTGTTCATCTCGAAGACCACATCCAAGTCGGCGTCCTGCAAAGTGGGAAGGATGTCGGTGGGTCCAATCCCTCCTGCGGGGAGATTGGTCAAGTTGATGCAGTACTCCATCGTGTCCGCCGACCCGCCTCCCCATGTGGGGTCGGCTCCGGAGGTCTGCAATGCCCGAATCTGATTCATGTCAATGGACCAGATCTCAAGGCCGTCCTCCATGAGCAGGAGGCGATCGTTGATGGACCCGGAACCAATTGCGGCAACCTGGAAGCAGAGTGAGGCATCAATGATGCAGCGTGAGGTATCCCACGTCTGGTAAAACGTGTGACCAAAGCACTGATCGATGGCCTCGCAGTCGAACATCGGCCCCACGATACCCGGCGGGCAGATCAAGGGGCTGGCGCCGCACGTGCTGAGGTAGGCCTGTAGCGGTGCATCCGGTGCGGCCACTTCGGGACCATCGAATGTAGTGAAATCATCCCGATTCCCGGCGCGCGTTTCGTAGTAGACAGGGAACTCTCCGGCGAAAATGTCGCATGTCCGATCGCAATTGCAGCAACCCATCAGCACCGAGATGTCCGCGCTGAAATAATTGGCGGTGGCCAGGTCCCGGTCCCCATCCCCATCCAGATCGGCGGCTGTCACCGAGAGCGGTCCGGAACCGACGGCGAAGTGCTCTGCCGCCCCGAAGGCCCAAGAAGGGGGCCCTTCGTTCCTAAAGAGGGAGATGTTGTTTCCGTTGAAGTTGGCCACGGCGAGGTCCGGGTATCCGTCGCAGTCCAAATCCGCTGCGGTAATCGATCGACAGCTGGCGCCGGCCGTGTAATAACCGGAGGATGAAAACCCCCCCGCCCCGTCGTTTCTGAAAACGGCCACGTCATTGACATCGTCATAGTTCGCAACCGCCAGATCCAAGTCGCCATCGAGATCGAGATCGGCCGCGGTCACGGACCACGGGAGTCCCCCTGTCGGGTACGTGTCGGACGGAATGATGAGATTCCCTGCCCCATCGTTGAAATAGACAATCAACTCCCCGCTGTTGGTCGCGACAACTGCTACGTCCGGGCCATCCTGTCCATCGAAATCGCCCGCAACGACCGAACGCGGATTGGCGGCGGCGGGGTACGAAGCCGTAATCGAGAAACCGCCCGAGCCGTCATTCGTCAGAATTGAGACAAGCCCGCTGCCGTCATCCGCGATGACCAAGTCGTTGTAACCGTCTCCATCAAAGTCTGCAGCCGCCAGCGAGTACGGACCGTCGCCGGCCGCGTAGTTGGTCGGCAAGGGCGGAAACCCACCGACTCCATCGTTCAGGAAAACTGACACGTTGTCGCTTCCGTTGTTGGCAATCGCCAAGTCCAAACCAGGGTTCCCATCCAGGTGTGCCGCGACAATGGCGTTAGAAAAGGCACCCGCCGAATGGTAGACGGCGGGACCGAACACTCCGCCACCGCCGTTCGTCAAAATCGCCAGCTTGCCGGATCCACCGCCGGCGTTGGCCACCGCGAGATCGAGGTTCCCATCCAAATCCAGTGGGGCGGCGACAACGGAACTTGGATTGATCAGCGAAGGATACGGAATCGCTGGATCAAAGCAAAAAGACTGACCGTAAACCGGCGAAGATATCAGAACACCCCCAAAAAGCACGATTGCTCCTGCGAGACGAGTCTTGCGGCAAATCGACCTAACCATACCACCTCCGGCATGTGCGATGCTGCTTAGCGTATTTGTGATTTCCCATTGCAGACAAAGATCACCCCTCGGCGCTTGGGTGTGGTCCCGTTGAGTGCAAAACGAGACCGTTCCACATCACCTCCGTCCGACAACGCCCGGCAAACTATGGACCGCACGGATCAGTTGGCCCGATCCCTCCGAAGAACACGTAGTCGATCAGAAATGCCAGATCGGTCGCATCGACAAAGCCATCCCCATTGAAGTCTCCCCGCGTGGTCGGGCAGCACGGGTCTTGAACATCGGGTGCACCAAAGAACACGATGTCGATGAGAATTGCCAAGTCGACGGCATCGACGAATCCGTCTCCATTCAGGTCACCCTGGAAGGGGCAGTCGCAGCAGTCTTTGCACTTCCCTGCCGGGCCCGCCAAAGCCATTATCTCGTTCGGGGTCAGAGAACGGTTGAACATCTCCAGTTCATCGATTTCGCCTACCCAGTAAGCTTCGCTCAAACCACAGGGGTTCAGATGCCTGCGCCCGATCCACAAGTCGGCAGGGTTGTCGAGATTGCCGTTGCGTGGCGTAAACGTGTGCACTGATGCGCCGTCAACGTACAGTGTTCCCGTCGCGGTCACCCGGTCGACAGTCACGGCAACGTGATGGCAACGACCATCCGCCAGATTGGGGCCGCTCGAGAAGTTGTTGTCGCATTGCGCTCCCAGGCCGCACACGCACCCGCTGCCGACACCGTCCGCCATCTGGAATCCGAGGTTTCCGTTGAATAAGAGAAGCGCGTACCCCACGAGCGGGTCGCCGACACCACCAGTTCCACTGCGCTTGTCAACGATCGGACGAATTCCGGTGGCGGTCGTCCGAATCCAGGCGTCTATCGTGAAATTGCCGGTACCGAAATTCAATTCAGCTTGGTCGGTTACACTGACGAAATCCGTGCCGTCCAGCGAAACGGCCCGGTCAATACATCCGGGAGGCACATTGGGTGCGGACCCGATGTAGGCGCCCACGTTGTTAACCGCCCCCGCCCTGTCGTTGAAGTTCAGGGTGTCTTCCTGATCAAAAGTCCACCAGGCCACCATGCTGTCCGGCGGTTCTACGCAGTGGCAGCATGTGGTGACGATGAGCTCGAGATAATCGATCTCTGAATCGTCCTGAATGATGACGTTCAGTTCCCCGCTTTGCAATGTCGCCAGGATGTTTGTAATGCCGATGGAACTGGCGGGGAGGTTCTCGAGGTCGAGCGATGCGGTCAGCACATTGGCGGGCCAGGTGGGGTCGATCGTGGCGAATGGGATGCCCCAGACTCCGACAAACCCTCCCGCGCCATTGTCCGCGTAAATCCCGATCCCGTCATTGTCGGCTTCTCCACCCGCCGATCGTACTCGGAAGTTGAGTCGTGCGCCGAGAACGCAGCAGGTGGAATCCCAACAGCCGGAAAAGGTGTGACCGAAGCCACGATTGGTATGCGCGCAATCGAATTCCGAGCAATTCGGTGGATTACAGTCGTCCAACGGGCCGCCCAGAAAGCCGGACGTGATCAGCGCGCACAGCGCCGTGCTGGGGGAAGCCAGTTCGGAGCCGTCAGTTGTGAGGAAAGAATCGTTCCGGCCGGCCCGGCAGGTATCGATGAGCAGCGTATCAAGGCAGAGGGTGTCGGCATTGCCGAATAGCGGCGCGGCAGCCCCTTCGCCTGCCAGCACGGTCACCGTTGAAAAGACCGTAGTGGGAGCCGTTTGGACCATGTCGGAGGGAACGTCTTCCCGCACCGTGTAGGTGCCGGGTAAAATCGCCCCGAAATCGACACATCCACCAGCGTCCGTAACTCCGCTCAACGATCCGCCTGGCCCATTGGCGCGAATGGTGACGCCCGCCAGTCCGGTTTCGCCCGGATCCTGAATCCCATTGCAGTTCTCGTCCTTGAACTTGCATGCGATGAGCTGGCCCAAGCAGGGGTTGGGCGTGCAATCCGAACCATCCCCCTGGTAGAAACCGCCCAGAAAGTCACATTCGCTCAATCCATTGACCAGAACGCAACTTCCGTTCGGCAGGCAGCAGGCGCCGGACGGAAAGCAAACGGTTGTGTCGAGGTCCGGTGCGTCCGTGTCGACAAGCGAATCATTGATTTGGCTTAGCAGGGAGAACACGTTCAGGGTAATCGCGGTAACGGGGGGAGTGTCACTGTCGATCCCTGGGTCAAATGCCTCCTCGCATCCTCCCACGAGCCCGTCGGGATCGGTCTTGACCACGTGGTACTGGAAAAATGGCGGCTGTCCACCGGAATTACCGGGAGTCCCGGTCATCCCCACGAGCGCATATCCGCCGTCCGCCGCAATCACAAAATCTTCCCCGTTACCGTATTGGTCGACGCCGTAGTTCCACGCCCACTGCAATGTGCCGGTGGAGGTTGTGTTGATGAGCGCGGCTCCCGGAATCCCGGCGATTCCGCTGGAGCCGGATACAATCGCATCGCCGGTTGACGATTCCCGCACGCGGGGGAAGTCGTTGTAGAATGAACTAAACGTCCGATACCAAAGCAGGTTTCCACCCCCGTCAATCCGCATGAGGTAATTGGCGCCGCTCTCGCCAACGACCGTATTCCCCGCGACCAAGTAGTCACCATTCGCGGCTGGTTGAACCGACATGGCCCTGTCGTGCAGGGGCCTATCATAGGTCTTTGCCCAGAGCACGTTCCCCAACAAGTCGGTTCTCAGTACCAGAGACTGTTGCTGGGCCCCAACGCCGGCCGATGTCATCCCCGCGACAACATATCCGAGGCCGGCTTCCGGCCGCACGTCATTGAATCGAGCGAAAGTGCCGGAACCGTAGCGGCTGTCGTTAAAGTGTTTCACCCAGCTGACCGTGCCCGATGCATCCGTTCGAAGCAGGATCGGCGCCTGGACCGCATCCGCGGTGCCCTGCGTTTGGCCGCAAAGGACGTACCCACCCGGATCGGCGGCCAGATCCAATGCCGTCTCCCCCTGACTCCCCGAGCCGCTTGACCCGACAAGCAGCCTGGACCACACCACGTTTCCGAAACCGTCTATCTTGAACAACGAGATTTGCTGCCCGGTCGGGCCGAGGAATGCTTCCCCGGAAAGTACGAATCCTCCATCCACCGCTGGTATAATCCGGTGTGCAATCCGGTACGTCCCCGGCGTGGGATGGCCAACCGTCACACCCCACTGAGTCAATCCGCCGCCGCTCAGCTTCGCGACGTACGAATCGAATCCAGTGGGCGACGCGAGAAGGTGAGAACCCGCGACAATGTATCCTCCGTCCGGAGTGACCGCGATGGCTGAGCCACGCTCATCGTCGGAATTCGCGGTGCCGACCTTGGTCGCGAAGGTGAGTTGACCATGGGCGGTTGAAAACGGCAGCATCCCTCCCCACACACCGAGGAAGCACAAGAGGAGCACCATCTGAATGGTGCCTTGTTGTGCTGAGCGGTTCGATGCACTCTTTCCCCACAAGTCTGGACTCTTCCCCATTCCTCCCACCTCCTGGGCTGAAAGTGAATACCTGTCCATCGTTCCATTTCATGAATCCACCCGATGAGTCACGGTTCGGATCGGTCGGCACCGAATAGAGCCCCAGTCGGACAAACTCTCCGAGGTACGCATGCTCAACGCTCGTGCCCGCCACATGCACCGCCGTACCAGCGAAACATCGACTCGCCCGAGTTTGAATCTCCCTCGCGTCCCGCGCGAGTACGGAGTTCTGTTATTGATCAGATGGGTAAAGCGCTCTGAAGACAAGCGAACTGGTCAAAGGCTAATCACTGGGAACGGCGGAAACAAGACCAAATCTGACTAATTGAATGGTTTTCAGCCCGAGCGCCGGGGAGGAGCGCCCACGACCCGTTTATTGTGAGCACGGTCGCGGGCAGCAGACAAACCCCGCGTGCCCGGCATGAATCCAACTCCACCCATTCGATTCCGACTTGATTCCCGGCCGGGTTCACCCGCAAATTGAGTCCCTATGGCACGCCGACGGACATGCGGCTTCCCACGGACGCTTCACAGCGCCCGCTTCCACATTGCGATCACCCTCGGGATTCTCCTGACCGGTTGTTCCAAGGAGCCCGTCGACCCCATCGAGTACGTCAAGTCCCTGATCCCCAAGATCCAGGACGGTCTCAACCGGCGCGACATCGCGGGCCTCAAGAAGCTCGGAACCAGCCAGTTTGAGCCCAACCGGTTTATTACCGATGTGTTCACCCACGGTGTCGAAGGGGATGTGGCCCTGAGTCTGGTCCGCATTCGCCATGTGACCGGCGAAGTCGCGCTTAACCTGAATGCCGCGTTTGGTCCGAATGGCCGGGGTGGACTGAAGGAACTCAAAATCCAGTTTGTAGGCAGCGAAGAAGACGGCGATTGGAAGATCACGACCTACATACTACTGGATCGATCCCTGCCCGCGCCCAAGCCTGTCCCCGACTCGCCGGCATCACCGCAGGACACCGCGAACCCATCTTGATCCAGGATCCACCGACTTCCGCCCTTAAAGAGAGCGAGTCCGCCGAGCGCGTCGCCAAGACACGTTTTATCCGGCGCATGTTCGACACCATCGCCCCCGACTACGATCGCCTGAACACATGGGTCTCGATGGGCATGGACCGCCGTTGGCGCAGGCGCGCCGTAAGGCAGATGCCCTCCGAGGGGCTGATCGTCGACTGGTGCTCCGGGACCGGGGACATGGCCGCCGAATACCTGAAGCGACCCGGCAACCTGGGACGCGTGGTCATGTGCGACTTCTCCACGGAGATGCGTCTTCTCGCCGACTCAAAGATCGGCCCCGCCGGCGCGGGCCGGTCATGGTATGTCTGCTGCGATGTCACCAGATCGCCATTTCGGGATCGGGTCTTCGATGGACAGATGCAGGGATTCGCGATACGCAATCTCTTCAATCGTCCGGCGTTCTTCGCCGAGGCCAGCCGCACCTCCGCGCCATCCGGTGTCGGGGCGCTTCTGGATCTCTCCACACCCCGGAACCGCATCTGGCGGGCCATCTGCAACCTGCACTTCCGGATCATCGCCCCGCGGCTCGTGGCGCTGGTGGCCGGAAGGGGGGTCTTTGCCTATCGGTATCTCTCGGAGTCTGTCGAGCACAACGCGACCGCCGAGCAGGTGACCGGTGAAATGGCCTCAGCCGGACTCAGGGAGTCCCGTTATGAGCCGCTGGCGGGTGGGATTGGCGCGCTTTTTATCTGGGGACCGGGGAAACGAGGGTCGGCGACCCCGCCGGTTTCCCGATAACACCGAGCCGCGATCGGTCGTCTTGTTGTATAATCCAGGCTGGCATTTGATCAGCCGGCTCTCACAGGGGATTTGGATGAAACGATTAGTCGGCCAGGCGGTACTGCTCACCATCCTCGCACTCGTCTTTGGACTCGGTCGCAACATGGTCGGTTCGAACACCATCCCCTGGGTCGGGGATTGGGCCGAACGCGATTCGGTCCTCGCCGAAATCGCCAAGAACCCGGAGGCCCTCCCGGCATCGGCGCAGGATGGGGACCCGCCGTTTCTGACTCTCGCGCAGGCCATGGAACGGCACAGCCAGCCGGATGTGGTCTTCCTGGATGCCCGCGAGCCGCAAGACTTCGAGGCTGGGCACATTGAGGGGTCGCTGTTGCTCCCCTTCGATTACTTCGATGATTACTGGCCCGCGGTGCAGGAGAAACTGACCCCCGAAACCCGCATCGTGACCTACTGCTCCGGCGCCGAATGCGAACTCTCGCTTTTTTTGGCGCGTCACCTTCGCTCAATCGGATACCCGAACGTCGAGATCTTTTTCGGTGGATGGACCATCTGGCAGGAAGGCGGCCAGCCGATCGAGTCCGGGCCGCCGACATCCTGATCGATGGAGACTCACTCATGCGGATTCTCAAGAATGACTGGCTGTTGTTGATCGCGCGCCTGGTTCTGGGCGGGTTCTTTATCTACGCCGCGATCGACAAGATCGCCCATCCCGCCGACTTCGCGAAGATCGTGCACAACTACCGCATTCTCCCCGGCGACTTGATCAATATATTCGCCCTTTTTCTGCCCTGGCTGGAGTTGCTCTGCGGCATCGCGCTGGTGGCGGGCACATACACCCTGGGCGCGTCCGCGCTGCTCTCCGGTATGCTCGTCATGTTTCTCGTGGCGGTCTCGGCGGCCATCGCACGCGGCATCAAGATCGACTGCGGCTGCTTCTCCACTTCCGGCGATGGCGCCCGCGAGGTCGGGATGCCGCTGATTTACCAGGACACCGCGCTCCTGCTTCTGGGCATCTGGATCTGGGCTAGGGGCTCGGGCCGCTGGGCCCTCAGCCACTTCACCTCCGCGGCGCGCTGAGCTACCGTGGCACCGAGACCCTTTGATTTCCTGGCACGCCACTACAACGCCATGACCGGATTTCCCGGTCGTGTCGACACCTTGGCGCGTCAGATGCAACCCTGGGTTGAAAAGTGGCACGTGCGCCAGGCGCTCGATGCCGGATGCGGCGGCGGCGCGCTGATGCTCGCGCTGGACCGGCTGGGCGTCACCCCGGTCGGGCTGGACCTCTCCGAACCGATGCTCCGTCTTGCGATATCGAACTCGAAATCTCAAGGGAAAAGATTCGCTTTCCACGGTACATCGTTCGAGATGGCCGGACGGCTCTTCCCGTCACGGTTTGATGCCGCGATCACCGTGGGCAATTCGATCATCGGCGCCGAAGACGATCGTGAATTGACCGCGTGGCTGCGCGGCCTGCGCGATACCGTGCGGCCCGGCGGACACCTCCTCATTCAAATCCTCAACCCCACACCGTTCTTTCTTGGTTTGAAGTCGGTCATCGCCCGCCGCACAATCGACGGCGCGGAATTCGTCCGTGTGGCGGCGCCCGATGGAGATCGGTTGAATTTCTGCGCAATGTACCTTGGGAAGGACGGGGAAACCCGTTTTCACTTCTCACGCTGGGTGAATTGGGAACACCGGCGGGTGACCGGGTGCGTGGCGGCGGCCGGTTTTGCGGAGATTCAAGTCTTCGGCTCGCTCGAAGGTGCGCCCTTCGACGAGCGCTCCTCGACCGACATCGTCATCTCAGCCAAACGACGCATGTAGCCCGACCCCTTGTGGGTCGGGTCTGTATTGACAGCAACCGCGACCGGAGCTGCGGGTCATTGCGAGGCGGGAGGACCGCGAAGCGGGCCGACCAACGAAGCAATCCCGTACCGCACGCCAATCGTCGGGCCAGCGCACACCCATCTCTCGCCCTGTAGCCCGACCCCTTGTGGGTCGGGTCGGTATTAACAGCAACCGCGACCCGGGCCACAAGGGCCCGGGCTACAGAGCGAATCCGAATTCTCGGCAGTTTGATTCTGACCAGGCTACCACGGTCTAAGTCTTATGTAGCCCGACCCCTTGTGGGTCGGGTCTGTATTGACAGCAACCGCGACCGGAGCTGCGGGTTATTGCGAGGCGGGAGGACCGCGAAGCGGGCCGACCAACGAAGCAATCCCGTCCCGCACGCCAATCGTCGGGCCAGCGCACACCCATCTCTCGCCCTGTAGCCCGACCCCTTGTGGGTCGGGTCTGTATTGACAGCAACCGCGACCCGGGCTACAGAGCGAATCCGACTGCCGGGTGACTGCGGACACCACTCTCCGAATGCCCCAAAAACCAGAAGAGGCCTCATCCCCGCATGAGACCCCTTCCGTACTGACTTCCCCTTCCACAAGTATGGTCAGTACCGCTTTGTCATCGTCGAGTTGGGAGGCGCGGAATCAGTGGAACCATCCATTGGTCTGGTCGATTCTCCCCGATTTTGTCGCTCCCTCATTCTTTTGCTCCCGCGCCTGTCCCAACCCACCGTCAATCGGAGGAGTACAGGTCCGCTCCTATCACTAACAATCCCTGTGCCAAAATCGACTCGGTTCCCAGCGAACATCTAACTTATTGATTGACAGTCGATTGTGTTGTCGTTGGAGAGTGGTCTCGATGGCTTTCTTGGCGCGCATCACGCAGACTTTGCGCCTCCCCGGAAGTGTGCCCCGAGAGACCGGAATAACATGCTGCGCTACAACTGATTACACGGCGCACAGCATGCGACGCATCCTTGCGTTTTCGGCGCTGAATTAGAGGACGAAGGGGACAGGAATGAAAGTCAGCACAAACACCGCGAACGCCACCCAGCCCACGATCCGGCGACGCGGTGTCAGCGGGATCTCATCGATCACCGTTGGCGGGTGGTTCGGCCGCAGCATGATCCCAATGACGACCCAGAGAAGCCACCCCAGCCACCAAAACGATGCGACCGCCAGGCCCAGCAGGACAACACTCGCGATGACGCGCTGATAACGGCCAAACATCGCGTAGGCGATGTGCCCGCCATCCAGTTGGCCCATGGGGAGCAGGTTGAGCATGGTGACGAGCAACCCCGCCCACCCCGCAAATGCGATCGGATGCAAAAGGACATCTTGCTCGGGGCTGTAATTCGGCAAGACGATCGCGCCGATGGCCTTGAAGATCAGCGAGTCGCCCAAGTGAATCCCCTCAACCGCATCGCTGGGATTCACCACGGTTGACAGCGGAAGTCCCACAAAGAGCGCGGTCAGCGCGACAACGAACCCGGCCAGCGGTCCGGCGACCGCCATGTCGAAAAGCGCAATCCGATCCCTGATGGCCGAGCGCACCCGGATAAAGGCGCCGAGCGTCCCGAAAAAGAAGAAGGGCGCAGGGATAAAGTACGGCCAGCTGACATCCATCCCGTGTCGGCGTGCCGCGAAGAAATGACCGAACTCATGCACAAGAAGAATCCCCGCGAAAGTCACTGCGAATGTCGCGCCCAGCATGAGGGTCATGGAAGCCAGGGCGAGCGGGAAGAGCCCGGCCGCCACCCAGGGAAACCCCGCGCGCACCGGCTCGACGTTGACGCTCAAGAGAACACGATCGCCGAATCCCCCCGCGCGCGCCGGGGGAGACTCGATCACGAAATCGGAATAACCGGCTGCCAGAAGCCGCCCGCGCGCCGAAGTCTCGAAATCGATGAGCGGCACCCGCGAACGCCCGCGCAGCATCACCGAGCGGCGGCTGGCGAAGATCGCATCCAGATCAAGAAGATCACCCACCAACTGCTGAAGCCGGAGCACCACCGCGCGTGTCTGATCCTTCGCCGAAGCCATCGTCACCCACTCTGCACTGTCGCAAGCCGTGTGCGCAGCAGTTCGTCTTATACGGATCGGCGGCGAATCCGGTGTCAGTATTCCGTGGCCGCCCGGGGCCGCGACCCGCACAAAAAAGGGCCCCGCCGTTGCCAGCGGGACCCTTTGAGGTACGGGACTAACGAACGACTTAGAAGGTGAAACGCCACTCGCCCTGCGGGGCCGGGCCGAGACCCGACACGTAATTCAGCAGGTAGGTTTCGTCAGCACCGTCCACGCCGCCACTCACGTTCACGTCGCCGTTGTAGTCATCCGGGTAGATTTGATTCGTACCCATCAGCCAGCACACGTCGACGAGGTTGATGACGCCGTCATCGTTCACGTCACCGCGGGCGAATCCACCCCACTTCGCCGCACGCGCCGCCAGTTCCATCGCAGAGGCTTCGACAGCCGCCGCACCGGAAGTGGCATCCACCGCAAACAGAGCCTGGTGGATCGCCGCCGTGCCGCTCGCAGGAAGATTGAACGCGCCGTTGGTCAGGTAGCCCTGGTGGTCTTCCTGGAGATCGCCGGGGAAGCCGCGGTGGCTGAGATCCGAGCCCTCGTCGATCAGCGGGGCCTGGTTGACAGTCAAGTACCACAGTTCCGGATTGGTTCCAGGAGTCTGCCAGATGTCATACGCGATACCTTCACCGGCTTCGCGGATCACACGCGGCGGGAACGCCGTGGGATCAACACCGGTGTAGGTGCTCGGCTGATTGGGATCAAGCATACCGAACGCGAGGCCCGGCGTCGCCCAATCCCAGATTGCGTATCCGTTGAACGAAAGCCGCGCGATACCATGGTTTTCCGCATACGCGTCGACGTCCCAGTCAAACATGGTGCCGGCGTGGAGCGGGCCCTTGGCCACCGCATCGCGGTTTTCGAATTCCCAACGGATCAGCTTGAAGTCGCCATACAGCGGATCATACGAGCCCACTTCGGTCTGCGTGATGATCGTGCCGATGGCCGCAGCAGGCGTGCCCGGCAGGGCGGTTTCGTTCGAGTCCACGTAGGCCGAACGAACCCATTCGCCGAGGATCTCGGTCGGAGTGCCCGGGCAACCGCCTTCGCGCTTGTAGCCAAGATGCACGTCCGCGGCCCCGTCGATACCGCAACCGCCCAGCGAGGGCAGCGGGTTCGGCAGGAACAGGCGCGCATGCGTCGGCTCATTGTACGCGCCGCCCGTGTGGAACTGGACAGCGGTCGCACTGGAGTCGCCGCAGAAGTAGAAGGCACCGTCGTAGTTCGGATGCGCACCATCCCAATCGAGATCGAGGTCGGCATCGTCACCGGTGCCGTAGCCCATACGGCCGTTGTTGATGATCAGCTCGCTGTTTTGGGCACCCAGGGTATTCCAAACGATCTCCCGGGTCTCTTCCAGACAGCCGCCGATGTAATCGACTTCGAGGTACGGGTCGTGGAACACGATAATGGCGTAATCCGGATCGTCGGTGATGAACTCGATGATTTCGACGTCCAAACCGCGTTCCAGACCGGAACCATCATACAACCAGGACACGTCCAGCGTGCCGCCGACAGCCACCGGAGTCGTGGTGGTGACAGCGGAGGTGCGGGTGATGGAGGCGCCGGCCGCCATGCGGGTATCCGCACGCTTGCTGGTTTCCATCGCCGCGAGGGCCTTGTCGTTTTCGACGTTGAACCGCGAGAGTTCGTGGTCGACCATCGGCATGACCTTGTTGTAGGCGATACGCTGCGACTTCGACATGTTGTTCACATCGAAGTACGCGTTGTAGTCCGCGCCCACCGTCAGGCTGGCCTGGGCCGCCGCATACGCATCCTGCGACTTGTGGAAATTGCTGGCCACAACGTCGATCGGGGTGTCGTACACGTTGGTTGCCGTGATGTTCAGTGGGGCGCAGCCGACGTTCGCCAGCACACCGAGTTCGGTGTACGGGTTGCCGGGGCCGGTGCCGAACGGAATCGGAATCGAGGTCAGGAACACATCCTGACGGACACGCGGACGCGCGCCGGCGTTGAACTTAAACGCCGCCACGGCGCCGGTCGAGGACGACGCGTCGGTGCGGACGGAAACGACCGCGAAGCCGTCGCCGCTGACCGAATGCTGCCCGATCGCCGTGCCGTTCACGATACCGAAGAACGCAAAGTACCATTCAGGCGTGAAGTCGTTGGCGTCGAGCAGCCACCAGTGGCCGTTGCGATCGCCGACGAAGATGTAATTGTCGCACAGGATTGTGGCGTGCTGGGTCACATCACCCACGCCGTCCAACGCGAAGTTGTAGAGAGCCGCACCCGAGTTCTTGTCGACCACGAGCAGGCCCTGGCCGCCGATGTCCTGGCCGATGTACAGGAACTTCCGGCCGATGGTCGGGGCGCCGTAGAGACTGCGGGCGTTGTTGATCTTCCAGACTTCCGCACCGGTGGCATCCAGCTTGATGCGCGCGCCAAGTGCCGAAGCGCCCGCCGCGTTGCTGTTGGCATAAACGAAGCCACCTTCATACGACACGCCGCCCGGATAGCCTTCATCCGCGAAGTTCGCATCGTCGTAGGTCCAGTTGATCGCGCCGGTCGCGGCGTTGATGCTGTAAATCGCGCCGGACTGGTTCGTCGCGGCGGCGGCGGTACCGACATAAAGCGTGCCTGCACCGTCATAAGCCGGTGAGTGAAGAGCCGAACCCGCAGGGAGAATCACGGGATTGGGTGCCCATCCGGGGTAGAGCGCGCCGGTGGACGTCAGGTAGCAGTAGAGTCTGCCGGCGTCATCTCCGACAACGACTACCTCGTCAGGGCCGATGTTATAGACCGCGGTCACGCCGAAGCGCACGTTGGCCGACAACGGGCCCGCGCCGAGAGCCGGGAGACCGTTGATCCAGTTGCGGACGCTCAGGTCTGCCACCCACTGCGAGATCGAACGGGCGGTACCGCCGGTCACATAGGCGAATCCGCCTTCGACCGTGGTGTTGCCGCGGTTCGAACCGAAGATGTTCGGCGTGCCGGAAATGAAGTTCCCCGGGGCGCCGGTCTGCAGATCGAACGACGAAAGGCGCGTGTCGGTGTTGACATAGACACGGTCGCCGGCAATCGTCGGCTCGTTGAAGTTATTGAGTGTGTTGAGCGGCTGGTACCATGCCGCGGTCACCTGGCAGGGATCGCCAAGGTCCATCGAGCTGGCACTGGTGCGCTGGTAGTCATGCGCCCAGGTGTTCCAGTCGTCGGGACCGGGGGCCGCGCACGCCTCTTCCACGAGTTCCACCTGCTCGCAGCAAACGAAGGCTTCGATGAACATTTCGAAGTCCGCCGGGGCAGCGTAGTACTCGGTGAAGTAGAACCAATCCGGGCCGGCGGGAGCAATACCCGTCGGAACTTTCCACACGCCCGAACGTCCGACCGCGCCCGTCTCGTCATCCGACAAGAAGGTCACGAGGTCGGTTCCCGGAGTCGGGGTCGCCGGCGAGAGCGCGACCGACACGAAGAATTCTTCGGACGGACCGAACTCGAGCGGACCCAGCGGGGTCAGGTCGACCACCGTGTAGGCCGGGAAGAACGACAGGCTGACAAACGGGACATCGATCGAACCGAGGTAGTTCGGACCGGTGCCCGGCGCGCATCCGAAGCAATCCGGATACATGCGGCCCGCGAAGATTGGACCGTTGCCGCCGTAGACGCTGACACGGACCGTGGGGGTACCGGTCGTGGTCGCGCCGTAAACCAGGAACTGCGCCGCGTTCAGCGTGCACGACACGTCCGCCGTGAAGCGAACATAGTAGTCGGTCATGCCGTTGGTGCGCGGGCTGTGCCAGATGTAGGTCACGCCGCCGTCATTCCAGACCTGCCAATCGCACAGGCCGGGGGTGCCGGGGCAAGTGTTCTGGTCGTAGCCAACGCCTTCGGACCAGAGGAACATGTCGCCAACGAATCCGCCGGCGGTCAGATCGTCCCACGTCCCGCTCCAGTCGTTGTACTGCCAGCAGGCGGAAGCGCCGTCGTTGTCAACGACGATACCGAGGTAGCCGGCGCCAACGAACTGCGCGGCATAAAAGCCCGCGAAGTACGGGTCGTAGGAGCAGCATTCGGTCGGGAACGGGAGGTCAAGAATGTACCCGCCCGTCGCCATGCCGGTGAAATCCACCACATACAGCGGACCGGCGCAGAGAACCGCGCCAGGGATCGGACAGATTGCATCGCCACCGTTTTCCCAAACGATCGGCTGGAATTCGTGGTAGGCCGGGGTGTTGTTGACCGTCCACCACTTAACCGACGTTACGTCATACGTGTACAGGCCACTTCCGCCGGCACAGCTACCGAAGCTTTCGGGGTCCTGAAATGCGGCATAGAACTCGTCCCCGTAGTAGAAGCTTCCGTACTGTCCGAGGGCTCCTCCGTAGCCATCACCGTCGCAAACGGTCGCGCCACCACGGCTTACA
>JBFMFQ010000299.1:0-2647 GCA_040752075.1 Candidatus Zixiibacteriota bacterium | reverse complement strand
AGTGTCTCCAACATCATGAACGTGGTGGTGGAGGAGAGAACCAAGGAGATCGGCATCAAGATGGCGCTCGGCGCCAAGCCGCGCTTCGTCATGAGCCAGTTTGTGTTCGAAACCCTGGTCTTAACCGGCATCGGCGGCCTGCTCGGTTTCGCCTTCGCCGCCCTGGTCATCTGGGTCGTTCCCCAATTTCATGTTGAGGAGTACATCGGAACACCGGAGTTGTCCGCGTCGGTCGCGGTCACGGCGCTTTTGGTGCTCGGCCTGATTGGCCTCATTTCCGGTTATTTCCCGGCAAGACGCGCCGCGCGCTGCAACCCGATCGAGGCCCTGCGACTCTAACTGGTCGAGACCCCGCGGCGATCCATCACCGGGCGATGGATCCGCGATTGCTCTCGATTCAAACCACCCTGACCATGAGCCTCCGCATCTTCCTCCGATACTTCTGGCGGGACTTCCGCAAGCAGAAGAAACGCGCCACCCTGACCGTGGCTGCGATCGTCTGGGGAACGATGTCCATTCTGCTGCTTTTGGCCTTCGGAGAGGGACTCAAAAATCAGCTCGACAAAAACCAGCGGGGCATGGGTGTCGACATCCTCGTGGTCTGGGGTGGTCAGACATCCATCCCCTACGAGGGCCTCCCGCGCGGCCGTCGCATCCGCTTTTTGCCCGAGGACGTGGATGTCATCGCCAAGAGCATT
Organism: Candidatus Zixiibacteriota bacterium; assembly: GCA_040752075.1. Taxonomy (GTDB): domain Bacteria; phylum Zixibacteria; class MSB-5A5; order WJJR01; family WJJR01; genus JBFMFQ01. Next base: position 1,949 of record JBFMFQ010000299.1, on the reverse strand, counting down.
CCGGAGGTCGAACGCGTCGGGGCCGAGTACTCGCACTGGGGGATTGACATCATCCGCGGCAAGGTCGTCCTCTCGCATCACATCTGCGGCGAGTACCCCACCTATGAGGACATGCGGGCGCACTATCCCGAGCACGGCGGGCGCTACCTCAACTGGACCGACATGGAGCAGAAACGCCGCGTGGTCTTCCTCGGCTATGAGTTGGCGCAAAAGCTGTTTGCCAACGAGGACCCGATCGGTCAGACCGTGCAGATCGCCGGTGTTCCGTTTGTCGTCATTGGCGTGGGCCAGGACAAGGACCAGATGGGCATGTACGGCGGCCCGGATGTCGACAAATCATCCATCCCGGCCACCACGTTTCATGCCATGTTCGGCAACAAGTACTTAAGCAACCTCGTCATCCAGCCGAAATCGAGCGATCTCTCCGAACATGTCAAGGACCGGCTCTACCAGGTCCTCTCGGCGCGGGCGAAGTTCGATCCGACCGACAAGCAGGCGCTCTCGATCTGGGACACCATTGAAGGCCGCAAGGAAATGCACGCCATGATGCTCGGCATGCAGATCTTCATGGGCATCATCGGCGCCATGACCCTGCTCATTGCCGGCGTGGGCGTCGCCAACATCATGTACGTCGTGATCAAGGAGCGCACCAAGGAGATCGGCATCAAGATGGCGCTCGGCGCCAAACCGAAGACGATCCAATGGCAGTTTCTCCTGGAGGCACTGCTCATCTGCTTTTCCGGCGGCGCGGCGGGGATTTTCATCTCGCAGTTAATCTGCGACCTGATGTCGCTCATCCCGCGCGGAGGCGACTCCTCCATGTCCTGGCTTGGGAATCCCACGATTTCGCTCCCCATCGGCCTTCTGACCGTCAGCATCATCGCGCTGATTGGGGTTATCGCCGGCTACTTTCCATCCCGGCGCGCGTCGCGACTGAACCCGGCGGAGACACTGCGCTATGAATAAGAGAAATCTTAAACTGGTAATCTGTCTGGGAACGGCTGAATAGGGGTTCAGGCGGGGATGGGAGTTCGTCCCATCCCCGCCGGAGGGTGCGAAAAGCCCGTTTTACGGAGTGTGAACGATGACACAGAACGGTTCAATAATAAGCCTCGAACAGGTCCGCAAAGTCTACGACACCGGCAAGATCAAAGTCGAAGCCCTTCGCGGCATCGATCTCCGGGTCCGGCGCGGCGAATTCATGACCCTGGTCGGTCCGTCTGGCTCGGGGAAGTCCACCCTGATGAACATCCTCGGCTGTCTCGATGTCCCCAGCGAAGGCCGGTATGACTTCGACGGGGAGGAGGTGCAGACACTCTCGCCGAACCGGCTGGCGGAGATTCGCAATCAGCGGATCGGTTTCGTCTTCCAGAACTTCAACCTGCTTCCATACTCATCGGCGCTCGAAAACTGCGAATTGCCGATGGTGTTCCGGGGTGTGGGTGCGAAGGAGCGCCGCAAACGCGCGCAGGAAGTGCTCGAACGTGTCGGTCTCGGCGACCGCATGGATCACAAGCCGACCGAACTCTCCGGCGGCCAGATGCAGCGCGTCGCCATCGCCCGCGCCCTGGTCAACAACCCGCCCCTTATTCTGGCGGACGAGCCGACGGGCAATCTCGACACCGCCTCGGGACGCGAGATCGTCGATCTGTTCGAAGAACTCTGGAAGGCGGGCCACACCATCATGATCATCACCCACGACCCCAACCTCCCCATGCGCACCGAACGCACCATCCACCTGCGCGACGGCCTCATTCATAACGGGGTCGGCGATCTCAACATCGCCCCAGCAACCTAGGGTGGGTGCTCGCATCCACCACGTCGGGGTCCCAACACCATCGGCACGTTCCTAGAAGCCCCGAAGGGGCGACACAACGTAGCCCACGGCGCGAGCCGTGGGTGTCAGACGCGTCATAGAATAGAATGAGCCCCGTAGGGGCGACACATGA
>JBFMFQ010000298.1:0-2656 GCA_040752075.1 Candidatus Zixiibacteriota bacterium | reverse complement strand
AACGACCGTGGGTTTTTCAACAGGCCCTACTGCACCGGCTTCGATCAACTGATCACCCCAGGTACACGCCCACACTGTATAGGGGCGCTCCCCCATTTATGACAACTTGGTTGTAATAAACCAAACGACCTCCGACCCGCGTTTTGCAGGCAGTGCAAGAACCAGTTGCTGCTCACTGAGTTGCACGCCCTCGCAAATCAGGAGAAACTTTGGCATGATTTCCGCATTCATGACAGCCGGATGCGATCAACCGAAAGAGGCGGCCATGAATTGTCGGATTCTTGAACAACGGAGTGCCGGACGGCGGGATGAGGGATTCAGTCTGGTTGAAGTCATGGCCGCGATGCTGGTCCTGGCGCTCGGCGTCCTCGGACTGGCCCCAATGATGATGGTCTCGATCGTCGGTAACCTGGATGCGGAAGACGTGACACGCGTCACCGCATCGGTGCAACGGGAAATCGAAGCCCGGCTCGCCGCCGGTGTCGCCGGACCAATGCCGATTGAGGAGGTGGCGACCTACGACAACGGCAAGTACACCGTCGCCACGGTCGTCTCCGATGCCACCGTCGACGCTTCCATCCCCGATCACGTGTACCAATTCAATCTGGCGGTCGAGTGGACGGACGACCTCGGGGTCCACCGAAACATGGACTTCGTGGCATACGCCGAGAAACCGTAGCGCGAGGACGATGCCATGACGACGATCCGACGACGATTCCATGCCGATGAACGTGGCATGACCATGATCGAACTTCTCATCGCGGCGTTTCTGACCGTGCTGCTCGGCGCTTTCACAATGGAATTCTACGTTTCCCAGCACAAAGCGTGGCTGGTCGAAGTGGAGGTGAGCGACATTCAGCAGAACGCGCGCGCCGCGCTCGATGAAATCGCGACCCACATGCGAATCTGCGGCTACCATGTCGGCGCCCACCCCGCCTACGCGTCCGGGGCCGACACGGTCATTTCCTATTATCAAAACGATTCGACCGCACACCTCGACACGGTCATGTTCTTCGTCGATGCCGCCGATTCCAGCCGCCCGATGCTCATGCGCCGCCTCAATGCCGGGTCGGCCGAACCGTTCGCGGAGTTCGTCGAGTCGATGCGGCTGACCGTCCTGACCCCCGATCTCGTCGAGCTCTCGCTGACCGCGCGCGGCGAGGATCCCGATGACGAGCTGATTCACGGCGACGGATACCGTCGGCGAACACTCACCTCGCAGGTGAAAATCAGGAATCTGTAACGCACTGCCGGAGGACCGATGAATCGAATTGGCAACGAACACGGCGCGGCAATGATTATCGCCCTCACCATGCTGTTGATGCTGGGTCTCGTGGGGGCCGCCTCCATTCAGACATCGTCCACCGACATGTCAATCTCCGATAACTACCGCCAGGATGTCCGCTCGTTTTATCTCGCCGAGGCCGGCGTCGAACACGCCTGCGGCATTCTGCGCGACTCCGCCGACTGGCGCGAGGGGCTCTCCGATGTGGTCCTCGGGGGCGGCGCGTATTCCACCCGCATCCTGGATGCGGACTCGATTCCCGCTCTCGACGATACCATCCTGGTCATCTCCTCCGGTGTCCGCTCCGGCGCCCGGTCCATCGTCGCCGTGCGGCTCCTGCCCGACCGCCCGTTCCGCTGGGCGGCCTTCGGTGATGACCGGTTCGATCTCAATGGCGGGACCGTCACCGATTCGTACGATTCCGACTCCGGGTCCTATGCGGTGACTCAGAGGAATGAGGACGGCGACGTGGGAAGCAACGGCACGATCGGCATCAACGGAAACGCGACGATCAATGGCGATGCGTCGACATCCTCGCCGGGCGACATGACCATCGAGGGTTCATCCGTCGTCACCGGCGACACGACCACCGCCGCGGATGTGATCACGCTCGACCCGGTCACCCAGGACCACATCAACAACGCCAAAGCCGTCAGCCCGGCCCCTGGTGGAATGTTCGGGATGTACAATTTCAACGCCGGCTCAAAGTCCCTCTCCGTGCAGCCGGGGAAGACCCTGATTCTCGCCGGAGGGACATACTACTTCTCAACGATGGATTTCAAGGGCAACGTCCAGGTCCAGCCGGGAGCGACCGTCAAGATCTACACCGACGGCGATTTCCATGTCGATGCCACCGCAACGGTCAATACGCTGGCCGATCCCGAGCAACTTCAAATCTTCTGCCGGGGGGCCAAGGTGACGGTCAACGGCGGCGCGGAAATCCACTCCGTCATCTACGCCCCGGAATCACTCATGGAGTTCAACGGCAACGGCGTCTTCTACGGCGCCTACATTGCCGCGGATATTCAACAGAACGGCGCCGCCCAATTCCACTACGACCGCGCGCTCCGGCATCTCTCGTGGGGTGGGATGTCCCGGGTCGCCTGGCAGGAACTTTAAACCGGCCCTGCTGGGCTTGTCGAACAAGCTCGTTGATTGAGAGTTCACCGGCTTGGGCCGGGATTGCTTCGCTTCGCTCGCAATGACCAGCAAGTCCAAGTCATTGCGAGGATCCCGCGCGGCGGAGCCGCGGCGGGAGACGAAGCAATCCCGTTCCGAGCCGCTTCCGTTACCCAAACGACGCGGGTATTTCTACAAGCCCTGATGCTCCTGGTCCAAACGAGACGGCGCCGTAACCGAACCTCTCAGATC
>JBFMFQ010000297.1:0-2679 GCA_040752075.1 Candidatus Zixiibacteriota bacterium | reverse complement strand
TTTGTTGGGGGGGGGGGGGCCCCGCCCCCCCCCCCCCACCACTCCCTTCGAGTGGCGGCGTCAGTCTGGGCGTGAATCGGACGTCCATCCCAGCGAACGGGATACTTAACTCTCATGAGACGGTGCGAGCGGTTCATCTGCATTAGCGTCTGTGTTCTCCCCTTGGTGTCTTGGTCAACGGCCAACTCTCGGCCTCGACCGCCCCGCGAATTACTCATCGCGTCCCTGTCAGACATAGTGTTTCAATGGAGCTACCTCACCGAATCTGAATTGGGAGTCATCGTGACCACTTACAGCGGCACCGGGCTCTTTGAGTTCCCAAAGGGCACGCGACTTGGATACTTGTACGCGGCCAAACCGGTCTTCGGATGCGCACGTGGATTTGACACACTTGTGACGGAATTCGGGCAGTTCCCTTGGCTCGGCGCATTTGCCTCCTTTGAAGGCGTCTCGTATTCGCACATAGAACACCGATCGACGAAGCACTCTTCCCCGAATTACTCTCCCGATGCGGTAGCGGACTTGGAGTTGACAATCAGTCTATCAGACACAGCAGTCTTGACATCCCGGGAGCTGGACCCGGTGGACTTCCGCCCCCACGCTCCAATTGGATTGGGCGCGCGACAGACTGTACGACTGTGGGCCCGGGCGTACCTTCAACGCGTGGTCTTCGTCGATTACGTATTCTGGAATCTCGGCTCTGAGCCAGTTATTGATGGCGCCGTCGGCATCGCGATTGACCCCAGCCCCCTATGGATCGCTGAAGACGTTCCCTATTCCTACTGGCCGCCGCCCGGAAGTTATCCGATACACTCCTACAATGAAATCACCGGGTTTATGAAGAACGCTCCTGGCCTGATCGATGGGACGACGGAGCCCATAAACATGTCGTGGTTCGCTGACAACGACGGCGACCCGGAGGGCGCGCCAGCAGTCTTTACCGACCGTAGCCCCACTGGAGTCATGGGCGTGCGTATCCTTCAGCGTCCGACCGGCGGTTGCCACAGCCACAACTGGTGGGCGTTCCAAAACGCAACACCGGGGTTCATCTACGTCAATTGGGGACCACGCCACCGGATCAACCAGGGCGGATTCTACGGCTCCCTCGGGTATCCCAAGGGTGATCGCTCCATCTACAAGATGATGCGCAATTGCGAAATCGACTTCGATCAGGTGCGAACTGCGCTCGGGGACTACGTTGATGAAGGGTGGAGCGACCCGCCGCAGGAGGAGATTGCGAAGGACATCGCCACCGGAATCAACATCTACTCCCTCCTCTCCGTCGGCCCGCTCGACCCCATCCCTCCCGGTGACTCGATCCAGTTCACCGTCGCCTTCATTGCCGGGGCGGACTTTCACCGTTACCCGGACAACTTCGCCAGGAACTTCGACCCCTACAACCCGCAGCCCTATATCGACCGACTCGACTTCTCCGATCTGATCAAGAACGCCCGCTGGGCGGCGTGGGTGTTCGACAATCCGGGTGTCGACACCGACGGCGACGGGTACCGGGGCGAGGCGCATTTGATCAACTGCGTCGATGGACGCTGCGACTCGGTGTTCTACACCGGCGACGGTGTCCCCGACTGGCGCGGCCCCGGCCCGCCCGAATCGTCGCCGTTTGAGTTGACCTCCGGTGAGCGCTGGATCACCCTGCGCTGGTCGGGCGAGTTCTCGGAGTTGCAGGTCGATCCGCTCTCGGGCCAGCGCGACTTCGAGGGATTCCGTGTCTACACCGGCCGCTTCGAGCGCGACGACCAGTACTCGCTCATCGCGTCGTGGGATGTCGAGGACTTTAAGCGCTTCGCCTGGATTCCCAAAGAGGGGAAGTGGCTGCAAATCTCCCACCCGGCCACCATCCCCGTCTGGCGGCGGATGCTCAACGATCCGGAGTTTCACCCCGGGGACTACACGACGCCCTCATTCGAACTGGCCTACCGCGACACGGTGCTGGACACCGTCCTTTCTGCAACGGGGCAGATCATCCGCATCGACCAGCGCGAGCGGTACTCCTATTGGGTCCGCGAAGACTACAACCGCGGCAACGAGTACGACGACAACGGCCAGTGGGTGCAAAACGCGATCCAGCGGGTGGCGGTGCGGGACACGATTGTCGGCGAGGACACCTTGTCCTACGGTGTCTATGAAGTCACCATCGACAACCTCAATCCCGCCGTTCCTCTCTACTTCGCGGTGACCGCATTCGACTTCGGCAATTACGAGGTCGACTTGGAGCCGCTTGAATCGTCGCCGTCGAACAACAGCCAGTACGCACACCCGATTTACTCCACCGATGTCGTGGTTGATTCGGGATTGCGGGTGTCGGTCTACCCGAACCCTTACAAAGTTGTCTACGACGGCGGCGATGGTGAACGCACAACCTACTATCGTGAGGGCTACGAGGGCAGGGGCATTTACCAGTTCGAGGAGCAGGATCGGCGTATCTGGTTTGTGAATCTGCCGGTGAAGGCGACGATCCGCATCTTCTCCCTCGATGGTGATCTCATCCGCACGATCAATCATCCGGATCCGTTCCTGACGAAGTACCCGTCTGCCGTCGGCTGGGATCTCGTGAGCCGCAACATCCAGGCGGTCACATCCGGCATCTACATCTGGCGGGTGGATTCCGAGTTGGGCACACAGACCGGGAAATTGGTCATCATCAAATAACACGCGCAT
>JBFMFQ010000296.1:0-2680 GCA_040752075.1 Candidatus Zixiibacteriota bacterium | reverse complement strand
TGGGACAGCGAGAACTTCCGCCGCTACACCAAGAGAGGCTCGCGCTGGAATCTCGACGGTGGGGTTGTCACCGGTGATTCCCTGCGGACGCTCTACGGCGAGGACTTTGATCCCAACTTGTATAACGTCCCCTCCGTCGACCTCTGCTGGAAAGACACCATCGACTTCCGCGGATTTCGTGTGGAACGATGCTCCTACTTTGAGAAGGTGGGACAGAACAACAGCAACACTTATGTGGAGAACGGACACCTCGTCACCAACATCATCCAGCGGATTGGGGACAGCACGATCATCGAGGGCGCCGACACCCTTCGCTTCGGTCTCTACGAGGCGCATCTGAATCACCTCAACCCCGGTGAACCGTTGTATGTCTCCGTGACGGCGTTCGATGGCGGGCACCCGCTCTTGAAGGTCGAACCGCTTGAGTCCCTCCCCGGCAGTTGCAGCGAATACGCCATCCCGATCTATGACGCCGGCGTGGTAGAGGACAGCGGGCTGGGTGTGAGCGTGTACCCCAATCCCTACAGGATCTCCTACCGGGGCGGCGACGGCCGGCGAACATCTTATTTCGATGAAGGGTACGAGGCCCCGGAGAAACGGGCCACGGGCGCGAATTTCGAAGAACAGGACCGGCGCATCTGGTTTGTCAATCTGCCCTCAACGGCCACCATCCGCATCTATTCGCTCGACGGCGATCTCATCCGCATCATCGAACACGAATGGCCGCGGCCGGAAGACGGCGCCTTCCTGAGCGACTACTCTTCGCGAACAGCCTGGGATCTTGTCTCACGCAACACGCAAGCCGTTGTGTCGGGAATCTACATCTATCACATCGAATCGCCGCAGGGAACTCAGACCGGCAAGATTGTCATCATCAAGTAGGAGCGCTTAATACAGCGTGATGGTGTCCACCGCGCGGCACTTCGGGCATTGCCACGCCGGTTCGTCCAGCGCGTGGTCGCACTTCTTGCAGCGATAGGCGGGCCGGTGAAACGGCGTCGTGTCGAGGAGCGCCTGAACTTCATGGGAGACTTCACGCCAGCGCTTCTGTTCAAGCAGCACGCGCACCATTCCGGCGCGCGCCGAGATGTTGTTCTCGTCGATGTCGAGCACATGACGGTAATGCGAGAGGGCGGTGTCCAGATCACCCTTCTTCAAAGACAATTCGGCCAGTCCGAGGATGGCCGGCACGTTTTTCGAGTCGGCGTCCAGGGTGCGCTCATAGACCTTGGTGATTTCTCCGAATTGCCCCAGCTCAAAGTAGCCCTTCCGCAGGCGTTCGAAGACCACGTGCGAGGCCTTCGGCTCGATCTCGGCGAACTTGCTCCACCACTCGATGGCATCGTCGAGCCGCCCTTCCTTCCAATAGGAATCGCCGAGGTAGAGGAGCGCGGGCAGGCACTTGGGATCGTGACCAAGGGCATCTTTATAGAGCAGTCTGGCATCGTGGCCCTTTTCGCTGTTGTCCAGTTTGATCCCGGCCAGCGCCTTAAACAGCGCCAGTTGATGGCCGTCGGACTGGCCCGCGCGCTTCAGCGCCTCGCGACGCACCTCGTAGGCCTCATCGAACCGCCCCGCTTCCTCGCACAACTTCACGAGTTGATCGGCGGCCCAGCGGTTCTCCCGGTCCAGTTCCAATATCTTGCGCAGCGAACTCTCCGCCGCCGCATGATTCCCGGCGGCGACATAGTCCTGCGCGAGGGATCGTTGCACCGCGATGGCATCCGGCTTGGGCAGCCCGAGCCGCATGGTCAGATCCTCGTGAACCCGGATCGCCCGATCGACCCGTCCGCGGCGGCGCAGGAGGTCGCCCAGCTTCAAGTAGGCATCGACATTGCCGGAGTCCTCGGTCGCCACCGCCTTCAGGCGCTCGAAAGCGATCTGGTCTTCGCCCTCCACCAGGGCACGCAGGGCTTCCGTGTACAGACGCGGCGCCTGCGAGACACGCCGCTTTTGCGTGCGAGTCCAGATCATGGCGGCCCCGGCCACCCCGAAGGCCACCACCCAGAAGATCGTCCATCCGTAGCCGGTCAGATCCATCGCACATTCATCACTTTCCCGATCACAACTGGTCCAATTCTTCTATCGTCCGATTCCGGAGCGCCGAGATCTCCATCTCCAGTCGACGCCGATCCCGCCGCTCGTTGCGGCGATCCGATTGCACCTTCAACACGTAGGCGAGGCCGAGGATGAACGCCGCCAGCATTCCGGCCAAAAAAGACCAGTACACAACGACGACGAGCGGCACCTCGTATTTCCAGCGGATCAAATCGACCGTCACGCGCGGTTCGGCGTTGTACACCGAAAAGCCGATGATGATGGCGAGCACGATCAGGATGAGGATCGATCGGATTATGCCCATGGCGCCTCCCTCGTTCGCGCGCAAACTACCGGTGCGGACGGCGGACCGTCAACTCAAAAGACACCGCCACCCGCCGCCGCGGCTCCCTTCCTGTCGAAAAAGGGGTTGAATGACAGCGCGCCAGAGGGTTATATCGCGCTGGCGTTTGGCGGATCGGACCGGTCCCAACGCCGTCCGCCCCCGTGGTGTAACGGATAACGCACCAGCCTCCGGAGCTGGTAATCCAGGTTCGATTCCTGGCGGGGGTATACTGCTCTGTGATGCTGTCCGTCTCTCCAAGTAATGAAAACCCGGCGGAGTCAGGGTGCCAGACCAATC
>JBFMFQ010000295.1:0-2739 GCA_040752075.1 Candidatus Zixiibacteriota bacterium | reverse complement strand
AGGGGGTGTGGGGGAACACCACCGCAGACCACCGCACAACCACCGCACGAATGTTTCCAATGGCTTGCAGGCAACCGCCGCACCCACCGCACAACAACCCCCGCACAAGGAAAATCAAGGACTTCCGGGCAACCGCCGCAAACCGCCGCAATCGTCGCGTGACCACCGCAAAGCATCATCCGACTCCCGCCCTGACGATCTTCTGGCGCGTATCGCCTGGGCGACCGTACGGGACGCTCTTAACGGTGCCGGCCGTGAACAATTCCTCCATCGCCCGCTCGAAATCGTGTTTTGTGAATCCTTGGCGCCTGGTGTCGGAAGCGAACGCCTTGGGCGCGTAGTTGCTGGCGTGCTTGCTCGGGGACACGGGCCGGCCCTCAATCTCGCGCTTGGCCAGTAATTCCACGAACACATCGCGCGCGCGGGCCTTCTCGGCCACGGCGAGAATGCCTGTTGGCTCGACCACAGGAACGAACACGCCGTTGGACCATTTGAGTTTCAAGCAATCGCCAGTCCCGGCGTAATTGGCTTTCAAGCGTTTTAATTCTCGAATGTCGTTATCAAGTTCTTCGCCTTCTGTTTGTACTTGGCGCGATAAGTACAAGCGCGAGCGGACGCTGTTTGACCATGCGGTGCTGCCGGACGTTCCGGTGCCGCTGTTCAAGCCCGTCAAGGACGGATGCGCGTTCAAGATCACGGCCGCGTCATGGTCCCGCGCCCAGGCTGCAATCATTTGAACGAACCGCCGCGTCTCGAATCGGGAGTTTTCATTCCCGCTGAAAAAATCGTGCAGGCTGTCAAGGACAATCAGTTGCGCGCCGCTATCCTCAATCGCGCGGCCGATTTGAAAATACCGTTCGCTTTCATTCCACTTCCATGCTTCGCGGTCGAAGTCGAGAAGCGCATTTTCCTCTCCCACGAGGCTGTGTAGGGTCAAATCCTCGCAGTCCGAGAAGTCGGCGCCATAGTGCGCGAGCACGTTGGCCATACGGCGGTGCAGCTCGTCGCCGCTGTCCTCGCAAAAGATTCCGACGCCCTTGCAACGCATGGTCGGCAGATCGAGCCACGACTTGCCCGACGCGGCCGCCGTGAGTATTTGCAGCGCCAAGATGCTTTTTCCGGTCCCGCCGTCGCCGCCAAGCATGGTGACGGTGCCGAGGGGAATCCATTGGTCAACCAGCCAGCGCCGCTCCGGTATGGGTTTGCCTTGGAGCAAACCAAGGTCGAGCCGGCCGGGAAGGTGCGGCGGGAGATACCCGGGATTCGGCGCGCGCCCGCGCGGGTGCTGCCGGTCAAAATCCTCTAAGGGCACGAATTCGCGGGCGTCGTTCATGCCGCGACCCTTTCTTTCAGGACGACCACGCGCGGGCGCCGCAATTCGGGCTCGCGTCGGAGTCGATCATCAATGCGGCGGCCAAGGTCGGCGGTCGCGGCGCGTAGCTCGGGAATGCCGGCGAACCAGAACCGAAGGCTGATGGTGGGGTCGAGGATCACACAACCAAACGCGCCCGCCTGAAGCCACGCGAGCGGATCGGGGAACACGTCGATAGGTTCGCCCATAAACGCGGCGCGCGATACCGCTGCCTCGCCTAAGAACATAGCGAGTCCCGTTCGCCGTCGCCAATGGTCAGGGCGCTCGGGCGGGAAGGCGAGAAGGTCGATTATCTCGCTTGTCGATTCGTCGCGAACGCCAAGAATAATCGCCCGCGTTCCGATTCTGCCGGGCCGGTAAAGCCCGTCGCCTTGGGGGACGATGGATGAAACACCGACCGCACCAAATAACGGCCAGGAAAGGATTGCGAGGCGGTCGGCGCCAAGGCCCGTCAATACCCTGACGGCTTCCGAGGCATCGCCAGCCGTCGAAAGCTCGCGGTCGAGGTCGATCATGGCGCCCCCCGTTCGCCGCGAAGTCGCGCGATTAGATCGGCGGCGACTTCGCCGACGTGCTGCCAGTGCGGCAAAACCTCGATGGGGACTTGACGACAATACGGCGGGAGATTATTAGAAAAGGGGCTGACATAGATAAGGGTCGAAATCTATGTTGGCCCGATGGCGAGAAGACGAAGCCGATTAAGCAGTTACAAGCAGCTGAAGCTTGTGGAACACTTCGTCGCCGGAACCCCGGCCCGGACGGCGGCTGAACTGGTGGCCGTCAACCGCAACACGGCGATCCTGTTTTATCGCAAGCTGCGCGAGATCGTCGCGGCCCGGATCGAGGACGACGGCCATCTGTCCGGCGAGATCGAAGTCGACGAGAGCTACTTCGGCGGCGTGCGCAAGGGCAAGCGGGGACGCGGCGCGGCGGGCAAGGTTCCGGTCTTCGGGCTCTTGAAGCGCGGTGGCAAGGTCTTCACCAAGATCATCCCTGATGCCCGCCAGGAAACCCTGCTGCCGATCCTGCACAGCAAAATCCGCCCGGATTCAATCGTTTACACGGATGCCTTCGGCAGCTACGACATCCTGCACGTCTCGGGCTTCCGTCACCGGCGGGTCAACCACAGCAAGCGGTTCGTCGCCAAGGGCGGCAAGCACATCAACGGCATCGAGAACTTCTGGAACCAGGCCAAGCGCCATCTGCGCAAGTACAACGGCATCCCGCGCCAGAACTTCAACCTCTTCCTCAAGGAATGCGAATGGCGCTTCAACTACGGTCCGCCCAGTCGCCTGTTGGAGACCTTGCTCCGCTGGAGTAACCTCAAACCCGCACGAAAACGCTGACCTTATCTATGTCAGCCCCTT
>JBFMFQ010000294.1:0-2741 GCA_040752075.1 Candidatus Zixiibacteriota bacterium | reverse complement strand
TGGGGTGCCGGGTCATCGAGCTTTTCTGCGAGACCGGGCCGCGGTTCCCACGCGGACCGGAGCCGGTGCCGAAGAATCTCGGCGCGCTCGGCAAGGCGGTGCGCCGTCACCGGGCGGACTTCGGATTCGCCACCGATCCCGACAGCGACCGTCTGGCGATTGTCGATGAACGCGGACGGCCGTTGGGCGAAGAACGCACCCTGATTCTGGCGACCTATTGGGTTCTGACCCAGACTCCCGGTCCCGTCGTGATCAATCTGTCCACCTCGCGCGGCGTGCTGGATGTCGCGGCGGCCTTCGGGCAGAATGGGTATACTTCGAAGGTCGGCGAGGTCAATGTAGCCGAAATGATGAAAGCCAAGCGCGCCGTGATCGGCGGGGAGGGCAATGGCGGGGTGATCATGCCGGCTTTGCACCCCGGACGCGATGCGCTGTTGGGCATGGCGCTGACCGCCTCCCTGTTTGCCAGGACAGGCGCCCCGGTTTCGGAGATTGCGGCGGCGCTGCCGACCTACTATGCCGCCAAGAAAACCATCCCCCGGCCGGCAGATTTCCCCAAGCGGCTGGACCGTTTGGCCGATCATTACCAACATGATCGTCAGGATCGGCGGGATGGTGTAAAAGTTGAATTCGATGACGGGTCGGTCCAGGCCCGGACATCGAATACCGAGCCGATCATGCGTATATCGGCTGAGGCGAAAACGCCGAGAAGGGCCAAAGAGATGCTGGCGGCGGCGGTCAAAGCGTTGGGCCTATAGGACAAGCCGGACCAATCGAAACAGTCGACGAAGGAACAGCGAATGTGCGGAATCATTGGCTACGTGGGTGAAAAGCAGGCGCTGCCCATCCTGATGGAGGGGCTCAAGCGCATGGAGTACCGCGGGTATGATTCCGCGGGGATTGCACTCTTCGGCGAAAACGGCCTGCAGTACGAAAAGTACGCCGGCAAGATCGCGCGTCTGGAGGAGCACCTCGAAGGGAAGAAGTACGAGGGCACCTGGGGCATCGCGCACACGCGCTGGGCGACCCACGGCGAGCCGAACGACAACAACGCGCATCCGCACCTGGATTGCACGGGCGACATCGCGCTTGTTCACAACGGCATCATCGAGAACTTCACCACGCTGCGGGAATTCCTCCTGCGCCGCGGGCACCGCATCACCACCGAGACCGACACCGAGATCCTCACGCACCTGATCGAGGACAACTACGACGGCGACCTGGTCGAGGCGACGCGTGTCGCGCTGTCCCAGGTGGAGGGGACTTACGGGATCGCGGTGGTGTCGAAAAGCAACCCGGGGTTGATCGTGGCGGCGCGTCATGGCTCGCCTTTGGTGATCGGGCGCGGCGACGGGGAGAATTTTATCGCCTCGGATGTCGCGGCGCTCATCCGGCACACCAACCAGGTGATCTACCTCGACGATCTGGAAATGGTCGCGGTGACCAGGGACAAATACGAAATCTCCAAAATCGACCGCACCGAGGTCACCCACGAGATTCAGGAGATCGAGTGGACACTCGATGAGATCGAAAAGGGCGGCTTTGCCCACTTCATGCAAAAGGAAATCCATGAGCAGCCGACCACGGTGCTCAACGCCATGCGCGGACGGCTCAACATGGAGGAGGGCACGGCGCGTCTCAACGGCATCCGCCCGCATCTTGAGGAACTGGGCACCATCGACCGCATCATCCTGACGGCTTGCGGGACATCCTGGCATGCGGCCTTAATCGGCGAGTACCTGATCGAGGATCTGGCGCGTGTCCCGGTCGAGGTCGAGTACGCCTCCGAGTTCCGCTACCGTTCGCCGATCATCCGCGAGGGCACCGCGGTGTTTGTCATCTCGCAGTCGGGGGAGACCGCCGACACGCTGGCGGCGATGCGCGAGGCGAGGCGCAAGGGCGCGACGGTGCTGGGCATCTGCAACGTGGTCGGCTCGACCATCGCGCGCGAGACCGACGGCGGCATCTACATCCACGCCGGCCCCGAGATCGGTGTGGCGTCAACCAAGGCCTTCACTTCGCAGATCACCGTGCTGTCGCTCATCGCGCTGCTATTGGCGCGGCGGCGCACCATGTCCATGGGCGACGGGCTCGAGATGATCCGCGCGATGGAACGCATCCCGGCGCAGATCGAATCGATCCTCGCGCGGGAGGACGAAGTGCGCGGCATTGCCGCCGACTACTACCGCAAGGACAACTTCCTCTACCTCGGGCGCGGTTACAACTTCCCGGTCGCGCTCGAAGGCGCGTTGAAATTGAAGGAAATCTCCTACATCCACGCCGAGGGATACCCCGCCGCCGAAATGAAGCACGGGCCGATCGCGCTCATCGACGAGCGCATGCCGGTGGTGGTGATCGCGCTGCGCGATTCGGTCTACGACAAGGTCATCAACAACATCCGCGAGATCAAGGCGCGCAAGGGCACGGTCATCGCGGTGGCGACCGAGGGCGACAACGAAATCCGCGAACATGTCGATCATGTCATCTATGTCCCGCAGACCATCGGGCCATTGACCCCGCTTTTGTCCATCATCCCGCTTCAGATGCTCGCCTATCACATGGCGGTCCTGCGCGGCTGTGATGTCGATCAGCCGAGGCATTTGGCGAAGAGCGTGACGGTGGAGTAGATTTCGGGCGCATCTGAGGACGGTCAAATCCCCGTGTGTCCTGACCTTGGGGTGTGTTGACAAACCTATATAGGGCGCGTAGGGACCGGCTTTTAGCCGGACCCGGTGCGGCTA
>JBFMFQ010000293.1:0-2747 GCA_040752075.1 Candidatus Zixiibacteriota bacterium | reverse complement strand
CTTCGTCCGACTTGTAGGCGAAGCGCTTGTAGTCCTCGACATCCCAGGAGGCGACCATGGAGTAGAGGTCATCGCGGTCGAACTTGCCGGTGTAGATCCGGAACCCCTCGCAGTCGCGCCTGCCCGACAAAGGATCAATCGCCAGTTCGGAGTACGCTCCCTCCCAGCGCAGGGTGATCGCGCCGGGCCGGCTGGTGAGGGTGAAGGCGGGCGGGGGCGGCGGGATGTAGGGCGCGCGGAAGTCGGGGACACCGTCGCCCCGGTAAAACACCGTATCACATTGATCGCCCTTGCAATTGACGAGGTGGTACGGTCCCCGGTAGCCGTCCCCGTCGGTGTCGACACCGAGATTGTCGAAGACCCAGTCGGCCCAGCGGGCGTTGTTGATGAGATCGGTGAAGTCGAGGTTGTCGAGATAGGGCTGGGGGTTGTCGGGATCAAAGTTGCGCGCGAAGTTGTCGGGCTTGCGATGGAAGTCGAATCCCGCGATCATCGCCACGGTGAACGGGATCGAGTCGCCGGGGAGGAGGGGATCGGCGAGGGCGACGGAGAGCATGGCTGCGTTTGCCGCACCTCGCGCAATGGAGCGAGCAAGCCAATCCTGTGATGGGGGCGGACTCCAGCCTTCATTCGTTTTGTCGGTGGCGATCCAGACTTGGTCATAATCGATCTCACCGTTCCCCATCTGGCGGTACAACCCGCGGTCACCGTAGTACCATCCCAGTGAGCCAGCGAAGCCGGCCTGTTCCTGCGAGGAACGCGGCCCCCACTCCTCCCATCCAGTTTCCTCGCTACCGTTCAGGGCCACCCAGTTATAGCTGAAGGACTCTGACTTTGGCGTGCGGAGGATGCGCATGGCAAAGGCGCCCGTTGGGCTCGCCACTTGGAATGCTCCCGCTTGAGGATCTCCGTCGTTGTCAGAAAACCATCCGACCCCGAGAGTATCTCGGGTCCCCGTGACAACACCTCCGACCTCTTCGATGAAGCCACACTGGTCATCAATCAACCAAGTCCCTCGGGGGTAGACTCGCTCATTTACTACCACGGGATCAACGAAGAAGGCTAGCCGTACGCCGCTGATGGCAGTATCCCAGATGTTCTTTATGGAATAGTCGAATAGTACGAACCTTCGGGCAAACCTGGATGACCAACTCATTACTCGCATCGTCACATCCAGACCGAGCGGCACGTGTCGACGTTGGTCAAGTTCGTCCCTAATTCTCAGCGCAATCCAGGACGTGTCTGTAAACCTCACCGAGAACTGCTGATCGGCTGGGCATTCGGAGTCGAACCCGCGATGTCCAGGGATGCTTGAGTGCTCAACGACGAACTGAATAGGTATCCACTCGGACTGGTGTCCTGCGCTTACTAGCGTATCGAAACCCCTAATCCCCCCGACGAACATTCCGGCGTCGTTGAGGTAGTCATTCTGCGACTGAGGGGGGAACTCGAAAGAAGGCACCCATGTAATCCCAAAAACCCGCTGGTCATCAAGTGGGGGTGGAACCGCCCCTGTTCGATTGTGTCCCGAACCGACAAACCCACTGCTAACAATTGTAGTCCAGATTTCGCCCGCGGTGAGAATACGGGCGTCGTATGGCGGGCTCCCCTGCCCGTGCGCGACCCCGGACATGGCAATAAGGTTGTGTGCTGTCAGGGTGATTAGGATGGCATAATACATGCCCAGCACCTTTCGCCGTTCCACAGTAATCCTCAGCAGTGAGCTCACGTGCACGAAATCCCTCCATCAAACCGGCGGTGCCGGGCCGCGCGACCCGGCACCACACGATTAAACAGCGCATCATGGAATATCACACAGCTCTGAGGGTTCCGGAACACAGAGCCCGATGCAATCCTCAGGCTCCGGGCCTGTCTTCAGCCCCCAGCACAGGTAACTGTGGGTCGATGGACACCAGTTCATGCAATCGCAAGAACCACTCGTGCACCTCGAGCCCTGAATCGGTCCCGCGACCGCGTGACGGCTCACCACGATGCCTGCAAGAAGCGTGGAGAGGAAAGCCACCAGCGCCACCAGCGCCAGCGTCCTGTGGCGTCTGAGTCCATTCATAACGGTTCTCCTTTGGAATACAGTTGATTAGGTTGGCAATTCCCCTCTCGAGAGGTCTATTCTGTCAAAAGTCTCTCCCAATCCAATGACCTCGGCTCCAACGTCAGATCGAAGTCGGAAACGCGACCATCCCGGTCCACTCTGAACCACCCCATCGATGCCAGGACACGGTGATCCCGTGTCAGCCGCTCCTCCCAGTCACAGTACACCGGCAGGGGGATTCGAGCTGCGATGTCGCTGTCCCGTCACTCGTCGATTCCGGCAGGATCATCGATGATGACGACTATTGGTAATGCTACTTGATTGGTCCGATTTGCGAGATCGGCGAGCGCGTCCAGGCAAGCGGTGCACCGTGGACGGATCAGGATGAACCCGCCGCCGCCTGCCAGGAGGTCTGCCAAAAGGACAGGGTCGCCGCCATCGATGGTCCAGAGCGGCACCTCAGGGAGCTCATCCCCCTTGTGGAGTCCATCCAGTTTTCGCGCCAGAAGTGATTTGATCTTGGGCGAATTCAGATTCGAGGGGGGGGAACTGCTTGAGGCCTCATTTGTTACGGGGATGAGTGCTCCGGACGCCAGCCAGCCCGCCCCCGCCGCGATGGCGATGACGAGCATGTGAGTTGCCGATGTCTTCCAGTTCCCGAGGCCAATCATCCTGTCCTCCCCCGTCCGGCGGAATC
>JBFMFQ010000292.1:0-2749 GCA_040752075.1 Candidatus Zixiibacteriota bacterium | reverse complement strand
GCGGGTCATTGGGACAAACGCGGACGTCGCTGGGTGTGGGTGCCCGGCCACTGGCGCCGTTGAACTCGGAGCACGTCGGCCAGGAGGGGCGCAGGTCATGCGCCCCTCTCACTTCCGACTGAGTCAAACCTACATCTGGATTTCGATTCCCACGCTCGGGATGAAGTCCGAACGCATCCCGCCGTTGTTCACCGGTAGAATCACGTTCGCAACCAACAGCATGTTCGGCCGCGGCGTGTACTTGATGCCGAATGACGCGTCGATGATGTTGTCGGCGGAGTAGCCGGGGATGTTGGTCGGCCAGACCCTCTGGGTCGGTGTTGTCGGCACACCCTCATACATCGGCGCCATTGCTGTGGCGTCCCCGAACTGCAGAGCATCGATCTCAGGTCCGATCTCGTAGCCGCCCATCCACTCCGCCGCCAAAGTCAGGTTGTCGGTGACCTTTTGATCATATCCGAGGATCAACTGGATTTCATCACGGTCGATGTCGCTCTCGCGCACCTCGTACGAAAGATTGGCGTGGGGATTGATCGCGCCCAGGTGCCCGGAGGAAATGAGCCCGAACTTGTAGGCGATGCTGCCCGCGCCGAGGAATTTGTCCTCGTCGCCGGTGGGAAGACGCACCTCGATGAGCGCACCCAGGTCGGCTCTCTGTCCCCGGTAGAAGTTTCCCTTTGCCCGCAGCGCGATATCGCCGATGCCCGCCGATGAGGCGCTGATTTCCGGCGCATCGTACTCCAGATTCGGCGCATCGGTCGTCCCGCCGAAAAAGTGCTGGGCGTTGCCGCTTGAGGCATACGTGTAGCTGGTCATGCGCGCATGAGGGGTCGCTTTCATCGACACGCTCGTGATGGGAATCGCCACGCCGAGGTCGATCCGCTCGGTCAGTCCGTAGGTGGCGTAGGCCGCCGCCACCACGGCATCCATGTCCAGGTTCATGTCAAGGGTGATGAAGTCGTACTCGAAGGGGATGTCGCCGAGCCCCGACTCGGCCACGTCCTGGTGAACAAAGTTGAACTCGACGTCCTCTGTGGCCACGCCGCGAATCCGGGCCAGGTTAAGGTAAGAGAGGTTGCCGCCGAAATTGAACTTCCCCCTGCCGATGGTTGTGGCGCGCTCGGCGAAGACCGGACCCGCACTCGTGGTGACCGGAACCGGCACGCCGCCGGAGAAGTCGAATGTCAGACCGGTGGCGGTCGAACTGAGCGGGAAAGACGAGACATTGGCTCCGACAAAACTCGTCAGGGCGGAGATGATGCGCCCGCTGGTGGCGACATTGTCGGGCTTGAAGTGATTGCCGTGCTGGCCGGGCGAACTGCCGAGGGAGATGGCCAGCACATCATCGAAGGCACGCTGCAATTCCGCGCGCATGTCTTCGGCGCGAATCGTGGCCGGCGAAAGCCAGACGGAAATGATCATGAATGTGAACAAGACCCGTGACACCTGACGCATTCCATTCCTCCTGGGTATATGATCAACGATTCTGTTCGAGATTGGTGATGACCCAGCCGCTCGCCGCCTTGCGCAAACGGGCGGCGTAGACGAGGTCCTGCGCACGGCGTCCGCCGGCATCGCGGTAACTCATTTGCACCGCCACCGTGGCCCGCGCCGATCCGCCATCCAGGCTCAGGCTTCTGATCTCTGAGGCGATGTCGAGGTCGCGGGCGTTGTCCAGAAACATCTGCCACATGGCTTCCGACTTCGAGGGCAGGTCCGGGTAGGAGGCCTTCATCCCGGATGTGTTTCGCGCCTCCAGGCCCTGCCAGAAGGAGGCAAGCGTCGCCAACACGTCAGTGGAGTCCTTATGCCGTTCGCGCGCCGCCGCGATCGGATCGGGTCGTCCGTCCGAGGGCGAGGGCTGGGTGGATGCATGAAGAACCGTGTCCGCCCTGCCAGTCGCGGGGCTCGGGGATCGGGCCTGCTTGGCTTGCGTGAGTTCATCCTGGACTCTCTGGAGACTGTCTTTCAGCCGTTCCATGGCCAGACTGTCCGCACGGGAGACGGTGGCGTGGGCGTCGAGTTGCGCTTGCGCGGCACGGGTGATGCTGTCTTCCATCTCGCGCAGGCGCGCCTCACGGTTCGCGATTTCGGCCATGCGGATCGAATCGGCCACATCGGTCGATGCTTGGGAGGGGGGCGTGGGAGGCGACGTTACATCAGCGGTCACGGGCCTGTCATCGGGGGGGACCTCCACGGTCGAATCGCTGGTGGTCGTGTCATCCGATGGGCGCATCAGCATCACCGAAAGGGCGATCACCACGATGGCCGCCGCGGCCACGCCGGCAATGACCTTGCCGCGACTGCCGCTCTTCGCCGGAAGACGATGCGCGGACAGCTTGGGATCCGAGGCGAACCGCAGTTGATCGCGAAGCGATTCCAAGTCGGGCAGCAGTTCACTCAAATCCTGATAGCGCTCGCCAAGCTCCTTGGACAGCAGGCGATCCATGATCGGCTGAAATTCCGGGGGGACATCGGGCCGGTGACGCGCCAGCGGGTCGGCCGCCTCCGTGACGATCGCGGTCAGGGTGGCGGCATCGAACGCTCCCTTAAAGGGCAGCCGCCCGGTGATCATTTCGTAAAGCACGATTCCCAGGGAGAAGATGTCCGAGCGCCGGTCCGACTCTTTGCCCTGAACCTGCTCCGGCGACATGTAGGAGACAGTTCCCAACGTCGAACCGACAATCGTCAGGTCGGGATCCGTTGCCCGTTTAGCCAGCCCGAAGTCCAAAATCTTGACCCGGCGGCC
>JBFMFQ010000291.1:0-2758 GCA_040752075.1 Candidatus Zixiibacteriota bacterium | reverse complement strand
TTGCGACGCCGTAGGAATCCGGCGCCCCCCCCTCACCCCTTCACCGCCCCCGATGTCAACCCCGCGATGATTTGCCGCTGGAACACGATGAACACGATGATCACCGGCAAAGTCGCCAGGGTCGCCGCGGCGAAAAGGTGCGGCAGATCCACTGATTGAAATCCACGGAACATGGCGAGCGCGACCGGCAATGTCCGCGCCTTTTCGCCAGTGAGGATGAAAGGGAAGAGGAAGGCGTTCCAGGTCAGCCAGAATACCTGCACCGCCAGCACCGCCAGCGTCGGGCGGCAAATGGGCATCACAATCCGATAGACAATCGTCCATGAGCCTGCGCCGTCCATCCGCGCCGCCTCCTCCACCGCAATGGGCACCGTGGACACAGCGCTCTTGACGAGGAGTATCCCCAACGGGCTCACAATCACCGGGAGGATGATGGCCCAGACCGAGTCGTAAAGCCCGAGTTGGTGCATGAGCACGAACATCGGCACAATCAGGACATACTGCGGCACCATCAGAACCATGGCCGCCGCCCCGAACAACACACGCCGCCCGGCAAATCGACGCCGGGCCAGCGCATACCCCACCGGGAAGCACAGAAGCACATTCCCGATTGTCACCACCGCCGCGACAATCGCCGAGTTTAGAAAGTAACGTCCAAACGGCATCGCGGTGAACAGATCGGCAAAGTTCCCCCACGCCGGGCTCTCCGTCAGGGGATTAAACCACGCCGCATTCCAGCGCGGCGAGACAGCCCCAACCACCATCCACGCGAAGGGGAGAAGCATCCCGATCAACAGGAGCGTCAGTGCCGCCGAAAGCAGCTTCTTCCGCGTTCCCCGAGCTTGACCTCGCGTCGTCATTTACTCCTCCGCCCCTCGTCCGAAGGACAAGAGCCGGAACTGCGCGAGGGAGACCAGCGCGATGATGAGAAAGAGGACATACGCCGCCGCCGAGGCGTACCCGAGTGAAAACCGCTCGAACCCGGCGCTGTAGACATGATAAACCGCCGTCGTCGTGGCCCCGAGCGGCCCGCCCTGCGTCATCACGAAAATCTCCGTGAACACTTGCAGACTCTTGATCAGGTTGATCACCAGCGCATAAAGCAGAGTCGGCTTGAGGTACGGCCATGTAATCGCGGTAAACCGCGTCCATGCCCCCGCGCCGTGCATCGTGGCGTCTTCCACCAATTCCGATGGGATCGACTGCAACCCGGCGAGAAACAAGAGCGCGTAGTACCCGACCGACACCCAGATGTCCATGGCCATGACCGCGGCCAGCGCCGTCTTCTCCGACAGCAGAAATCCCCGTTCCGGAACCGGCAATCCGGCCCAATCGACAAGACGGTACAGATACCCGTTCTGCCCGTACAGGTGCAGGAAGACCAGGGCAATGACCACCGTGGCGGTCAAAGTCGGCGCGAAAAATCCGGCGCGAAAGAGCGCCCGTCCCCAGATTCGCTCATTCAGCGCCAGCGCCAAAAGAATCGCCAGCACGGTCGTCACCGGGACCGTGCCCGCGGTGAAGACCGCCGTATGCCCGAGGGCGCTCCAGAAATCGCTGCTGCTTAAGACAGCCGAGAAATTCTTCAGCCCGACCCAGGTCCATCCGCCGGCAAAGATGTCCTTGTCGGCGAAGGCCAAGGCGAGCGCGTAACCAAGCGGATAGATCCAAAACAAAAGAAGAACCGCCGTCCAGGGCAGGGCGAGCAGCTGCCCGCTGTCGGCGGTTCTCGATGCGTCGGCCCCCCGGCTCTTCACTTCTCCTCGGGCGGCGCGTTCGTGGCCGCCAGTATCTTTTGGATCCTCTCGCACGTTTGCGCCAGGGCGTCCGGAACCGGCAGCTTCCCGTACTGCGCCTGCTCGATGCCCCATTCCAGTTCCGCTTCAATGTCGACCCAGCGCGGATGCACCGGCGGCGCGAGAGACTCCAGCATCTGCCTCATGAAGATCTTCCCGACCGGATCATCATAGAAGTAGGGATTATCGCCCGTCTTGATGTGAACCGGCGTCGGGTTGCCGGTCGCGATGCAGAGGTTGAACACGTTTTTCGAGGAAAGCAGGTGACGCGCCAGTTTAATCGCCCCGAGCGGCTCGGCGGCCGCGGCCGGAATGGTCAGGTACTCCCCGCCGGCAAACGACGCCTGGCTCCCCTCGCCGGGCGCGGGAAAGGGCATCATGTGCACCGAATACTGAAGCGACAGCCCGGCATCACGGATGCGCGCGGAAAGCCAGTCCCCGGACATGTGATACATGAGTTTCCCGGACATGAACATCTCATCCAAAACTGACTGCTTCTCGGTGATCCCCCACTGGCAGAGTTCAACATAGAACCGCATGGCCCGTTCCCCGGCCTCGGAATTGAGAATGCACTGCGTCTTGTCCTCGCTCAGGATGTCGCCGCCCGCGGCCCAGAGAAAGGGCAGGAATTTCTTGTACAAACGGTGCCGCTCGGCGGAGTTGATGCCGATGCCGTAGAAATCCGGCTTCCCACGATCACCGACACGCGCCCAGTCACGCAGTTCGTCCCAGACAATCGGCGGACGGCCGGGATCGAGTCCGACCACGCGCATGATCGAATCGTTCTGATACAGCACGCGTGTGGAAAGATACCAGGGCATTGCCCAGCACCGCTGCGCATAGATCGACTGCGGCCAGCCGATGTACTCCGCCTGCAGTTTGGAAAACTCATTGGTAAGATCGGTCAATGCCCCCGCCGCCGCGAACTCCGCGATCCAGTCAGATCCCAACTCCAGAAGGTC
>JBFMFQ010000290.1:0-2765 GCA_040752075.1 Candidatus Zixiibacteriota bacterium | reverse complement strand
CGAGTCCCCGCCATCCGCCGCAGGGGGATGGCGGGGACGAAGCAATCCCGTGGAACCCAGAGGCACGCCCCCCTGCAAAAGAAAACGGGGCGGACAGGCCGCCCCGTTTCCACCGGCGCATGGCCGACGCCGTCACACCTTGTGCTTCTTTTCCACCGCGCCGATCACATCGTCGAGAATCTCCAACGCGATCTGGCACTGGTTGCGGTCGATCACCAGCGGCGGAACCAGCCGGATCCCATTCGGGCCGCAAGTCAGAAGCATCAGACCCTTCTTGAACGCCTCCATCTCGACATCATGGGAGATCTGCGGCGCCGGAGTCTTCTTGACCTTGTCGAGCACGAATTCCAGCCCGATCATCAAGCCCAGGCCGCGGATATCGCCGATCGAGGGATGCTTCTTCTGAAGCTTCTTCAGTTCGGTCATCATGAACTTGCCCTGCTTGGCGGCGTTGTCGATAAGCCCGCCCTGCAGGAGGTCGATGGTGGCCAGCGCCGCGGCGCATCCCATCGGGGTGCCGCCGAACGTGGTCGAATGCGCTCCCGGAGGCCAGTCCATGATCTTGGCCGGCGCAATGCATGCCCCGAGCGGGACACCGGAGGCGAGTGCCTTGGCGGTGGTGATGATGTCCGGCGCCACCGCGAAGTGCTCGATGGCGAACATCTTGCCGGTCTTGCCCATGCCGGACTGCACCTCATCGACGATCAGCATGATGCCGTGCTTTTTCGCCAGTGCGGAGAGCGCCGGGAAGTAATCCTTCGGCGGCACAATGTACCCGCCCTCGCCCTGGATCGTTTCGACCACAATCGCCGCGACTTCATCGGCGGGGGCGACACGGGTCAGGATCTGCTCCTCGATGAACTTTACGCACTCCATCCCGCATGACTCCGGCTTCAGGTTGAACGGACAGCGGTAGCAGTACGGGTACGGGACATGCGTGACTTCGGGAAGAAGCGGCGCGAAACGCTCACGCTGGGTCTTCTTCGAGCACGTCAAGGACAACGACCCCATGGTGCGCCCGTGGAACGCGCCGATAAACGCGATCATGCGCGGCTTGCGTGTTTTGTAGCGCGCGAGTTTCAACGCGCACTCGACCGATTCCGTGCCGGAATTGGTGAAGAACACGCGCTTGGGATCCTTGCCCGGCGCAAGGTCATTGAGTTTCTGCGCGAGCTTGCCCACCAGTTCATGGTAGAAATCCGCGCTGGAGATGTGCACGGCCTTGCGGGCCTGGTTGACAATCGCCTCCACCACCTTCGGGTGGCAGTTGCCGGTCGAGCAGACGCCGATGCCGGAATGGAAATCCAAAAACTGGTTGCCATCGACATCCCAGATCCACGCTCCGTCGGCATGGTCGAGCACTACCGGATGGGCGCGTGTGTAGGACGGCGAGACATAACGCTCATCGAAATCGATCAGCTTTTTGCTCTTGGGACCGGGCAGGGCGGTCTTGATCACGGGATGCTCTTTCATCACATCCTCCTGGCTATGCGTGAATGAATGCTTGTTGACAGAATCGAAGCGGGATTGGCCCGCCGGGTGCGGACGCGGCCTAGGTTGCGCCGCGCAGGTAGATGCGGTGGAGCAGACCGCGACGCCGCCGTGCGTTGCAAACCAGCGACTGAGCGTAAATTGTCCGGCAATTCGTCTGCATAGCGCCCACCAAGCGTCGATCAAGAATACGCAGCCGGAGGATCAAACCCAAGCGGGAACTGCGCACCGATTGCCAAAACCGGCGGCGCGGCAACCGCCGCGAGCACCGGGGCGCAACCCGTGGCGCCACAATGACTTGCGCAGGCGCCTTGGCACGCCGGCCCGATTCATCCTGGCCGCACGGCCCTTTGCATTCACCTTGTCACTCCCGCCGACTCTGTGTATTCTCGGTCATCGGCATCCCCGCGGCCGGCCATCTGAACATACATGGATCGCAAAAACATCCACCACCCATGGAACCTCTCGCTGAAGCGCGCGGCGGCGCTGCAGACCGAGTTGTCGAAATACGTCAGCCTCACGCCGCTCAAAGAAGAGCCGCGCATTGTCGTGGGTGTCGATTCCGCCGAGTGGAATGACATCGTGTTCATCGCGGTGGTGGTGATGGACGCGGAAACCGGGAAGGTGATCCAGATCACGCACGCGCAGTCGCACGCGCGTTTTGGATACATCGCGAGTTACCGGGTGTTCCGCGAGGCGCCGATGATTCTCAAGGCGATCAAGAGCATCGACTACGAGCCCGATTTGTTCTTCTTTGCCGGCCACGGGGTCTGTCACCCGCGATTGTGCGGGATGGCATCGCATCTCGGGCTGTGGCTTGAGAAGCCGACGATCGGCTGCACCGAGACACGCCTGGTGGGCCACTGGGAGGAACCGGGGCTGGCACGCGGCGATTACTCCGTGATCCGGTATTCGCCCCAGGCGCCGGGTGTGGTGCTGCGCACACGCGATGGCTTAAACCCGGTCTTCGTCTCCCCCGGCCACCGGGTCGACTTGATGGGCGCCATCGAGCAGACCCTCCGGTTTTCCACCAAGTTCCGCATTCCCGAACCCTTGCGCCGCGCGCACATCGAGGCCGGCAAAGACATGCGGCGTCACCGCGACACACAAAGCGCGACAGCACGACAATAGTGATGCGTCATCCCAAAGGGATGCGTCATCCCGAAGTGATGCGTCATCCCAAAGTGATGTGTTATCCCGAAGTGATGTGTTATCCCGAAGTGATGAGTCATCCCGAACCCCGACGGCCTTTTGTCGGGGTGAGGGATATGCAG
>JBFMFQ010000029.1:0-22660 GCA_040752075.1 Candidatus Zixiibacteriota bacterium | reverse complement strand
AGCAGCAACTCGTACGGATCTTCGAGCCGCTCGCAAACCTTGCGCAGGAACTGAACCGCCGTGTGTCCGTCGATGAGCCGGTGGTCAAACGACACGGTCAGGTACATCATGTCCCTGATGACGATCTGGTTGTCGCGCACCACGGGGCGCTTCTGAATCTTGTGAATTCCCAGGATCGCCACCTCGGGCTGATTGATGACCGGGGTGGAAGCCAGCGCACCATACATGCCGGCGTTGGTGAGGGTGAAGGTCGAACCCTGGATCTCGCTCAATTCGAGTTTGTCGCGGCGCGCCCGTTCACCCAGATCGGTCAGTTCCCGGGCAATCTGGACGATTGACTTCTGATCGGCAAACTTGACCACCGGCACGATCAATCCCTCGTCGCGGGCGACCGCCATGCCAAGATGGTAGTACTTCCGGTAGACAATCTGGTCACCGTCGATGGAGGCGTTCACACGCGGGAATTCCTTCAACGCCGCCACGACCGCTTTGGCGATAAACGGCATGTACGTGATATTGACGCCCGTCGCGGCCTTCCACGCCTCTTTCTTTGCCTCGCGCACCCGGACGAGTTCGGTGAGATCCACCTCGTCCATGGTCATGACATGAGCCGACGTCTGCTTGCTTTTGATCATGTGCTCGGCGATGACCTTCCGGACACCCGCCAGAGGCAGTCGCTCGATGGTCTCCTCGCCGCGCACGGCGGGAGAGGAGGCATAGGCGGCCGATGGCGCCGGGGCCGGCCGCGCAGCCGCCATCGGGGCCGATGACGGCATCGGTGAAGACTGACGACCACGCACGAAGTTCAGCACATCCTGCTTGGTGACACGGCCACCCATCCCGCTGGCGCGAACATCCTCGATGCGGATGCCGTGCTCGCGGAGCAGACGCCGAACCACCGGCGAGGAGCGCTTGTCGGATTGATCGACCGTTGCGGAGTACACGGGAGCGGGTTGGGCCCGCTGTTCAGTCTGCGCCTTCGGCGCCGGGGCCTCCGCCCTTTGCGCCACCGCGCCGGCTCCACCACCATTGCCCGATCCGGCTGGCAGCGACTCGCCCTGACCGAGAATGATCCCGATTTCGGCGCCGACCGGCACGACGGTTCCTTCTTTAACCAGGATCTTGCCGAGCACCCCGCTGGTGATTGCCGGGAGCTCAACGTTGATCTTGTCCGTCATGATTTCAACGACCGTCTCATCCTTGTCGATCTTGTCGCCCTCGGACTTAAGCCAGCGACCCACGGTTCCCTCGACAACACTTTCCCCCATCTGGGGCACTACGATTGAAGTCGGCATTCGTGATTCCCTGTCTAGTTTGGAGACTCCGTTCGTCCGGATCTGAATGATACAACGTCAATACGCGGCGAGTTCGCGCGCCTTGGCCGCAATCTTCTCCACATCGGGCATGTAAAATGCTTCCATCGCCGGCGCGAAGGGCATCGGAGGCACGTCCGGGCCGGTCAGCCGCTGGACCGGCGCATCGAGGTCATCGAACAGATCCTCGGTGATGGAGGCGGCGATTTCGGCCCCAACTCCTCCGGTCTTCGGGGATTCGTGCACGATCAGGGCCTTGCTCGTTTTTCGGACCGATTCGTACACCATCTCCCGATCCCAGGGCAGGAGCGTCCGAAGGTCCAGGACCTCCACGTCAATCCCCTCATCGGCGAGGATCGCCGCCGCTTCAAGGGCCCGGTGGACCATCAGTTGATAGCAGACGATGGTCAGGGTTACACCCGGGCGCTTGATGTCGGCGCGTCCAAGGGGAACCGTGTAGTCATCCTCCGGGATGTCGCCTCGGATCCAGCGGTACAGCTTCTTGTGCTCGAGATAGATGACCGGGTCGTCGCAGCGAACCGCCGCCTTGAGCAACCCCTTGGCATCGTAGGGAGTCGACGGCGCCACGACCACCAATCCCGGCGTTCCAAAAAACCAATTCTCGTTGGTCTGCGAATGGTACAACCCCCCGCCAATCTCCCCGCCGCAGCAGATGCGAATGACGACCGGGCAAGTCCATCCGCCGCCGGACCGGTAGCGCATGCGCGCCGCCTGCTGGACAATCGGGTCGAAAGCGCACGAGGCAAAGTCCGCGAACTGCACCTCGGGGATGGGACGCATCCCCACGGCAGCGGCGCCGATGGCGCCGGCCACGATGAACTCCTCGGAAATAGGGGTGTCGATCACGCGGTCGGGACCGAACTCATCCAGCATCCCCTTGGTGGCCTTGAAAACGCCGCCATAGATGGCAACATCCTCGCCCATGACGAACACGCGGTTGTCACGGCGCATCTCCTCCACCATTCCCTCGGTAATCGCCTGAATGAACGTGATGTTTTTCATCGGGAAGGTCCCACTGGGATTCGCTCAACGCTGGGCATAGTTGGGGGCCGGCGAGAATGAATAGACATCGTCCAATGCCTCCTCGGCCTTGGGGTGGGGCGAATTCTCCGCCTGACGGATCGCCTCCTCAATCTCTCCTTCCACCCTGGCCAACACATCTTCGCGTTCGTGCTGGGGCATTATCCCGCTCGATTCGAGGTAATCTTCATAGCGCGCGACCGGATCGCGCTTTTTCCAGTACGCCACTTCTTCGTCGGAGCGGTAGTTCGCCGGGTCGATCTCGGAATGGCCATACCAACGGTAGGTCAGGAATTCAATCAGGGTCGGCCCGCCGCCCTCGCGCGCCTTCTTGATGGCGTCGCGCGCCGTCTTGTGGGCCAGCAGGAGGTCGTTTCCATCGACGGTGATCCCAGGGAAGCCGTAGGCGGCCGCCCGGTCGGCGTAGTGCTCAATTCTGCTTTGAAGGCGCGCCGGGACCGACTCGGC
This sequence comes from Candidatus Zixiibacteriota bacterium, assembly GCA_040752075.1. Lineage (GTDB taxonomy): Bacteria > Zixibacteria > MSB-5A5 > WJJR01 > WJJR01 > JBFMFQ01. The sequence continues at coordinate 19,838 of JBFMFQ010000029.1, read as the reverse complement.
CCAGAGGTTATTTTGAACGATGAAGACAATCGGCAGATCGTGCACGCCCGCAAAATTCAGCGCCTCGTGAAATCCCCCGCGTGAGGTCGCCCCCTCGCCCATGGGTGAGATCGCCACCCGGGGTTCCTTGCGAATCTTAAACGCCAGCGCCGCCCCGACTCCCAACAACGGCTGGCTTGCCACGGTCGAGGCCGGGGTCATGATTCCAAGCGCGGGATACCCGAAATGGCAGGGGTGGGACTTGCCCTTGTCCGGCGAATTCGCGCGGGCGTACATTTGGCGGAGCATCTCGACCAGCGGCATACCCTTGGTAATGATCGCCCCCATGTCCCGATGGGAGGGGAAAATCATGTCCTTTTGGCCGAGACCGTAAGCCGGCCCTACCGAAGTGGCCTCCTGGCCCACCTGTGAGAAGTAGGTGCCGGGGAAGCGGCCCTGCTTGAAAAGCCGCCGGCAACGCTCGTCGAAATTTCGAACCTTCACGAGGTGATAATAGAGGTTTCGTTGATCCTCCGGCGCGATTGCCTTGGCGGCGGCGGCATCGATCGGGGGTACCTTGGTACGGGTCGCAGTCATGGCTAACAGTCCTTGCTGGAATTACTTATGGTGCGCGCGAAACAGGTCAAAGTCAAGCGGGATTGAGAACCAGTCATTCCTCACCGGAGGTACCGCCACCCGGGGGACACGCACAGAGACTCATTGCGTCGGAACGAATTGCCGATATCTTCGTGGCAAGCGCAAGGAGGAACCCGCATGTCCGATATCGAGAAACTGCGTCGCGAAATCGAAGAATTGGAAAAGCAGATTGCCGCGCATCCATTCGAGGGCTTGTTCGATCACAAGCATTCCGACCAGCTCTACCACAAGCTGAAAAAGAAAAGAAAGTTGTTGGCCCAGATGGAGGGGACACCGCTTCAGCCCTCCATCCCCGTGACCAGCAAACCGGCGCCGGTGCCTACTGAGGTCCCATCTCCGAAGCCGGCTCCGAGACCGGTCCCCAAGCCCGCGCCGGCCAAGTCTCCGGCCGCCAAGACCACCGCCCCCAAGAAGTCGACTGGGACCAAGCCGGCGAAGGCCAAGACCACCAAAACCACCGTCAAGGCCAAGGCGAAGCCGGCCTCCAAGGCGAAGCCTAAGGCCAAGTCATCGGCCGGCGGCTCCAAGCTCGCGAAGAAGCCCAAGTCAGGCAAGCCGGCCGGACGCAAAAGCGGGGCTAAGAAGAAGTAAAGCCCTTGGTTGGGGACGGCGCTCTGGCAAGTAATTGCCGCACACGCCGCGGGGGGTTGACTTCCGGGATTGCCGCCGCTTTCTTTGCAACCCACGATTCGGCCAAAGACCGGGTCGAGGGTCCCGTCTGGGGGATCGTCCAACGGCAGGACATGCGGCTCTGGACCGTAGAATCGGGGTTCGAATCCCTGTCCCCCAGCCAATTCAAAGCATCCCCTGATAATCAAGCAGACAGGCATGGCGCCCGGTATCAGGGTGCGAATCGAGCTTGGCTACTCCGTCATACCCGTGATGGATCGAAGTGTGTCAAGGTGGCCGTGGAGGCGTCCGATGGTGTCCCGGAGTTCCTGAAGATTGAAGGGTTTACTCAGGCAGGCATCGGCGGATTCGGCCTGCGATTCGGCCACCGAGCGGTCGGGGATGCTGTCCAGGACGATCACCGGAAGGCAGGGGTCTGTGCGTTTCAATTCCTGCAGCATTTGCGGCCCGTCCATGACCGGCATGTGAATGTCGGAGATGACAAGGTCCACGCCCCCCTGGCGAATGCACTCCAGCCCGCGCCGCCCATCTTCTGCGGTGGCCACGGAGAACCCATCCTCGCTGAGCATCTCGCTCAATAAGGACCGGATGACCAACTCGTCGTCGACGACGAGTATGTGGCCTTTGCCAGGCATTGCGCACCTTCCCTGCGCGCCCCGAATGGGCTTGCACATTCGATGAGAGCCGGAGGCAAGCAGCCGGCTCCGGATGAATCACTGAACAGGGCGACTGGCGACGGGGGCGCCACTTTCCCCCTGCTCGGCGGCGGCTCGCGATTGGGCGATGGGGAACGTGATGGCAAACGCCGAACCCTCGCCAACCTTGCTGCGGGCCGATATCTCCCCGCCCATATCGTGGACCAGACCATAGGTCACGGACAACCCGAGACCTGTCCCCTGCCCGATCTCCTTGGTCGTGAAGAACGGCTCGAAGATCTTGTCGAGGTGCTCCTGCTTGATGCCGACGCCGGTATCCGCGACCGTGAGGACGACCGCGTCGGGCTGCTGCTCGGTCGTGATGGTAATCTTGCCGCCATCCGGCATCGCCTGCATGGCGTTGATGATGATGTTCGTGAGAATCTGCTGCATCTTGCCGGGATGTCCCATGACACGCGGCAAGTTCGGAGCGAGGGTCATCGTCACGGCGATGTGGTGAGTCTCCAACTGGTGCTCGATCAGGCTCACGGTCTCCCGCAGGCTGTCGTTGCAATCCACCAACTCCATCTCCTCGTGCGAGGACGCCCGGGCGAACTTCAGCAGGTTCTGAACGATCTGCTTGCAACGCTGGCTCTGCTTTTCCATGTTCTCGACATAGGACAGGTACCGCCCGACGTCATCTGACGTGATCCCCTGGTCTTTCTTGCGCCGCATCTTCTCGGAAAGCAATTGCGCATACCCCATGATGCCCGCGAGAGGATTATTGATCTCATGAGCGACGCCGGCGGCCAGTTGTCCCACGGCGGCGAGTTTCCCCGCCTGCACGAGCTGCTCCTGGGTCTCACGCAGTTCCACAACGAGCGCCTCGAGAAGTTCTTTTTCCACCAAGGCATCGCGCGACGACTTGAGGTCGGCGGTCATTTTGTTGAAGGACACCGCCAGGTCGCCGATCTCGTCGTTTCGCTCCTCGCGCACCTTGCTGGAGTAATCCCCCGACGCGACCCGGCGGGTGGCCGCCACGAGTTCGTGGATGGGACGAAGGCCAATCCGGACCACGGCGGACACGACCAGCATGGCCAAAAAGATGGCGATTGCTGTGGTCCAGATCATCTTGTTGCGCACGCCCGCGATGGTCTCATCGATGTGCTGGGTCGTGATCCCGAGGCAGACAAAGCCGACGATCTCCTCATGCGCTTCCGGCGTCTGCGGACCCAACTGATTCGAATAGAGTCCGAATTCGGAGGCGAGTTCGCTGTCGCGGTCGGACTTGAGGCGGATCGGCGAGTGGAAATGGATGATCCGGTCGTGGCCGGCTTCATCGCGCGTCTCGATGGCATCGAAGTGTTCGGAGGTTTCGAGGTTGGGGCTGCGCGGACGGGCGCGCAGGTCCCGCTCGAGCGCGCGCTCCATGACCGTCTCCATGCCGTCGCGGCAGCGTTGCACGAGCACGCGCCCGTCGCTGTCGACCAGCCCGACGTAGAGCACTTCCTTTTCCGCGAGCACGCCGCCGATGAAGTCGACCAGCGACACGGTGTCGCCGATGAGAACCGGGTAGGCGGCGTTATACGCCAGATTCTCCGCCGAGACGCCCCCGCGCTTGAGCAGTTCGGCACGAATCCCCCGATTGTGATTGTAGAGGGACAGCGACATCAACGACACGGCGAGCATGATCAGCAGCGCTGAGATGCCCGCAATCGCTTTTGTCCTTATGCCGAACCGCATCCGCATAGTCGTCAACCGGCGCTTCAAGGCGCCCGCTTCAGAAGGTGACGGTCTCCAGTTTCTTGAGCGCCTCTGAATCCATCGCGATGCGCAGGTGTTCGCGCACTTTGGCGTTGAGCGCCAGCGTGAACACGCGCGGCGTCGTCGCCTTCATACTCGAGGGGTCGCCGCCGGCCAGCACGCGCACGGCCAGTTCGCCGGACTGACGGCCCACGTCGGTGTAATCGCAGTCCAGGGCCACCACGGCGCCCGCTTTGACGTACGCCGACGAAAGCCCGAGGATCGGCACCCCCGCCTTGATCAACTCGAAAATGATGAACCGCGACGAGCGCGGCGTGAAGACGGTTTCATCCGGGAGCATCCAAAGAACATCAACCGAGTCGGTGAGCGCGCGAACCGCGTCCGGAATCTCGTTTTCATTGTCCACCCACCAAACCCGGACATCCATCGCGTTCCTTCGCCCGATCTCACGCGCGTCATTGACCATCGCCTCCGTTCGGCTGGGATCGCTGATGATTCCCAGACGCCGGGCAGTCGGAAACAGCGCGCGCAGGTGTTCGACTTGTGTATCCAACGGAATGTTGAGCGTCGCTCCGGTCAGATTGGCTTGCGCCGGAAGGGGATTATCCGCCGCGCTTCCCGAGGCCGGGTTCAACACCATCGAGTAGATGATGGGGATCTTCTTCTCGCGGAGGGAGACCTCGTGCGCCGCCCGTGTCCCCAGGGCCAGGACCAAATCGGGAGATGCGCTCAGGGCACTGCGAATTTGAGTGTCGGTGGAGGATTCATCGGCGCTCAGGGTCACGGTGGACACGACCGGATTGTGCCCGGCGTTGCCCAGTGTGCCGAGAAAGCCCTCGAGCGCGCTGTTGTACTGGGGAATGTCGAGACTCTTGACGACGGCGATGCGGATCCGCCCGGCGGCGGACGGCGATTGCGCGGCAGTGCGCGGAGGAGCCACGACGCCGGCCAGGCAGAGGACCGAGATGGTCACTGCGACCAGCGTCCGGCGGCGAGACAATTGGCAATCCATCCTGGACCGCACACTCTTCGGCATCATGGTCATGTCCGACAAACCGGCGCCCCGCCAACTGCGCCTGAGTCGGGTTACTTCCCCGGCGATCTCAACACCCGTCGTATCACCCTCGCAACGGCCGGTTCGATCCAAGGCCGTCGCGCGCCGTTCAGAATTGCACCTTCACCGTAAAGAAGTGGTTGCTCTCAAAGACACCAGCCTCCGCCCATGAGTAATCAAGCGACGTCACAATGTCGCCCAGGGGCAGACGCAACCCGCCGCCCGCGCTCATGCCGTGCATGTACTGCTCCTGCGAAGAGGCGCTGTAGCCCGCGCGCAGGAACAGTTGATCGGAAACCCCCCACTCCGAGCCGAAGCGGAACTCGTCTTCGGAGAAATTGTTGGACTGAAATGCCCCGGTCACGCGCAACCGGTGGGCGCCGCGCATCGGCGGCTCCCAGGACGCGCCCATCTGAAAGAAGGCGGGCAGCTCGAACGAGGCCGATTGGGTCCGTCGTTCGCTGTTGTCCGTGTCGGAGTCATCCTCCTGGGCAAAGTCCGGTCCGTCGAACTTCATGCGCGGCCCGAAATTCTTCATCACCACGCCGACGGTCAGGCCGTTGATCGATGGACGGTACAGAAACCCCATGTCCAACGCGACCCCGTGGGCGGATTCGTTGTAGATGTTCTCGGCGATGTAGTTGCCGTTGATGCCGAAATCGACCTGGTCGGTCACCGCGCGCGCGTACCCGACCCCGACGACAACGAAGGATGTCGAGAAAAACTCGCCGGTCCCTTCGGGTTGCGTGGTGGTGTAGACCGGCTCATCATCCATGGACAACGCCTTGACCGAGAGACCCAAGACCCCGAGCCCTCCCGTGTTGTAAGCCAGCGAGACGTTCTCCAGTGTGATGTCGGCGATGTACGTGCGGTGGGAGGCGCTGATTTCCGCCCCCTCCACGAGCGCGGCTCCGGCGGGATTCCAAAACCAGGAATCGGAGCCGCCGCAGGCGGCGATCACGGAGCCGGCCATGGCGGCGCCACGGGCATCGGTCGGGATCAAGAGTTCAAGCCCACCGGCGGTACCGGTGCGGCCTGATCCCCCGGCCATCGCGGTTGCCGGACCAAGTATAACCGGCACCAGCAGCATGATGGCCGCGAATGCCCGGCACATTGGCCGTTCGGACACCTGAGTTGGTTTCGCGCTCATATTCTTCGCTCCTCAGAATCGACGGACCTGCTCCGCTTTGGTGAATACCGCCACCTTCCCGATTTTGGTGCCCACACCGGGCGCCACCACGCGGTAGATGTACATGCCGCTGGCCGGGCGCTGGCCGTTTTCCGTCTTCACATCCCAGACCAGAGTGGACGCCACCGGGTCTTCCTTCGTCAAAGTGCGAATCAGTTCGCCGGCCAGATTGTAGATCTCCAGTGTCAGGGTCGTGGCCGGAAGTCCCACAAACTCGATGCGGCCATCCGATGAGCCGCCCTCCAGATCCGTGGTGTGGAAGTACGGATTGGGAACGGGGTGGATGCCCTTAAGCGATGCCTGCCCCGCCGCGATTACATCTTCGCCGCCCCGCAGAGTCCGGAACTGGAACCGGTCCGCCGAGGTGTTTGCCTTGGCGGCCGTGATCCGGAGGACCTGTCCATCCGACAGCTCGGAGTTCGAGTGACCGTCGGCGACCGCCGGCCACCAGGCATACAGAACATCAAAGTCATAGGCGTCGCCAAAAACCAGGCGCGACGTGTAATACGGATCCGGTGTCTCTGAGTAGTCGCTGTTTAGGACGAAGAGGTATTCGCGCGCGGACAACGGGTCTTCGTTATCCGGCAGCCATGTGCCATCCGCGGACGCCAGCCCCACTTGCTCGACAAAGCAGACATTGAGCTGGCGTGGCGGATCGACGCTGACATCCCACGCGGTCAGCGGGATTTCCCGGTAATCCTGGTAGCCGTAATTCGGATTGGCGCCCCGCATGTAGCGGTAGGCCAGTTGCCGTTGCTCGTTGGAAAACCGGATTTCCACATCGACGAGCTGCGTGAGGTCTTCGATTGAGGAGCCGAAGAACCAGGCTCCGGGCACCAGCCCGCCGCCGAACCACGGGCCTCCGAGGTTGACACTGGTGGCCCAAGCCTCACCACCCTCCCAGATCGTTTCGTCGATTCCCGGTTCGGGGCCGGTGGTCTGGACCATAACTCCATCGGTGATCGCGTAATCGAAGTCGCCGCTTTCGTTCACCTGATTCGACAGGAGAAACTCCCCGGTCGTCAAATTCTGAAGGTTCCATGTCCGATCGGCGTTGAAGGTCACCTCGTATTGCGATCCGGTGATGTTTTGTGGTTCTAAGTAACGGACTATGACCGTCCCTTCGCTTTGGCCTTCGATGTGCGCGGCGGTGTCAACGATGTCCAGCGCCAAGGCGTTCGGATGGGCGGTGATGCCTTGAATGCGCGATTCAAGCACTTCCGCCAGATAACCCACGCCAACGCCGTCAACCAGGTATTCCTCCGCGTTTTCCTCGTCGTAGGAGTAGCTGGAGACGGCAAAGTGGTAGGGACGATAGTTGATGAGTCCGCCGCCGTTGATGCGGTCGGTCGAGATGGTCAGGTGATTGTCCAGCCCCGAATCGGTGCCGGATGCGACGAGGAGCCGCTGGAACGCGCTGGCATCGGAGTCATAGATGTCCATGTAGATGCGTGTGACGTCATTCTCAATGTCGTAGGTGGCGATCTTCTTCCATGGCCCGGTCTCGGATTCGCCCTGATAGATATTGTATCCCTCCATCACGAATCGCTGGCCGAGAACCTCGGAGGTCTGGACGTCCCCTTCGGCGGAGCGGTCCCAGATCAATTCGATGCGATTGGGAAGCGGCTGCGCCCACACCCGGGGTTGCGGCGGCGGGAATGGGATCTGGAAATTGAGATCGAACACCGATTGCACCTTCGTCGAAACATCCCGGAGCGCGGTGATCGAAGAGAGGTGATCGGCCCCCTGGCCGACAAGCACCGCAATCACGACCTCTTGCGTGTCGCCCGGCGCCATCGAAAACGGGCCCGTGCTCATCATGAACCGGCGATCATCGGCTCCCACATCAATCCACCCGGAGCCCGTGACCGGATCACCGGCCACGACATAGAGTGTCGTGTCACCCTCGGGGTCGACCGCGGGTTCGCCCTCCAGTGTCAGACCCTGCATGTAATTGTAAGATTGGAGGTTGCTGCGGGGGTCGCGGCCATTGGTGTATCGGTTAAACGAGGTCATCGGCAGATTGCGATACCCTTGCCGGTAGCCCCCGTTGACCAGCGCGGAGTCTCCCTCGGAGGGGACAATGGGCCCCTGGAGGAAATCGTACCCCACGGCCGGCGCCGCGGCGCCGTAAATCGGGTCCGGCCCGTCGTTGTAGGCGAATCCCAGCGAGAGAGCGGTGTCGCAGCCGACGAAATCATCGCCGGCGTCCCCGATGTCCGGATCGCACCAAAGCGAGACATAGGTGTCTTCCAGAAGATTGCTGCCCTTGTTAATGAGCTTATACTTGAGATAGACCGCGTTTCCCAGCGCGCCCGAGCGGCTGAATCCGAATACATACTGCTGCACCTCGAGCCCGAGCGGCTCGGTGGATCCGGCTTGGTTGGTGTGGGCCCCGCGGTTGGCATCGTTGTAGATCGCGTACAGCGACTGGTCGCCCAGGATCAACGGAACGCGATTGCCCTCGGCGTCCAGCGAGTCGCTTCCGTCGGCGGCCGGCTGAACCGGCGCACCCTCGTCAAAGGGCCACGCGGCGTAGTCCGGATTGCTTGAGGCATCGTCACCCCGTGAGATCTTGTAGACATGGAAACGCCCGGCATCGGGCACGGCCTCCCCGCCGTCCATGCCGCCGGGGCTGAACTCCTGGGTGTACTCCGCGACCGTCACGCGGGGCTCACCATCAACCCGCGCTCCGATCCAGAGACCGGCCGCGTAGACCACCGTTTTGTCCGACCCCCGCGGAAAGTAGAGGCCGTCGTGTTTGCCGAAGTGGCTGCTTGGATCGTAAGCAAAGGAGCCCACATTACTCACCAGCATCTGCAGGTTGTTGACGCCGATGTACGCCGTGTTGTCCACCGAGGCCGGACGCACGGACATCGACTCGGACCGGCCGCCCGTTGCTGCCTCCGACCCACCTGGGGACAGCGCACCAAGTGCGGCAACCGCCAATGTCATTACCAATCGTCTGACTCTCATTGACCGATCCTCCTGCCCAGCCAATCAAAACATGAACTTGATGCCACCGCGCACCTGACGAGGCGCGCCATACCACGTGGGATCGTCTTCCCGCAGACGGTACTTATCCTCGGCGGTGAGGTAGGAATTGTCACCCTCGTCGGACTGCGCCGCAAGCCATGCCTGCCCGTCCGGCGTTTCCAGCCACCCCGTCGTGTTGGGCTCACCCGTTCCCGAATGAACCGTCAGGACGTTTTCCCGGTTGAAGAGGTTGATCACCCACAATTGAAACTCGAACTGGCCGCCAAAGAGGTCGAATCCCTTGGTGGCCTTCAGGTCGACCTGCATCGTCCACGGACCGTAGCGGGAATTGATGGGGCCAACAGTTTCTTTGCCGGTGTTCACGAGCGAGACATCGTCATAGATGGCAGTCGGGGTGTACGGGAAGCCGCTGCCCGCTTTAAAGAGAATGTTCACCCCCGCGTCCGACAGCACACGCCGTCCACCGACAAGGGGTCCTTCTCCCTTGCTCCAGCGGACGTCAAACATCGCCGTCATCTTATGACGTTGATCGTGATCCAGCGGTGTGGGCATCGTGGGGGCTTCGAGACCCTGCCATGCCACGATCTGGTGGCTGGTCGGTGTCGACCCGGTGCCGGTGCTTTGTGAAAGAGTGTAGCTGCCCTCAAACCCGATGTTCTTGATCCGGTGGAGCTCGTAAACGAATTCGATGCCCTTGATGGTCCCATAGTCCGTGTTTCGATAGGTCGCGAAACTGCGTGGCGCGGCGGCCTGATAGACGATTTGGGTGAGGTCCTTCACGTCCTTGTAATAGGCCGTGAGCGTGAACTTGCTGTTCATGCTGAGTTGCCGCGTCAGGCCAACTTCGTAGGCGCTGGTGCGTTCCGGCCGCAAATTGGGATTTCCGAACGGGAAGAAGAACTGGCCCTCGGTCATCATGTATTCCAAAAAGTCGTACGAGACATACAGGTTTTGCAGATCGGGGCGCTGCATGAAACGGCCGTAGGAGGCGTGCAGCACGCTGTGCTCGGCGACCGGGAATGCGATGCCGACGCGGGGCGACAACTCCACTTCAGCGCGGCTGTCTTCGAGATCGCTGGGATCGAGCCGGTTGGCCATCTCGCGCTGCTCATCCGTCGGGTTCTCGAGATCCAGGTAATGGTCGGGGTCGAGCGGACGGGTCTCATCGCGCAGGCGCTCGGTGTTGACGTTGAGATAGTCGAGGCGCAGACCGGCGTTGATGATCATGCCGTTGAGTTCGAATTTGTCCTGCACGTAGCCCGCGAAGGTCACGGGATGTTTGGCGCCCTCCAAACCGTCATCGGTCTCCGACTCACCGGTTATCGAGTAGCCGTAGCGGTCAACGGGATCGAAGCCTTGGCCGCCGTCCTCGTAACCGAGATAGACCCGCTCCGGGAACAGGTGGTGGTACCGGCGCAGGGTATGGCGTTGAAAATCAACGCCGGCGCGCAATTCGTGGTTGGGGTGCACCTGGCTGATCAGGTCGGCGTCCACGCCCACGTAGGAAGACTGGCGGTGCAGGTAATCATTCCAGTAGGCGGCCTCATCCCCGCGCACCGCGTAGGTACGGCCATCGATGACCGTGTCCTCCACCGCCGTCTCGCCATTCATGTCGTCCCAGGCCCAGAACATCCCGGTGTTGTCGTAGGAATTTCCCTGGCCCGGCCGGCCGTACGCCCAGATGTCATCGAAATGAACGCCGTCGCCGCGCTCGCGTTCGGTCGAGAAGAAGTTCGTCGAAATGGTGTAGAACGTGCGCGTGTTGATGACGTGCTCAAATGTCGCGTACAGTGAGCGATTGTTGTCTTCCAGGCGCGGCATGTGATCGCCGTTGAATTGCCACTCACTCTGCCAGAACTGCCACTTGTCGCTGGAGGACAGCGCACCCAGCTTCAGCTCCATGGCCTTGGAGAGCTTGTAATTGAACTTCCCGCGCCACGTCCATCCCGCTGAGCTGTTCTCCTCCAGCGGGCCATTGGCGGCAATGGAGGGTTCGCGGTCGCCTTTGTAACGGCGTTCCATTGAGAGAATGAACTTGGCGCGATCACTCGAGGGGACAAGGGGTCCCGACAGACTGACGTCGTAGATATTGTAATCGTACTTGGAGCCGTGGAAATTGTCCGTCACCGCCTCGACCGTGCCCTGGAGTTTGTCGCCGCCTTCCTTGGTGCTCACGTTAATGGCGCCCGAGGCAATCCAGCCGTATTCGGCGTTGAACCCGCCGGTCGTCACCGACACTTCCTGAATGTCATTGTTGTTGATCTCCGTGGTCGAGACGCCGGTCAGCGGATCCTGCTGCGAGAAACCATCAACAAAGTAGGCCACCTCCGAAAAACGCCCGCCCCGGACATTGAGGAGGTTGCCCACCCGTTGCACCACACCGGGCTGCAATGCAACAAGGTCGCGGTAACCGCGCGTCGGCAGTTCCTGGATGCGCTCCTCCTCGACAATGCGCATGGAGGCCGTGCGGTCTTTGATCACAAGCGGCCGTTCGGCCACCACGACAATGGTTCCCATCTCGACGGGTTCGGAGGACAGCGTGAGGTTCTGTTCCGTGTTTAAGTCCACGGACACCTTGAGATCGCGAACCTCGATGTGCTGGAAGAGAAGCAGTTCGGTCTGTGCCGGGTTGGACTCCTCCCCCATGAGGTTGGCTTCCAGCGTGTGGCTGCCCACCGGAACATTGAGAATGATGTAACGTCCGTCTGCGTCGGTACGCGCCTGCAAGTCGGTCCCGACCACTGTCACCAGGGCGCCGGCGATCGGCTCCCCGGTTACGCGGTCGGTGACAACTCCCGTAATCTTGCCGGTCGTCCCTGCCCAAACAGCCGCCGTGAATAGCGCCAGGACCAATCCCAGACCGAGCATGATCGCTCTGGCATGGACGATTCGCGGGACTTGATTCATGGGCCAATCCTCCCCAAGAGTCTCGATCGATGATTCTCCGCGGTAAGACGCCATCCTGGCACTCGGATTATCCCGGATCGAGCAACGATGATGACTCTGCCCATGTCGCGGCGCGATTCACCCTTCCGTCCATTCTCGACTATGCGCCGGACCAGCCCTTGACAGAGCCGTTCGTACCTGTCACCACTATCGGCAACTAGAACGATTTCAGAAGTTGAGGGTGAATTTTAAAGAGTGGTAAAACAGCGGGCGCGGTGCGCAATCATTTGCACACACCGTCGAGCGGGGCCTAAGTCATTGATTCGAGAGGTCGTCCCATCGGACCAGACGCCAGAGACCATCCGACGGGGATCGGCGCATGGAGAAGAGAGCGTCACCGGAGGCCTCGAACGATTCAAAAGAAAAGTCCCCATCGAGGTCACGAAGCGTGAGCTGGAACGCCACCCGGCGGGTTTCGACCGGCGGCGCCACCGTCGAGTCGGCTCCCGCCTCCACAATGCGGAACACGGGAAGCCGGACTTCATCGAAGACGCGAAACAAACGCCGGGTCCGTTCGATGTCACCGGAGGGACCATCGCGGGGGACGATCACGGTTTCGATGCCTTCGATCCGTTCGGGGTCGAAGTAGACGAAAACAAAATCCGGATCGAGCAGCGCCTCGTACACATCTATATCGCGTTGTTCGTACGCGTAGGCGAGATTGTCGAGCACGTTTTCCGGCGAGACCAGGGGCTTAATCGGGGTTCCACCCCGAGGGCCAACGTCCGGCGGCGAGAACGGGTTGCTGCAGGAGAGGCTGAGGAGCCCACTCATCAGCAGGGCGGCGATCCCGAACCGGAGCCGTCTCCGAAGTGCGGTATATCGGGCAGCGTGCCTCATCGGAAGCGCGATTTCAGATCGGCCCAGGAGAGTCGCTGCGCCGATTCGTGAAAGTCCTCCCAGTCCTGGACCCACCACAGATCGATCGAGTTGCGTTCGAGATAAAAGATCACGTCACCGGCGCAGGACAGAGTCGCCAGCGTGTCGGCATCCATCACCACCGCATCGAGCGTGTAAGTCCGGTAGAACACCGCCGTCGAATCCGACAACTGGTCCGAACGACCCGGCGTGGTCATCCACACCAGCGAAATGTTCCCCGCGGCCGAGAACAGATTTCGCGCAATCCGGGTTTCCTCCGCGTACCCCCACCCGCTGAGGGTGTCTGGGCGATCGGCCAAGAGGTAATCGAACCGGTAGGACAGCGAATCCGAAAACACCTGCACGTAGTGGCCGATGTTCTGCTCGATCATCGCGAAGCGAAGGTTGTCCAGTGCGATCACTGGGTCGATCGGTGTGACGTACGTCCCCTCGTCCTGAACAGGATCCTGTGCATCCCGGAGCCCGAATGGGTTTTTCGCACAGCCGGCCAGGCAGAGGACAATCACCGCCAGCGCCGCCCCATGGTGGATTCGTTTAATCATCCCAGTCCCTTTGAGAGGGTCAATTGCCAGCGGTCGTCGCGATCCTTCTCGGATTTGCCGAAGCGCTGCACCCGGCGCGCGACGCGCAGGTCGAGATCGATCCCGGATGGCCCCCGCCAGGTGATGACCATGGCGATGTAGTGGCGCCGGAACAAGTCATCCTCGATGCGCACGACATCCCCGTCCTGGCGGCGGTGATTGAATGACCTTTTGTACTCAAGCCCGAAGCTGGGATCGACAGAGAGGCCGCGAGCCGGAGTCCAGCTCAATTGCAGATCGACCAGGTGCGACCGGCGATCCCAATCGACCGCCTGGACCCAGCCCTCCCGGTCGTACAAGCCGCCGAAGTCCTCGTAGCGGTACACATAACCAAGATGGCAGGTGGTATGGAGCATCGGAGAGAACCGCAAACCGGAAATCGACTCCGCTTTCCGGTACAATGTTCCGCGGCCCTGCGGGTCGGTCCGTTCATAATCGAAGTACCGGTAGTGCGCGCGAATCGCAAACTGCTGCGCGAATTCGGTGCTCGGCGCGGGAATCCAGGAAATGGCCGGGGCGAGCAGATACACATCATCGGTGTTGTTGTTGGCAGACAGTTGCTCCGAGATGAAGATCTGCCGGAAACTGCGGAAGGAAAACTGCGGCCGCACAGAGAGCACCTCCGAGACTCTCCGCTTCCACCAGATCTCCACGACGCGCTCCCCCTGGTCCCGGTCATCGAAGAAGCTCGAATCCCCCGGCACCGTGTACGAGGTGGCCCGAAAGATGACCTTGGCGCCGGCCGAGTCCGAGGAGCTTAACCGCCACTCCAAACCGGCTGTCCATTCCCCTGTCTCCCCGGTTTGATCACGGCGTGCCTCACCGAAGCGGTCCTTGGTCCAGCGGTACCGATACCCGGACGAGATTCGCAGACTCCGCCACACACGAGAGCTTTCGATCTGATATCCGCGTGAACTGGTTCGCGTGTCGTTGGGCAGAGTGGCGGGGGTTCCCGCGGTCATGTTGTAGGAGTTGTCGTCGGTCGACGCCTCCGCATGAACGCGAAGGGCAATGAGTCTCGGATCAAACAGTCCCCGGTCGTTGGAGGTTCGGGGTGGTCTGGCCCACACGATGCGTCCGGTGCGGCCGCGGCTTTCCTGCCGGGCGATCTGCTCGAAACGGTCCGGCGCCGGGTAGAATCGAGTCTTGGCCCAGTCCTCCGACCACGTGAGTGATACCGTGTCGCCCGGGTGATCCCAGGAAGAGTGCCAGCGCCAGCGTGTCTCACGGGCAGGGAGATCGGTGCGGTGGTCACCCGAATAACTGAGCTGGGCGTCCGCCCGAATGCCCCGATCCGCCATTCCGGCAAACTGCGCGAGGTCCCAGTGGGTTGCCAACCGCTCGGCGAATCCGGCATCCGAACGGTGCGCCTCGGCCGTGTGACGGGAGGTAACGACGCCGGCTTCGACGGCCACGGTTCCCTCGCGGCTGGGACGCCACTCGAGGCCTCCAAATGCCTTGGCCAGTATCGTGCGGCGGGCAATGCTTTCTTCGAAAGCGTTCTCCTCCCCCTCCAGATTGAGGACCCACCCGAGAGTGCGCGTGACCGCCGGTCCGGCATTGAAAGTGACCCGCTGGTTTCGCTGACGCAGGTCGGTGCTCGATACCCGCTCCTTGCGCAGCAGATCGAGCCGGTGGCTTAATCGCCACGTGGTCCCCTCGGGGACCGCCCCGGTCACGGCCAGGGAGTCAAACCAGGATTGTGTGTGGTACGAAGAGGAGTATCCCGATTGGGCTGACGAGATCCACTCACGCGCCGGTGCCGGGGCCGGCAGCCAAGTCCACGCGAGTATCACCCAGATGGGGCAGAGCCTGAGCGAGGCGTACGAATTCATCGGCGCGCAGTTCCTCGGCCCGTTTGCGCAGGAGGTCGCCGCACTCGGCTTGCAGACGAGTCCAATCGTCGGCCGTCAGGTGGGCAATTGCGCGCAGGTTGTTCTCCAACACCTTGCGCTTCTGCGCGAAGGCGCGCTCGACAATATACTCGATGTTCGGAACATGCTCAACGCCGGGAGTGGCCGGATTGAATTCCACCCACATGACGGTGGAGGTCACCTTCGGGGGCGGCACAAACGCGCGCGGCGGGATGTCGAAGAGCCTGTGGCCGGTGGCCCGCGCTTGAAACCACACCGATGCGCTCGACCGGTCGCTGGAGCCCGGCGCCGCGATAAGGCGCGCGACCACTTCCCGTTGCAGAGTCAGTATCGCCCCCGGGAAGCGCCGGCGACGGTCGAAGAGCGCCTGCAGGATGGCGTGACCGATCCCAAACGGCAGATTGCCCACAATCCACGCCCCATCGGGGGGCTCGGCCTGCGGGGAGAGATCCAGCATATCGGCCCAGTGAACTTGCACACCACTGCCGGGCGGGAATTTCTTGCGCAGCATGTTGTAGAGACGGCGGTCCTTCTCGATGGCCCAGACTTCGGCGCCGGTCGCCACCAGCCGCTCGGTGATGAACCCTTTGCCGGCCCCGATTTCATAGACCGTCTTGCCGGGTCCCAGCGGGGCGGAAGCGGCGATCCGGTCGGCCAGCGCACCATCAACGAGGAAGTTCTGCGACAGGGAGCGTCTGGCCCGCAGCTTCTGCTTGGCGTGGTCGGCCGATGTTTGCGGCTTCTTCATGTGCTCGTCGGGGATTGCTCGATAACGGCGAGACGAAACAGCCGGTTCGCGTTTTCGTCGGTGACCCGCTCGATCTCGGCCACTGTGCATCCCCGCAATTCGGCCAATTTGGCGGCGACCAGGGGAACATAAGCGGGCTCATTGCGCTTGCCCCGGTACGGGACCGGGGTCAGGAAGGGGCAGTCGGTCTCAAGCAAGATCCGGTCGAGGCGCACGGTCCGGCCAACGTCAGCCATGGTGCTGTTTTTGTAGGTCAGAATCCCATTTACGGACAGGTGAAACCCCAGATCGATTGTCCGCTGGGCGGCTTCGGCATTCTCTGAGAAGCAGTGCATGACCCCGCCCACCCGCCAGGCCTCGGTTTCAACAAGGACGTCGAAAATGTCCGGGAACGCATCACGGTTATGGATCACGATCGGCAGCCCCAGCTTGCGGGCCACTCCGATTTGGTCGACAAAGGCCGAACGCTGGCGATCGCGCGGCGAGCGGTCCCGGTAGTAGTCAAGCCCGATCTCCCCGATCCCAACGACTTTGGGATGCCTCGCCAGCGTCTCCAAGCGGGCCGCTGACTTCTCGCCCTCCCAACTCGAGGCATCGTGCGGGTGAATTCCGAGGACTGCGTAAGCGTTTGGGAATCGTTCGGCAATCTCCAGCACGCGATCACAGGAGGGGAAATCGGTCCCGATGTTGATGATTGTGTGCACTCCCGCCTGGAAGGCGCGTTCGAACACATCGGCGCGGTCCGAATCGAAATCCGGGAAATCGAGGTGGGCATGGGTCTCGATCATGGGGGAGTGATCGTGCGGTTGACCCGTAATGCCTCAACCGACCTTGGCGCCGGAGTCGATGGGGCCATCGGGGGTAACGAGTCGGAGGGTCTTCCCGATGGACGCGGCCAGCAGCATTCCGTTGGACTCGATTCCGCGAATCTTGGCCGGCTGCAGGTTGGCGACAACAACGATGGTTCGTCCGACGAGCGATTCCGGGGAGTAGTGTTCCGCTATGCCCGCGACAATCTGTCGCGGCGCTCCGCCGACTTCGATCTGGAGCTTCAGGAGGCGATTCGCGCCATCCACGCGTTCCGCGGCAAGCACCGTCGCGGTCCGCAATTGCGCCTGAAAGAACTGATCGATCGTGATGACGTTCTCGGCGGTGGCCGCCGGCGCACCGGTGGTGGGCGCAGAGTTCGATGGCGCCGCCCCGACCTTTTCCATCCGTGGGAAAAGACCGGTCTCGAGCGCGAATGGTCCGGACGCGCGATCCCACCCAGTCAGCCCGTTCGGGGTCAGTTCGTCTTCCGGCTTCGCGATGCCGAGCGCCCGGAGGATTTCCCGGGACTTCGCGGGGAGATCGGCGCTCAGGATGATGGCCGCGACACGGATCGCTTCGACGACCGTGCACAGGACCGTGCCGAGCCGATCGGTCTTCCCCTCTTTCGCCAGTGTCCAGGGGGCGGTCTGTTCCATGTAACGGTTCGCGGCGCGGGCGAGATCCAGCCCGGCGCTGATCGCCTCGTTGGGGGAGATGGTAGTAACCGCCTCGGTGAATCTTCTGACCGATTCGGCCGCCTTTGCCTTCAAGTCCTCGTCGATTGCCTCCCTCTGACCGAGCGGCGGTCTTTGGCCGCCGAAATGACGATCGATCAGGGTGACCGCGCGGGAGACAAGATTGCCGAGATCATTCGCCAAGTCGGCGTTGAACTGACGGATGAATTCATCCGCTTTCACATCCCCGTCCTGGCCGAATTGAAATTGCGTCAAAAGCAGGTGCCGTGTCCCATCGGCGCCGAACTGCTCGACCATCTTGTTGGGATCGATGACGTTGCCGAATGATTTGCTCATCTTCTGGCCGTTGACCGTGAAGTACCCGTGAATGAAGAGTGTCTCGGGTACCTTCTCCCCCACCGCCATGAGCATCGCGGGCCAATAGACGGCGTGGAATTTGAGGATGTCTTTGCCCAAAAGATGAACGACCCGCGCGTCCTGCCACCACGTGGCAAACTGCTCCGGATCGTCTCCGTAGCCGATGGCGGTGATGTAATTCGGCAACGCATCGACCCAGACGTAGGCATTCTGAGTCGGATCGAAGGGCAGCGGAATCCCCCAGCTCACCTTCTCCCGTGAGATGGAGAAATCTTCCAGCCCCTGCTTGAACAAGCCGAGGACCTCGCGCCGGCGCTCATCGGGGAAAATCGCGATGGTTCCGTCGGATATGCGTTGTTCCAGAATGGGCAGGAATGCGGACAGACGGAAGAAGTAATTCCGTTCGGTGAGACGCTGCGGGGGATCGGGGTGCAACGGGCAGTGCCCGTCGACCAATTCTTTCTCCGTGATGAACTTCTCGCACCCCAGGCAGTACAGCCCGGTGTATTCCCCCTCGTAAACCACCGGCTCGCCATCAGGACCATGCGCCTGATGCAGGCGCTCGAGCATCCGCTGAACGCCCCGTTCGTGCCGCTGGTCCGTGGTGCGAATGAACCCGTCGTAGGAGACAGACAGTTTCTTCCACGCCTCCTTGAAATGGGCGCTGTGCCGGTCGCACCATTCCTGGGGCGTCATGTTGTTTTTGGCGGCGACCTCCGCGATGCGGGCGCCGTGCTCGTCGGTCCCGGTCAGAAAGAAAGCACGCCGTCCCAGCACGCGATTCGCGCGCGCCAGATAGTCCGC
The DNA here is from genome assembly GCA_040752075.1 of Candidatus Zixiibacteriota bacterium. GTDB lineage: Bacteria > Zixibacteria > MSB-5A5 > WJJR01 > WJJR01 > JBFMFQ01. Next base: position 1,239 of record JBFMFQ010000029.1, on the reverse strand, counting down.
GACCACGGTGGTGTACGCATGGCCGATGTGGGGCTTGTCGTTGACGTAGTAGATCGGCGTGGTGATGTAGATCGAGCGATTATGATTTGGCATGGAGGTCACCCGTGGGGCCGGCAATGCCACGGCGCGGCACCGGCCGGGGTCTGCCCGGATTCGGTCGGAGGGTTATACGTACCAGGACTTCTTCTTCCGCTGAGCCCGTTGGATGTCGGTCAGCGGCACTTTCTCGTGTTGTCCATCAGGCGTGCGCACCACGATTCGTTCGCGGAGGATCTGCACCGATTCGATCTTGCCTGTGCCCGAGGCGGTTTCCCATTCGCTGCCGACCCTGGGGTACTGGCGGACCGCCTCGCGGTAGTAGCCGCTTTCGTACCGAAGGCAGCACAACAACCGGCCGCAGTTGCCGGAGATCTTGGCCGGGTTGAGCGACAAATTCTGTTCCCGCGCCAATTGGGTCGTGATTGGTTCGAACTCCTTCAGGAACATGGTGCAGCATTGCTCGTAGCCGCAGATGCCGAGCCCGCCGACACGGCGCGCCTCGTCGCGGGCGCCGATCTGCCGCAGTTCAATTCGTGTCCGGTGGGCGGAAGCCAGGTCCTTGACCAGTTGCCGGAAGTCGACCCGTTTCTCGGCGGTGAAGTAGAAGGTCAGCTTGTTGCCGTCGAATTGCCATTCGGCATCCACCACTTTCATCTTCAGGCCGCGCTCATCCACCATGCGCCGGCAGGTACGGCGGGCCTCGTGCTCTTTGCTCCGGTTGTCGGCCATCCGCGCCAGTTCGTCCTTGTTGGCAATGCGCAGGATCGGCAGGGGCTTGGCACGGACTTTGGCACGATCCTCCTCCGCTTCCACCAGCACCACGCGGCCGATGTCCTCGCCGCGTTCGACCTGGACGATGACGTGATCACCCATGCTGATCTTCAGGTGGTATGGATCGCGGTAATGCTCTTTTCGTGCCCCCTTGAATTCGACCAGATAGACAGGGTGATCGCCGGTGATTGAGACCGTCGGCACCGCCGGTGTCTCATCCGGGTGTGGCTCCTGCATGCTTTCCGGGATGGAATCGGGCACGCCATCGTCAAGCGGCGGTGTCGATTCGGGGTCCTTGTCCCATTCTTGCATGTCAGACATCGATTTTGCTCCTGTCCACTTCCGGCCGATCCCTCAGAATTCAACCCGAGGGAGCGGGCAGATGGATCGTGATTTGTTAATCTCCCCTTATTGGGTCAGCGTGTCAAG
>JBFMFQ010000289.1:0-2844 GCA_040752075.1 Candidatus Zixiibacteriota bacterium | reverse complement strand
CCAGCCGGTGACCAGTAAGGTCCCATTGGAGGAGAGTGCCACGCCATTGAAGTAGTCGAGGCGGGGGGTTACGATTCGCCGGTCCCAGACCTCCTTGCCGTTGTAGTCTGTCCGGAGGAGATAGATGTCGTAGTCGGTCTGGGCGAAGTTTGCCACCCAGCCGGCGGCGATCAGTCCGTCGTCGGGCAGAAGAATGATCCGGGTGGCCACCTCGTCGACGTTGGTACCGATGGCGGTTTGCCAGGTGACGGAGGGGATGTTACCGGTGCCATTGTTGCCGGAGCAGGAGAGCAGCAGGAGGGCAAACGAAAGTGCGCATAGTGACAGGCGTGCGAGGCGCATGGTGGGGTTCCTCCATGAGAGCGAAGTCCGGTCTGCAATCAAGGCGACAGGCATGTGAGATGCGGGTGTCGGGTGGTCGGCTCGCCTTCCGCGGGTCTGGGCGGAAGCATGGCGCCCCTCCCCAAGATTGTCCCGCGGCCGGTCAACTCAATTACCGCCGGGGTGGTACAATATTCCTGCCGGGGGCGCGTATAGTATGGTCCCGGCCGAGGTTTGGCATACGACTCCTTGACAGGGGTCGAGACGGGCCATTTATTCCGCGCTTTTCCGGGGGTACCCAGATGAGAAGGCCGCGACCCAAGAGAACCCATCATTCTTCCGGCAACGAGCCGGGGGAGTGTGGAACGGGCCTCTCGGACGGTTCCGACCATCGGACGGGGGTGTTCAATCTGGACAAACCGGCCTGCGAGTGCGGCGTTTTCGGTATTTTCGGCACGCGCCGCGCGGCGGAGCTGACCTACTTCGGGCTTTACTCGCTTCAGCATCGCGGGCAGGAGTCCTGCGGGATCGTGTCCTCGGACGGCGAGGCCCTGCATGCGCGCAAGGGGATGGGTGAGATTGCCGATGTCTTCCCCGATCACCGCGCGCTCAATGATCTGACCGGACATGCCGCCATCGGGCACAACCGGTATTCCACCGCCGGTTCATCGACCTTCAGCAACGCCCAGCCGCTCTTGATGAAGTTTCGCTACAAGCAGCTCGCGGCGGGACACAACGGCAACATCACGAACGCGGGCGAATTGAAGACCTATCTTGAATCGGGCGGCGCGATCTTTCAGACCTCGTCGGATTCGGAGATTGTGCTCCACTTGTATGCGCGTTCGAAGAAGCGCACGGTGGTGGCGCGTTTGCAGGATGCGCTCTCGCGGGTGGAGGGGGCATACTGCTTTTTGTTTCTCACGCCCGACGAGCTGATTGCCGCGCGCGACCCGCTGGGTTTTCGTCCGCTGGCACTGGGCAAGCGCAACGGGTCGTACGTGGTGGCGTCGGAGACCTGCGCCTTCGATATCATCGGCGCCAAGTACATCCGGGATGTCGAACCCGGAGAGATTGTTTCCATTTCCGAGAGGGGATTGAAGTCCACTTTCATGCCCCGGAACGGAAAACGGTCATTCTGCATCTTCGAGCACATTTACTTCGCGCGTCCGGACTCGGTTATCTTCGAGGAGAACGTGGACAAGATCCGCCGCCGTCTCGGACGCAAACTGGCCGAGGAGCAGCCGGCGGATGCGGACATTGTGATCTCGGTTCCGGACTCCTCCAACACGGCGGCGCTGGGATTTGCCGAGCAGTCCGGGTTGAAATTGGAAGTGGGGCTGATTCGCAATCACTACGTGGGGCGGACATTCATCCTCCCCGATCAGGAAATGCGCGATCTTGATGTGAAGATCAAATTCAACACGGTCAAGGGCGTGCTCAAGGGCAAGCGGGTGGTGGTGGTCGATGATTCGATTGTCCGCGGGACGACGGCCCGCAAGCTGGTGCGATTGATTCGCGATGCCGGCGCACGCGAGGTTCATTTCCGGGTGGCGTCGCCGCCGATTGTCTCGCCTTGCTTCTACGGGATCGACATGCCCACGCGGGGCGAGCTGATTGCGTCGTCGCGTTCGATTGAGAAGATTCGCAAGTACCTGGGTGTCGATACCCTGGGTTATCTCTCGCTGGACGGGATGCTGAGTCTGCCCAAGCATCCGAAGAAATCCTTTTGCACCGCATGTTTCACCGGGAAGTACCACACGCGGATAAATCGGAATTCGGGAAAATTGAGTTTGTAGCGCGTCCGCGATGCGGCGGATGCCTCGCTTGGGACGTATCCCGACGTTGATCTCGCAGCGTGGTCCGTCACGGTGCGGGTGCCTTACCGAGGGCATCCGCCCTACGGGGGAATGCGGATTAATCGGAATTCGGGGAAACTGAGTTTGTACCGCGTCCGCGATGCGGCGGATGCCTCGCATGGGACGGATCCGGGCGTTGATCTGGCAGCGTGGCCCCTCACGGTGCGGGTGCCTTACCGAGGGCATCCGCCCTACGGGGGATCCATGGCATGGGTCATCCCGAACCCCGGCGGCGTTTTGCCGGGGTGAGGGATATGCTGTTTGAGCGGCGAACATCAAACCGCGGAGCGGCGGCACAACGTAGCCCACGGCGTCAGCCGTGGGATTGGAGCGCATCACGGAAAACGATGAGCCCCGGAGGGGCGACACACGGCGCGTTCCCGTCGCGAGGTCATGTCGCCCCTGCGGGGCTCGATCATTCCGGGCACGTCGCTGTCCCCACGGCTCACGCCGTGGGCTATGTTGTGTCGCCCCTGCGGGGCTTCCGATACTCGCCGGCGCTGCGTGGTCTGTCAGGAGCCCGTCGCGATAAAACCTGCGCCGGGCTCCTGACTACGGTGGGTCTTGTGTTATTTGATGATCACCAATTTCCCCATCTGGGTGCCCAACTCGGAATCCACACGCCAGATGTAGATGCCCGAGGTCACCGCCTGGACATTGCGGCTGA
>JBFMFQ010000288.1:0-2857 GCA_040752075.1 Candidatus Zixiibacteriota bacterium | reverse complement strand
GATGGGATCGACAACCAGCGGGCGGCGTCCATCATGAGTCTGTCTTCGGCCCTGCCTCAGAATCTGGTGGAAATACAGGGCCGTTTTTATCAATATTTGGGGGATGTGACCATGGAGTCCTTTTGGCGGGGGTTGTACCCCGACTTCGCGGACCCCCGCAAGTACTTGGTCATCAAAAATCTGTTTGCTGCGCTCGTGCCGAGACGGGGCCATGACCCGAGCCGGTTCGGCTTCACGTTGCATTTTCCCACCGCCTCGGAGTGGGATTACGCGGCGTCCCAATCGGCCATCTGGATCCTGATCGCGCGGGCGATCCTCGGCGCCAAGTCGCTGGAGCAGGCTGTGATCTTCTGGTATGCCGATTCCGAATTGCCATCGCGCGGATGCTTCCTCTCGTTTCGTCCGCCCCTGCCCAACACCCTGGCGCCGCTTCTGGCGCCCGGCTACGCAATGGATTCGGTGTGGGGCCTCGAAGCGATGGGGGCCGACAAGGCGGCGGCGGCCCGCGATGCGCTGGGACCCGCCCTGGCGAATTCGCTCGATTCACGCACGGAACGTTTGAAGGACTTCATCAAGGCGCTGGAGTCATGACCCGAGGTGCGAATTGGCTGACTTGACAACTCTGGCAAGCATCGGAAAAGAACCAATTCCCGGCAGTAATCCGGCAGGCGAATCGATTCAATTCGACGCCGATTACGAGGCGCTGCGCACGGAAGTGCAGAAGCTGGATTCGGTGACACAGGAGCCGGTCAGCTGGCAGATGGTGGTCGACACCGGCAGTGATCTCCTCAGCAAACGCGGCAAAAACCTGATCGTCGCCTGCTACGTGACCGTCGGCCTTTTCGAGCAGCATGACTATGCCGGTTTGGCGACCGGGCTTTCGATCTGCCGCGACATGCTCACCACGTACTGGGACACGCTCGAACCGCCCCTCAAACGCAAGCGCGGGCGCATCGAGGCGATCAACTGGCTGGCGGAGCGCGGGGGGAAAGTCGCCGAAGCCCGCAAGCCCGTCACCGACGAGAAAGAGCCGCTTGAGAACTCGGCCCGCCTGCTCAAGGAGATCGGCGCCTTCCTGCTTGAAAAGCTGGACAGCGAGGCCCCGGGATTCGGTGAACTCGAACGTGTGCTGGGACAGCACATCAAGGACTTCGAAGCGGCCGCCCGCGCCGCGGAAGCCGCAAGAAAAGCGGCCGCCGCGCGCGCCGCGGCCGGCGAGGTCGATGAGCTGAACACGCCGGAGGACGCACGCAAGGTCCTCGGCCGTCTCCGTGTGACAACGAAACAAGTCTGCGACTTTCTCCGAAAGACCGATTCCGCCGATCCGGTGCCGTACCGCCTGATTCGCGCCATCACCTGGGGCCCGCAAAAGGAACTTCCGCCCAATACCAACGGCGCAACCCAGATCCCGCCGCCCGCGCCCGATGTCGCCGCCCGTCTGGCCGACCTGGCCGGCAAGAAGGAATGGGCGAACCTGGTCGAAAACGCCGAAAACGCTTTCGGCCCCGCCATCTTCTGGCTCGACCTGCACCGCTGGAGTGTGCAAGGACTGCTCGGCTTGGGGACCACCCATGAGCCCGCGGCGGATGCCGTGATGATCGAGCTCGCCAATCTCATGGTCCGGCTCCCGGAACTCGCGAATTTGAAATTCGCCAACGGCACCCCGATCGCCTCGAACGAGACCCAGATGTGGATTGAGTCCGATGTGAAAGCGCGTCTGGCCGGCCAGCCGGCGGACAACGCGGCCGGTGGCGGGCGCGATGACGGACCGGAGGGTCTCAAGGACACGACCAAGGATGCACGCCGGATGGCCGGCTCGGGACGGCTCCAGGAGGCGATCAAGATGATGCAGGAGGGCATCGCGCGCACCGGCGATCAGCGCGGCCAATTCCTCTGGCGTCTTGGTTTGGCGAAGCTCTGCCTCGACAGCGGCCAGCCGCTTTTGGCCACTCCGCAACTTGAGGATCTCGAACGCTTGATTGAAGTCTACAACCTGGAGTCGTGGGAACCCGATCTCTGCTTGTCGGTTTACTCGTCGCTTCTCACCGCCAGACGCATCCTGCTGAAGGACCAAAGGCGCGCGACACCAGAGTTGCTTCAGAAGACGAATGGGCTCCATGATCGCCTCTGCCGGCTCGATGCCGCGGCGGCGTTGGCGTTGGACGGCAAGTAGACGAATGTCCACTTTTGAGAGACAGGAACTGCAACCATACACAACACACAAGCGAGGTGATCGATCATGGCACAGGAAGGATCAGTAGCCCCACGGGAACGGGTCAACATTGTCTACAAACCCGCCACCGGCGCGGAAGAAGAAAAGGAACTTCCGCTCAAGATGGTCATGCTGGGCGACTACACGCAGCGGCCGGATGATACGCCGCTTGAGGACCGCAAGCCGATCAACGTCGACAAGGACAACTTCAACGACGTCATGAAGGCGATGAAACTGTCGCTTTCCGCGAACGTGAAAAACGTCCTCGCCGAAGAAGAGGGCGCCGAAATGCCCGTCGGCCTGAAATTCGAACACATCAACGATTTCGGACCCGAATCGGTGGTGCGGCAGGTGCCCGAGCTCAACAAGCTCCTGCAGCTGCGCACCGCGCTTCTGGCGCTGAAGGGCCCCCTGGGCAACGTGCCCGGCTTCCGCAAGAAGATCATGGACATCATGGGCGATGATGCGGCCCGGGAGAAACTGCTGAAGGAACTCGGAATCGGTGGCTGAGCGCGAACACGGGCAATCCGCTTGAGACGATCGTAGAAGAGGAGAACATATCATGGCAGATGCACAAGAACAGAAACAGGCGGGTCAGGCCGCCGAGGGCGGCGGTTCGCTCGTTGAGGAAATCCTCCTCGAGAC
>JBFMFQ010000287.1:0-2883 GCA_040752075.1 Candidatus Zixiibacteriota bacterium | reverse complement strand
AGGAGAGGGCCGGGGTGAGGAGCTCTTGATCCTGCGACTGCTGACTCGTGCAACTCACCCGCGGCCCGAGGCAAAGAGGTCGCGCAGCGTCATTGTCAGTTTGTTGAGCTCTCCCCCACGCCTGACTTCAATGGTGTACTTCGTTCCGGGTTTCTCGCGGAGCATCTTGTTCACGGCGATGATGCCGCCGAGGTATTCGATCTTAAGACCATTCACACTCACCAGGTAATCATCCACACGAAACCCTGCCTCGGCGGCGGGGCTGCCGGGGGCGACGTGGATGACCTGCAGACTGTCTTGGCCGACATGCGCCAGTTGGAGGCCGCTGTTGTCGCGCGGGAAGTCTTTGCCGAAGTTGTCGCCCTTCTCAACGATCACCTGGCCGCGCTTGTAGTCGATCACGAGGTTGAAATTGCGCAGGAGTGTGTTGCCGATGTTGCCGGTTTTGTCGGTGTGGCCGAAGGAGCCGGCGCCTTTTTCGCGCGGGACCGTGATCTCCACGTTCTTCACCGTGAATCCCGCCAGTTCCATCGTGTTGCTCAGTGTGCGGCGGGTCGGGAAGGACCCACCCGCGCCATGCGCGAGGGCATCGGCTCCGGGGGAATCGAGCAGGCCATTGGCCTCGGCGTACTGGTAGTGGTAGGACATTCCCCCGGCGCCCAGATCGAGCGACCACACGCCGCCGTGACGGCCATCGACGAGGACGGGAAGATCCATAATCTTGTTCTGCGAAACCGGCGCATTCAGCACCACGCCATCCCCGTGGTACTCGAAACTGTCGGGATGATGGAAGGATAGACGCTCGTTCGCATAATCGACACGGGTCACGACACGCGAGAGAAAGTCATAGCCGAGAATCCCGACCACTTCCATTCCCAGCCAGCGATTGAAGAGCGACTGCAGATCGATCACGGCCGCGGTTTGCGGATCGATGGTCAGGCCGGGGACGCTGAGCTCCGGGAGCGTGGTAAAGGAGACATCGACCTGGTTGCCCGCGCCTTGTCCCTTGATGTTCCCCTCGATCGCAAGTCCGAGTTCGCGCGCGAATCGTTCGTCAATCACCGACATCTCCGCGCCGGTGTCGAGTACCCACAGGCGCACATTGCCGCCGACTTTGACCGGGAGGTAAATGTGGTTTTCGATGAAACGGAAGGCAACACTCTCCGCCGACTTTCCATTCGTGAAGTGAAAGTCCTCGACATCCTCGCCGGGCGGTTCGAAGAGGGCGGCATCGACCGGAACATTGAATTCCACGGTGGAGAATGTTATGACCTGTTTCATCCCGCTGGGGAGTTCTATTGTCTCTTGTGTGAATGCAAAGGGGACACCATCGACCGGCCGGTAATCGGAATACCAGGTGCGGGTCTCCCCTTCGGGCGTCTTTGCCCATTGTTTCAGCTCCAAGAAACTGGCGGTGTCGTAGTAGTGGGTGGTGACATCGGTGTTGATCGTGTTGCTCACACGCACGGCGTAGCAATTCCTGCCTGACGCGGTATCGATGTCGTCATAAGTCAGGGTGAACACCTCCGAGGCACGGTCCATGTGCGCGTACTGGGCCAGGAGAGACTGGACTTGGCGGTCCTTGATTGTTTCCTCGTCCTTGCGGATCAGGAGTTTGCCGTTTTGATCGACCGTCCAGGCGAACTCGCCGTTGTCGCCCGAGACACTCTTGATCACTTTCAAGTCGACGTCCTGGCGCTGGCGGATCGGCGACTCGGTCCACTGGAGAAAAGTGCCGGCCAGGCCGGTGCCGACCAGCTCGAGCGCGCCTTCGACATGGGTGGTTTTCTGCGCCTTCAACTTTTCGAGTCCGCCCAACGCCTGGTAGTGATTGGCCATGATCTCGTAGGGATCGGTCAGACCGGCGGCATGCGCGGCTGCGACGCCGAGTGCGCCGATCATCAGGGCGATCATTCCCACGTATCGTCTCATTCTGCTCATCGTGACCTCTTCTTGTTGTTCACCGGTGCTGGTGTTCGGGTTTGTTTCCGTTTTGAGTCGGTCTTTGGATTCGTGTTCAGTTTGCTTGCCAGTTCGCGCGCGCCGGGGGCCGAGTCGGTCGAGAGGCGCTTCAGGAGACTGAGGTCGCGTTCGAGGTTGGAGCGCAGCCTGGATGAGGGCGCACTCTTCGCGGCCTGGCTCAGGCCCGCGAGGACGATCTCACTCGAGAGACTCGAATGGTAGATCCAGGCCATGAAGGTGTTGGCGCTCCAATAGGCAACCGTCGGCTCGGCGTCGGCCGTCGCGAGGAAACTCATCAGAAACTCGCGTCCGTCGGCGACGATGTTCAGCCACTGCCCCCGCCAGCGTGCCTCGATCGCGGGACCCTCCGGGTGCGCGAATGTGTGCACACCGGGGAGTTTCTCCGGACGGTACAGCTTGGCGGCCGCGCGAACTCCTCTCCCCTTCAGGGTTTTGAGGGCCGGGCGTATTTCGTGGAGAATCTCCGGGGAAACATCCAGAAGCAAGACGGTGCGGCATCCGGTGATCATGCGGTGGGCGCGTTCGAGGACTTGGGCATGGGAGCGGATGCCGTAGATCCGGTCATCGCCCGCCGGAGTGTCGAGATCGGCAAGGAGCGCACCGGCGCGTTTGCGGCGCCCGGCAAACTCGCGCTCCAGCGTGTTGAGAAACTCATCGGGCGCGACCGCACGGCAGAGGCGTTCGCCGCCCTCGTCCACGATCACGGCTCCCTTGCGCAAAAGCGACTCGATCGCCTGGTAGGTGTTGGCGGTGGGCTTGCCGAGGGCACGGGCCACCTGGTAGCCGGTGGTCGGGTCGGACTGGGCGAGGTGGTAATAGATTTCGGCTTCGAGCTGGGTGAAGCCGAGATCGGTCAGGGCGCGGAGGTCGAGTTTCATGGTCTAATCCTTAGCAGTATTG
>JBFMFQ010000286.1:0-2917 GCA_040752075.1 Candidatus Zixiibacteriota bacterium | reverse complement strand
CTCGCACCACGGTGGCCGACGAGGATGAACTCACCGACGCCGGCGGCGGCGTCAGATCCAGCAACTCCTGGAGCGCGGCCGAGTCGCGGACGTAGTACGGGTCGTCGTCAGTGCCGATATTGATCGGCGCCTCGGCGGCCTGCACCAATGGTGTCAGGCAGAGGCAGGCAAAGAGTGTGAGGAGACCGAAGAGCGCGGGGAGGGTTCTTCCCTCGGCCCGCAGGCGGGTTGCTGCTCGGGATGTCATTGCAAACCTTTCTCAGTCGTTATGTGCTCGAACTCCCTCGTGAAGCCACTTCATGTCCGATGACCCATCTTCGCCCTCAACATGCAGTTCCGACACACCACTTGCATCCTCCGATGCCGCGGTTGCGACCTCCATGTCTCGGGCTTCAGACTTCCGGTCTAGTATTGGCTAACAGTTTGGTGAGACACTGAATGAACCCAATCGACGGGGAAGGCCTCCACGTCGCGGGTTCAATGGGAAATGTACATCTCATTGCGGAATACTCAAGCGAATTCCGAGTTAAAATTCGGAATTCTACCTATGAAACGCCCGGCCTTCCCTGGGCCGCCACTTAATGTAGAGAGATTTTCATGTCATTTGTAACTCATTGCAATTTAGTCGCTTGTGATTTCGCGTCTCGTTCCAGCCGTTCAGTAATCGGCGGCTTGCCCACGGTCACCGAGTGAAGGTGTACTCCATAACACATTATAATTCAGCGGTTTGCGGTCGCAGGACCCGTGCCGTCTGGGTGAACATGAGCATCACGTGTCCCATGCGTCCGTCTGGTCATCAGTCCGGGAAATCCCGCTTGGGGAGATGGTTTCGGCGCCGTATCAACCAGGCTGATCGAGGACGAGCGGGTCTTGCAGTTCAACTTCCCTCGGGATTGGAGATGAGATGGACTACAACATCCACATGGACATCAAATACGGGCCGCTCGAACTCATCGAAGCCGGCCGATTGGCCGACGAGTGCCCAGAACGGTGGTGGAACCAGTCGCTCTGCCGGGTCAATGACTGTGTGGTCCGGCTTGGCGTGTTCGAGGGGGAGTTCCACTGGCACAAGCATGATCGCGAAGACGAGGTCTTCTACGTGATCGAAGGGTGCCTGCATTTGGACTTCGAGGGCCGCACGTTCGAAATCCGCGAACGGCAGGGGATGCTGGTTCCGCGCGGCACGCGGCACCGGACCAGGGCGCCGAAGCGCACCGTGGTCCTCATGATTGAAGCCGCCACGATTGTCCCGGTCGGGGATCAAGCGGTCTGACCGGGCCCCGCGACTTTTCATCCGGATCCGGCGCCGAATCGTATACCAGAGGACGTCTGCCCGGATTTCGTTGCGAGCCAGACTCTAGTGGCGCAGGCAGGGAAGAACGACTCCCGGCGCACCACGGACGGGCAGACTTGGCGGGTGAACTCGAGGCGACCCAAGCGGTCATGACAAGGCCGGTCTAACCCAGGCGAGGCATATTCGTTTTGGCTGACGATTCCAAATTCACGACGCGCCGGCGGGTGAGTGTCGAGGAGGGATTGCAGCGGATCCCCGATGAGCGAGGCCGGCGGTTTGCCGAGCTCTTCCGTCACGGCACCCTCTCAATCGAGATCTACGCGCCACGCGGCCATGATCCGCAGACCCCCCACACCCGCGACGAGGCCTACATCGTCGTTTCCGGCCACGGCTGGTTCGTCAACGAGTCCCGCCGCGAACCCTTCGGCCCCGGCGACCTCCTCTTCGCCGCCGCCGGCGAAGTCCACCGCTTCGAGGACTTCACCGACGATCTGGTCGTGTGGGTGCTGTTCTATGGCCCGGAGGGCGGAGAGAGATTCGCCGCGAGGGGGGCGGAGTAGAGGATTGCTGAATGACGAAGTCTGAAGATCGACGAGCAGCGCAACAGGCCGTAGGGACAATAATCAAACCAGGACTTGATGGCACCGGTGGAATCGACAATGACCCGGGTCGAGCCGAGGTGGTCGGTCCCGGACCTGATCCGGGATCGCTGAAGATGAGGTCTCGCTTCCCGACACCGTTGACGTACTGCCGCAGGGGTCCTCCGTCGTGGGTGTAGGTGACCCCACTCGGATAGCCCGTTAGTACGGGGACTCCTGAAGTTTGGCCAGGAGATCCTCGAAGTTGTCGGCAACCGGGTAAAGGTACTCTTCCCGCCAAATGTTGTTCCCCCAGAATGGGCGACGATCCCAGTAGACGACAGGGTAACCCTCCTTCCGTAGGTCAAGGCAGACAAAGTCGTCGCCAGCTGTCCGTGCGATAGGAATGAAACCACTCGGCGTCAATCCCTCCAGCATGAGCAGGATTTCTGAGAGGTCCTCGGTTGGTTCCGTCACCCGTACGCCAAAGAAAGCCTGAATCAAGTCGTCCGGATTATTCTCAAAGCCGTCAATTGGAAACAGCCCCTCAACCGGCTCACCGCCGTTGAACGCCAATAGGAATTTCCTGTAGGATTCTGGAAACAAGACGCCGAATCTGTCTTCTATGACCTTTATTTGCTCCGAGTCTACTGGAGAATTGCGTCTATGAAATCCAGAGAGCATGTCTACTTACCCCCGCCGCCAAGTGCGACTCCCCCAGTATGCCCCGTTGCTACATGAATCTGCGTCGGCACGAGTTGCATTGTACGCCCATCTTGGTGATGGTGCCAAGTGTACCCTGGTGGTTCTGACTTGATCCCCGCCGCGCGATTCGCGGCTGCCCTGTCCGCGACGCGCTGCCCAGTTTGCTGGATTCTAACAGTTTTGACGGACACCTTCGAGAAGTCCGGAAACCCGTTCTTGTCAAACGGGATCCCGGTCTTCGGGTGAACAGAACCAGCCAGCTTTGCATTCCGAATCGGGATCGTCCTCGAGGCCGATGCTGCTGCGTCCGTTGCAGCGTCGGCTGCCGAACCGGCCGCGC
>JBFMFQ010000285.1:0-2927 GCA_040752075.1 Candidatus Zixiibacteriota bacterium | reverse complement strand
GCGCCCCTGCAGGATCTGCATGTCCTACCGCTCAGACCTTCGGCCCGCAGGCGAGCACTTCCGGCGGGCACCCATCGGCGAATTGCTTGAAGTTGTCGATGAATCGCATCGCCAGATCACGGTAGCGCTCTTGATAGGCGGCCGGATCGTGCCAGGAACTCTCGGGGCGAAGAACGGCATCCGGAACTTCGGGGCAGGTCTTCGGCACGGAGAAGCCGAACACCGGATCGTGCCAATAGTCGACTTTGTCCAGCTTGCCCTCCAGCGCCGCGTCGAGGAGCGCGCGTGTATAGCGGATGCTGATGCGCTTGCCGATGCCGTAGGGTCCGCCAGTCCACCCGGTGTTGACCAGCCAGCAGGTCGCGCCGTGGTGCAGCAGTTTGCGTTTGAGCATGTCCGCGTAGAAGTACGGGTGGTGCACCATGAAGGGCGCGCCGAAGCAGGCGCTGAAGGTGATTTCCGGTTCCTTGCTCAAGCCGATCTCTGTGCCGCTGACTTTGGCCGTGTAACCGGAAATGAAGTGGTACACCGCCTGATCGGGAGTCAGGCGCGCGATCGGCGGCATGACACCGGAGGCATCACAGGTCAGCATGACCACGTTTTTCGGGTGACCGGCCATCTTCTCCGGGACGGCGTTGTCGATGAAGTCGAGCGGGTATGAGGCGCGCGTGTTCTCGGTGCGGCGGTCATCGTCCAAATCCAGAATGCGAGTCACCGGATCATAGACGACGTTTTCGAGAATGGTTCCATATTTGCGTGTGCAGGCGTAAATCTCCGGCTCCGCCGTCGGCGAGAGCGCGATCACCTTCGCGTAGCAGCCGTTTTCGAAATTGAAGACCCCCTCGTCGCTCCAGCCGTGCTCATCATCGCCGATCAAACGGCGGCGCGGATCGGCCGAGAGGGTGGTCTTGCCGGTGCCCGAAAGACCGAAGAAAAGCGCGCTGTCGCCCTGCTTGCCAACATTCGCCGAGCAGTGCATGCTCAGAATGCTCTGCAGAGGCAGGAGGTAATTCATGATGGTGAAGGCGGCCTTCTTGATCTCGCCACCGTAGCCGGATCCGCCGATCAGCACCAGCTTCTGCTCAAAACTGAGCAGGATGAATGTCGGCGTCAGCGTGCCATCGATCTCAGGTGATCCCTGGAATGACGGCACCGACACGATGGTGAACTCCGGCACATGGCGCCGCTGCTCTTCCAACCCGTCCACGGGAATGAACATGTTCCGGGCGAAGTGGCTGTGCCAGGCCAGTTCGGTGATGACACGGATTGGCAGGCGGTAGTTCGGGTCGGCGCCGACATGACAATCCTGCACGAAGACATCGCGGTCCTGCAGGTAGGCCTGCATGCGGCTCAAAACGAGGCTGAACTTTTCGGAGCTGAACGGGCGGTTGTACTTGCCCCACCAGATGTGCTCGCCGGTGGAGGCCTCGCGCACGATAAACTTGTCATTGGCGGCGCGTGCGGTGTGCTTGCCGGTGTTGACGATAAACGGGCCTTTGTAGCCGATCTGTCCCTCGCGCCGGAAGACCGCTTCCTCGTAGAGGGCGTCGACCGAGAGATTCCAGTACACACGGTTGAGTTTCGAGAATCCCTGGTCCTTCAGGCGAAAGTCGCTCGCCCGTTCCATCGCGATGTCCTGCGCCGGTGTCTTGATGTCGATGAAGTATTTCATTTCCAGTCCCTCACCAATTTGCGCTCACCGATGAAGATTTCGTTGGGGGCCTTCGGATCGAGCGCCCACTTGATTCGGGTGATCCCTTCGGTGATTTCTTTGATGGTGCCGCAGTAGGAGAGGCGCAGATGCCCCTCCATGCCGAACTCCTTGCCCGGCACGGTCACCACCCTCACTTTGTTGAGCAGAAACTGGCACAGCTCGACGGAGTTCTTGTTGTAGGCGCTGAAGTCCGGCAGGCAGTAGAATGTCCCACCCGGCGAGACCACATGGATCCCATCCAGCGCCCGCAGTTCCTGCACCATGACGTTGCGGTTGTTTTCGAGCATGAGTTTGAGGCTCTCAACCCCGCTTTGCACACCATTGAGCGCGCCGACCGAGGCGACCTGCGACACGGTCGAGGGGCACGAGGTGGTCTGCGCCTGGACATTGACCATGACCTCAACAATCTTCCTCGGGGCCACGGTCCAGCCGATCCGAAAGCCGGTCATGGCGTAGAGCTTCGAGACACCGTTGATCACAATGATCTTCGAATCTTCGAGGTCCTTCTTGGAGAACTTGTACGCGGGATGGAAAGGCACCCCGTCGAAGAGAAGTTTGTGATAGATGTCATCCATGATCAGGTAAATGCCCTTGGTCTCGCAGAAGTCGACCATCTCGGCGAGAAACTCGGGCGTGTACACGGCCCCGGAGGGATTGTTGGGGCTGTTGAGGATGATGGCGCGCGTGTATGAACTCACGGCGGCCTTGATGTCGACCGCACGCGGGTGGAAACGGCCGTCCTCGGACTTCACGATCACCGGCACGCCATAGACCAGTTTCACCATCTCCGGATAACTCACCCAGTAGGGCGCGGTGATGATGACTTCGTCCTGGGGATTGAGGATCACGCTCAGGAGCACGGCCAGCGCCTGCTTGGCGCCGCCGGAGACGATCACGTTTGCCGGCCCGACCACACGGTTGTAGTTGTCTTCCATGTAGCGGATGATGGCTTTTTTCAGTTCGGGGATGCCGTCGGTGGGCGTGTAGCGCACCTCGCCGGAGGTAATCGATGCCGCCGCGCTGCGGATCGCATCCATCGGCACCTTGCTTTTCGGTTCGCCCGCGCCGAGGTGAATCACCGGCTCGCCCTTCTCCTTCAGGATGCGCGCCTGCTCGTTCAGTTTCAGAGTCGGCGACTCGGCGATGCTGCGGGCCAATTGGCTGATGCTCATTGTGCTTGAAACCTCCTTGTGGCGCTGGTGACCGACTGCTT